>NZ_CP035492.1:1982500-2337500 GCF_004135365.1 Paenibacillus protaetiae | reverse complement strand
TTTAGCTGTAATAAATCGCGTCTTTCATAGATGAAGAACTTCTTCGGAAGCGTCTTTTCGAACGAAAAACGCAAACAATGCACTTTTCCTTCGGAAAAATGCAAGGTTAAGCTAATAAGAGCGCACGGAGGATGCCTAGGCACTAGGAGCCGAAGAAGGACGTGGCGAACAACGAAACTGCCTCGGGGAGCTGTAAGCAAGCTTTGATCCGGGGGTGTCCGAATGGGGAAACCCGGCTGTCGTAATGGGCAGTCACCGCTGACTGAATACATAGGTCAGAGGGAGGCAAACCAGGGGAACTGAAACATCTAAGTACCCTGAGGAAGAGAAAACAAAAGTGATTCCGTCAGTAGCGGCGAGCGAAAGCGGAACAGCCCAAACCAAGGAGCTTGCTTCTTGGGGTTGTAGGACGTCTCACATGGAGTTACAAAGGTGTTGGGTAGGCGAAGAGGTCTGGAAAGGCCCGCAAGATGAGGTAAAAGCCCTGTAACCGAAAGTCAGCACCCTCCGAGACGGATCCTGAGTACCGCGGGACACGAGGAACCCCGTGGGAATCCGGCAGGACCATCTGCCAAGGCTAAATACTCCCTAGTGACCGATAGTGAAGCAGTACCGTGAGGGAAAGGTGAAAAGCACCGCGGGAGCGGAGTGAAAAAGAACCTGAAACCGTGCGCTTACAAGAAGTCAGAGCCCGTTTAAGGGGTGATGGCGTGCCTTTTGTAGAATGAACCGGCGAGTTACGATCCCATGCAAGGTTAAGCCGAAGAGGTGGAGCCGCAGCGAAAGCGAGTCTGAATAGGGCGAATGAGTATGTGGTCGTAGACCCGAAACCGTGTGATCTACCCCTGTCCAGGGTGAAGGTGCGGTAACACGCACTGGAGGCCCGAACCCACGAATGTTGAAAAATTCGGGGATGAGGTGGGGTAGCGGAGAAATTCCAATCGAACTCGGAGATAGCTGGTTCTCCCCGAAATAGCTTTAGGGCTAGCCTCGGTATAGAGTATCATGGAGGTAGAGCACTGATTGGATGCGGGGCCCGCCAAGGGTTACCAAGTCTAGTCAAACTCCGAATGCCATAGATATGTTTACCGGGAGTCAGACAGTGAGTGCTAAGATCCATTGTCAAAAGGGAAACAGCCCAGATCATCAGCTAAGGTCCCCAAGTGTGTGTTAAGTGGGAAAGGATGTGGAGTTGCAAAGACAACCAGGATGTTGGCTTAGAAGCAGCCATCATTTAAAGAGTGCGTAATAGCTCACTGGTCGAGTGACTCTGCGCCGAAAATGTAACGGGGCTAAACACACCACCGAAGCTATGGCTTACACTTTTAAGAAGTGTTAGGGGTAGGGGAGCGTTGTATATAGGTTGAAGTCAGACCGTAAGGACTGGTGGACAGTATACAAGTGAGAATGCCGGTATGAGTAACGAAAAGACAAGTGAGAATCTTGTCCGCCGAAAGCCTAAGGTTTCCTGAGGAAGGCTCGTCCGCTCAGGGTAAGTCGGGACCTAACGCGAGGCCGAAAGGCGTAGTGGAAGGACAACAGGTTGAAATTCCTGTACCACCGTAAACCGTTATGAGCAATGGGGTGACGCAGAAGGGTAGTGACGCGGACTGATGGAATAGTCCGTCCAAGCAGTGAGGCTGATGTGTAGGCAAATCCGCACATCGAAAGGCTAGGCTGTGATGGGGAGGGAAATTTAGAGTACCGAAGGTCATGATCTCCGGCTGCCGAGAAAAGCCTCTAGCCAGGTGAAGGTGCCCGTACCGCAAACCGACACAGGTAGGCGAGCAGAGCATGCTAAGGCGCGCGGAGTAACTCTCGTTAAGGAACTCGGCAAAATGACCCCGTAACTTCGGGAGAAGGGGTGCCTCGGTAGGGTGAATAGCCCGAGGGGCCGCAGTGAAAAGGCCCAAGCGACTGTTTAGCAAAAACACAGGTCTGTGCGAAGCCGCAAGGCGAAGTATACGGGCTGACGCCTGCCCGGTGCTGGAAGGTTAAGGGGAGCGGTTAGGGGTAACCCGAAGCTGTGAACCGAAGCCCCAGTAAACGGCGGCCGTAACTATAACGGTCCTAAGGTAGCGAAATTCCTTGTCAGGTAAATTCTGACCCGCACGAATGGCGTAACGACTTGGGCGCTGTCTCAACGAGAGATCCGGTGAAATTTTAATACCTGTGAAGATGCAGGTTACCCGCGACAAGACGGAAAGACCCCATGGAGCTTTACTGCAGCTTGATATTGGACTTTGGTACGATCTGTACAGGATAGGTGGGAGCCTGGGAAGCATGAGCGCCAGCTTGTGTGGAGGCGACGTTGGGATACCACCCTGATCGTATCGGAGTTCTAACCCGCTACCGTGAATCCGGTAGGGGGACCGTGTCAGGCGGGCAGTTTGACTGGGGCGGTCGCCTCCTAAAAAGTAACGGAGGCGCCCAAAGGTTCCCTCAGAATGGTTGGAAATCATTCGGAGAGTGCAAAGGCATAAGGGAGCTTGACTGCGAGACCAACAAGTCGAGCAGGGACGAAAGTCGGGCTTAGTGATCCGGTGGTACCGCATGGAAGGGCCATCGCTCAACGGATAAAAGCTACCCTGGGGATAACAGGCTTATCTCCCCCAAGAGTCCACATCGACGGGGAGGTTTGGCACCTCGATGTCGGCTCATCGCATCCTGGGGCTGAAGTAGGTCCCAAGGGTTGGGCTGTTCGCCCATTAAAGCGGTACGCGAGCTGGGTTCAGAACGTCGTGAGACAGTTCGGTCCCTATCTGTCGTGGGCGTAGGAAATTTGAGAGGAGCTGTCCTTAGTACGAGAGGACCGGGATGGACGTACCGCTGGTGTACCAGTTGTTCCGCCAGGAGCACCGCTGGGTAGCTATGTACGGACGGGATAAGCGCTGAAAGCATCTAAGCGTGAAGCCCCCTCAAGATGAGATTTCCCAGTATGTAAGACCCCTTGTAGACGACGAGGTGGATAGGTTCGGGGTGGAAGCGCAGCAATGCGTGCAGCTGACGAATACTAATCGGTCGAGGGCTTATCCTAAATCAAGCTAAAGATTCATTGCATCACCTTTCGCATCCAGTTTTCAAGGCGCAAAACCTTGGTTTGAAATGTTCCCTGATAGCTCAGTTGGTAGAGCACTCGACTGTTAATCGAGTTGTCACAGGTTCGAGTCCTGTTCGGGGAGCCATATAGAGAGGTGTCCGAGTGGTCGAAGGAGCACGATTGGAAATCGTGTAGGCTCTAACCGGGTCTCGAGGGTTCGAATCCCTTCCTCTCTGCCATAAGGCCCGTTGGTCAAGGGGTTAAGACACCTCCCTTTCACGGAGGTAACAGGGGTTCGAATCCCCTACGGGTCACCAAAGGTTTTTTAAAAAAAGTGTTGCAAAGCGACCAGATATATGATATATTATGAAAGTCGCCTATGACGTGGAGGGTTAGCTCAGCTGGGAGAGCATCTGCCTTACAAGCAGAGGGTCGGGGGTTCGATCCCCTCACCCTCCACCATTTAACTGACGCGGGGTGGAGCAGCCCGGTAGCTCGTCGGGCTCATAACCCGAAGGCCGCAGGTTCAAATCCTGCCCCCGCAACCAAACTTTACCTTCGGAATGATCCGAGAATATGATGTGGAGCTGTGGTGTAGAGGCCTAACATGCCTGCCTGTCACGCAGGAGACCGCGGGTTCGAATCCCGTCAGCTCCGCCATTATAACACATAAGGCTCGGTAGCTCAGTCGGTAGAGCAGAGGACTGAAAATCCTCGTGTCGGCGGTTCGATTCCGTCCCGAGCCACTTTTATAAATAAATATGCCGTTGTAGCTCAATTGGTAGAGCAACTGACTTGTAATCAGTAGGTTGGGGGTTCAAGTCCTCTCGACGGCACCACGTGGAGGATTAGTGAAGTGGCTAAACACGGCAGACTGTAAATCTGCTCTCTCTGAGTTCGGTGGTTCGAATCCATCATCCTCCACCAGTTATATAGGGGCATAGTTTAAAGGTAGAACAACGGTCTCCAAAACCGTTGGTGTGGGTTCAATTCCTGCTGCCCCTGCCAGAAAATATTGAATAGCTTTGAGTAACATGGCGGTCGTGGCGAAGGGGTTAACGCACCGGATTGTGGCTCCGGCATTCGTGGGTTCAAGTCCCATCGATCGCCCCATTAATACTCTAAAACCATTCAACGACGTTGGGGATTAGCCAAGCGGTAAGGCAACGGACTTTGACTCCGTCACTCCAAGGTTCGAATCCTTGATCCCCAGCCATTTGCGGACGTGGCTCAGTGGTAGAGCATCGCCTTGCCAAGGCGAGGGTCGCGAGTTCGAATCTCGTCGTCCGCTCCATCTTAATCTGGCGCCATAGCCAAGCGGTAAGGCAAAGCTCTGCAAAAGCTTTACCCCCAGTTCGAATCTGGGTGGCGCCTCCATTACAATCTTTATATGTGCCCTTAGCTCAGCTGGATAGAGCGTTTGACTACGAATCAAAAGGTCAGGAGTTCGAATCTCTTAGGGCACGCCATGTTTCATAAGCCGGTGTGGCGGAATGGCAGACGCGCGCGACTCAAAATCGTGAGGGAAACCGTGGAGGTTCGAGTCCTCTCACCGGCATCAAAAAAACAGATTGGCAAAGTTACTTGAAAGTAACTTTGCCAATCTGTTTTTTATTTTTATCCATCTCCTCTGAATTCGTTTCTTCCTCGATTGCCGTCAGCCTGCTGTTGGATAGGCCGGCTTTATGCAGGTGCAAACCTTTGCTCCTCTTTATTCCGTTCTTTTGTACAGGGTTCAAAATTCTAAAGCGGATGGGCAGCTTCCGCGGCTTAGCTAGGAAGTATATAGCCAACTGCATGTTGATAAGATAAATGGAGGATAATGTAATATTTCTGTGGAATTTTGTTTTTATCTTGATTTTAAGGAGTTATTGCGATGGAAATCATTTTTATTCGGCACGGTCATGGAGAACTTCTCAACGATTATCCAAATCGCTTAAATACCATACACCCTGGACTGACGGAATACGGGAAAATTCAGGTTACTCGTTTGCGAGACCAACTGTCTTCAGACGACTTGGTGCTGGTTAGTCCAACGAAGCGGACAATTGAGACCGCAATCATGTTGAAGGATGATTTGAACTTTATCGTTACGCCGCTTGTCGGTCCGAGAATGTTCCCTCAAAATCCCGAACTCCCCGGTTTGCTATGTGACAATATCTATTCAAAGACTGAGCTTGCAAATTTTTATAAGAACTTAGAAACGCTCGAACTGGAGTTGGATTGTTGGAGTGAAGGAATTAACAGGATTGAGCAGAGTCTGTTTGAAGAGTACGCTAAAAAGTTATTGGATTGGATAGGCGATAAATATAAAAAAGTGTTTATTATCTCACATGACGGTACGATAACGAATTATCGTATTTTGCTGGGAGAAAAGGGTTTGACAAGAGAAGATTTCCTTGGCGAAGCAGGGGTATATAAGCTAACTACAAATAACAAGCACAATTAACCGTTTCCACAAGACGGTTATTTTCTTTATAGTTGATAGCAGCAATATTTACGAAATAGCTTAAGAATGTAACTGAAGAAGAGCAACTTAAACAGCCTTAGCTCTCATGAAATATCGAGCTAAGGCTGTTTAAGTTGCTTTTGGATCATAAAGCGATCCCACCAGATACATAGGCTTAGGCTGCAGTTGGCTGAGGAGTTCAGAGATTATGGTCTAAAACCGTCTTTAATTGCCGCCGGCGAAAAATTCGCGTGTTTCTTGGCGCGCTTTGGGTGGTAATACGCGATTGAGCTCTTCGTTCAACCAATTCAAGGACTTGCTGCGCAACGTATTACGCATGCTTTCCTCCGCCTCAAGCATTGCCAGGTTGATGACGCATGGTGTAGCTCGGGTGGTTGCCGCGAACTGTTCGTCCTGGCAGAGACAGCTGTTATTTTTAATATTTTTACATTGGAAGATAGGAGCCACACCTTCAACGGCTTCCACGACATCCCAGAAGGAAATATCCGCAGGAGGCTTGGCCAGTTTATAACCGCCTTTAACTCCTGGGACAGAACTGACGATACCGGCTTTTGTCAATTTGCCAAAAACCTTCGACAGATAGGTTTCCGAAATGCCTTGAAAGGTGGAAAGCTCTTTGATACCGATGGCAGCATCGGGCGGAATATCGATCAAATATACTAAGCAATGCAGTGCATATTCAACACCGATACTATACTGCATGCAAACACCTGCTTTCTAGCCGTAGAGGCTGATATTAAACATCTTAGGTGGATTTATAATCCTTGTCAAACGAGGGGATTGGAGGATTTATCAAGCAAAATTGCGCTGGATTGTCGGTTGACAACCTCGAATGAAAGGTTTATATTGTAGACAACACAAATCGTCGATAAACATTGTCTACAATTATATTCGCAAGGCAAATTATCTATTTACGGAGGAGATTACGATGGAAACAAGATTCAATTATGTTGAGGCAAGTCCTGGCGCTCTGCAAACGATGCTGAAGCTGGAAGGTTTTATCCAGACGAGCGGATTGGACGCAAAGCTCAATGAACTCATTAAGATCAGAGCCTCACAAATTAACGGATGTGCGTTTTGCATCAATATGCACACGCAAGCAGCGCGTGAAATGGGCGAGACGGAACAGCGGATTTATTTGTTGAATGCCTGGCGCGAAGCGCCTTTCTATTCCGACAAAGAACGAGCGGTACTCGAGCTTACGGAAGCAGTGACCCGGATTTCCGAGCAAGGCGTCCCGCAAGAACTTTACGAACGGGTTCGGGCTCATGTGGATGAAGCGGAATATATGGCGATCATTATGGCGATCAATACTATCAATGCGTGGAATCGAATTGCTATCTCAACGGGAATGTTTCCTGGACAGAAGTAACGCAACAAGATTAAGCGATGACCATTTTTATTGACAGCTTTCATTGACAGTTTTCATTGAGATCCTGCATACTCCCGGATAACGGATAGCAGATAGCGGATGTGCGTACCTCACAATCGTGAAGGAAGGTTTGGGGTTCAGGACGCCCCATCGGCATATGGCTTAAATAAGACTTTTACTTAATGCAAATTAGGTAAAAGTCTTATTTGTTTTTTACAGGCCAGGGAACACAAGCCTCTCGAAGAGCCGGCTGATGCAGCGAGGGTACCGAAGCATGCTTTTGCCGCTCCATCTTGAAGTCCGGAGGTGCCCCGACTTAGGTCTAGTTCAGAAACCGCCGTAGGTCCGTTTTGAAAAAACGGTATTCGCACTAAAATAAGAACATAAGCAAAAGGTTAGCAATAACCGAAATCTGGTGCACATAAGTATCTCTAAATACGAAAGGCGGTGAACATTGAGAATGAATAGTAAAAAGTTACTTAGCACAGTACTCGTAATCATCGGTGCCATTATCCTTTTGGACTTTGTAGGAATACATCTTGGTGGGATAATCCGCGGCATCATCGGGTTCCTCGTACCATTTATATTTATCGCATTTGGGGTTGTCGCATGGCGCTATAACAGAAGAGGCCTTGCAGTTGTGTTAGTCGTCATCGGCGCTTTTATTCTGTTAGGAAAGCTGTCGGGCCTTATTACACTGCTTGTTGCCATCGGGCTGATTGTTTGGGGCTTATCGATGTTTAGAGGTAAGCGCGGGCGCTAATCTGACCACTATATAGGATAGGAGGATGCCAGTATATGAGTATTATGCGGCGTGTACGCGATATAACAGTCGCCACATTAAATGAACGTTTGGAAAAAGCAGAGGATCCGGTAAAACTGATTGATCAGTTTTTATGGTCGACCAGGGAAGAAATTATTCAAGCAGAACGCCTGTACCAGCAATACACAACACATAGCCAGTATCTGAAAGCGCAATGGCTGCAGGCGGAGCAGCAGCGGGAAAAAAGAGAGCAGCAAGCGGTAACAGCCCTAAAAGCCGGTGAAGAGCAAATGGCTCGAATCGCGCTGCAAGAGAAAGTAAGCAGCGAGGAACGCGCAAATCAATACCGCGAGCTGTACGATCAAAGCAGGCAGGATACGCTGGAGCTGGAGGAACAGCTTCGCGAGATGCGCAGCGAATACCAGATGGTGTATGACAAAAGGGAATTTTACGCAGCGCGCATGGAATCTCTCAGACTTCAGCAGCGTCTGAACTCCCGCTACGGCAATCAAGGCGAATTTGGCTCTGCGCCAAACTCCATGTTTAGAAAAATTGATGACCGTATTACCGATATGGAGCATGAAGCAAGAAGCTTGCGTGATGTACGGCGAATGGGCCAGGAGTTTATATCCGAGCTCGGCAATACCGTGCAATCGGCAATTGAGCGGGAAATGGAGCAGCTTAAGCGCAGGCTTGAGAAGGAAGGTTGGAAATCTTGAGGAAACTGTATCGTTCTCGCCGAAAAAAGATGTTTTTCGGGATATGCGGCGGCTTATCGGATATGTTGAATGTAGATGTTACGCTGGTGCGGCTTCTGATGATCGTCCTGGCTTTGATTAGCAGCGGGGCTCTCATTTTGGTATATATCTTGGCCGGAATCGTGATTCCAAAAGATCCTTATTCAGGTTTTGGGCCAGGCGGTTACGATGACTATTATGACGGCTACGGCCATCAACATGGCGGTTTTCGTAAAGGCGGACCGCAAAACTTTGGCGGCGGCTTTGGCGGAAACGGCAGCTTTGGCGGCGGTTCCGGCAGCGGTTCTCATCGCAGCTACGGCGGCGCGTATAAAAACCCTCCGCAGGATGCGGGCCAATTCAGCTCCGATCAGTTCGACAACATGATGGACGATTTGGAGAAGAAGGCGCTCCGCAGAGAAATTGAAGAGTTAAAAGCAAAATTGGCTAAATACGAGAAGGGAGAGTTTTAAAAATGGGTATTTTCAAAAGAATGAAAGATATGACAAAGGCAAGCGTTAATGAATTGTTGGATAAAATCGAAGATCCGGTAATGATGCTGAATCAATATTTGCGTGATATGGAATTGGAAATCCACCAGGCTGAGGTAACGGTTGCGAAGCAAATGGCAAATGAACGCCGTCTGAAACAACGTCTGGAGGAAGCAGTCCGCAGTGCAGCCGACCGTGAATCCAAGGCGGAAACAGCGCTTCGCTCCGGGCAGGAAGAGCTGGCCCGCAAATTGCTGGAGGAGAAACTTTATTTCGACCAAAAATTGGCGGAGTATACGGAGTTCCATGCAAGCGCGCAAGCGCAAGCGGAAGATTTGATGCAGCAGCTGCATGCGATGAAGGATGAGTTTTATCAGCTGCGCAATAAGCGTAATGAGCTGGCTTCACGGGCTCAAATTGCTAAAGCGCAAAAACAAATGTCGTCGCTCACTTCAAACCATACGATTGATAGCAGCTCGGCTGCACGGGGCTTCAGCCGTATGGAAGAAAAAATTATTCAGCTTGAAGCGGAAGCCGATGTTCTTCGCACCCCTTACCAGTACAAAGGTGCACCTGTAAGCGGCGGTTACAGCCAAGCGGATGTTCAAAAGCAATTGCAAGTGGATGAGCAGCTGCAAGCGCTCAAAAACAAGCTGAACAGCAATGTAACGGCTGAGTAATAGCCTAGAATAATAGCAGCAATGGAGCGGACCGGAGAACCCGGTCTGCTCTTTTGCGGCCTAATTACTAGGTGCAGATATTCCATATTCCATGTTAATATGGAATTAAAAGGGAGTTGGGCGAGGTGGCGAACAACAGCCAGCCAAACGGGCAGAATAAGGAAGCGCGGCGCCCTAATATAACCGAAACGGTAATATGGCTGCTGATCATTGTAGGGTTAGTGATCATCGTTCTGCAGGCGATTGGGTACATAAGCCTTGGCACGCTGCAAGGGAAAGCCGGTATTGTTGTTCTAACGGTGATCGGAGCGGGGCTTGCATTAACAGCAGTATTCAGCCGGCTGCAAAATTCCAAGCTGCGGGAGTCGCTGAAGCGGCTTACGGAGCAGCAGCGCAAGCGGATATATCGTGTAACGCTTGATGAAACGGCTGAGCCGGCGGAAGAGACGGCTTTTGAAGAAGAGCCGGTGGATGAGATTTGGAAGGAGAAGGTGAAGTTCTCCGCTGTTATTGAAGAGCGGCAAAGGCTTGCCCGGGAGCTTCACGATGCGGTAAGCCAGCAGCTATTTGCCATTTCCATGACCGCAACGGCAGTTAGCAGAACAATTGAGAAGGACTGGGAGCGCGCACGCCGCCAGGTGCATTTGATTGAGGAGATGGCAGCGGTGGCGCAATCTGAAATGCGGGCGCTTTTGCTCCATTTGCGGCCTGTTCATTTGGACGGCAAAAACTTATCGCAGGCGCTTACTGCATTAGTGGAAGAACTGAAGCAAAAAATCAATATGGATATCGCCTTGCAGGTGGATGATACGATTGTTCTGCATCCGGAAGCGGAGGATCATTTGTTCCGCATTGTCCAGGAGGCCTTGTCAAATACGCTTCGCCATGCTAAAGCGGACCGGATGGATATTGATTTGAAGCGTGCCGGACATGACCTTCATATGATTCTTCGGGATAATGGCGTTGGTTTTGATGTAGAAGACAAAAAACAAACTTCATATGGCTTATTAACGATGGAAGAGCGCGTAATCGAACTTGGAGGCAGCATGAAGCTGTCCACCAATCCGGGTGAAGGAACAACGATTGATATTCGTTTGCCGCTGGAAGGCAGCGATCATTCATAGGGACAGGGGGAGGTTAGTACGTGAGTGACCGGAAGGAAAACGGATATTCCGATCAGCTTATTAAAGTGCTGTTAGTTGACGACCATGAGATGGTTCGTATCGGGCTAGCGGCTGTATTGGATACGGAAGATGGCATTGAAGTTGTAGGCGAGGCGAGCAACGGTTATGAAGGCATCCGGCTTGCACAAGCTTATAAGCCCGATGTGGTGCTGATGGATCTCGTCATGGAAGGAATGGATGGCGTCGAAACAACGGCCAAGCTGCTGGAGCTGCTGCCGGACTGCAAGGTAATTGTGTTAACGAGCTTTTTGGATGACAGCAAGATGTATCCGGTCATTGAGGCCGGGGCGTTCAGCTACCTGTTAAAAACATCCCGAGCGGCTGAAATTGCGCAAGCGATCCGCGCGGCGGCTCGCGGGCAGTCGGTGCTGGAGTCGCAGGTTGCAGCTAAAATGATGAGCCGGCTGAGACAGCCGAAAGCGGCTGAACAAGCTTCATTGCATGATGAGCTGACAGAACGCGAAATGGATGTTCTTAAGCTGCTTGCACAAGGGATGTCGAATCAGGAAATTGCGGACGGCTTGTACATTGGCGTCAAGACGGTCAAGTTCCATGTGACCAATATTTTCAATAAGCTGCGGGTCGAGGACCGTACCCAAGCAGCGATCTATGCTCATAAACATGGATTGGCGGAATAAAAATAAGCTCCTGCTATTTTGCAAACACGCAAAAAAAGAAGGAGCTTTTTCTCTGCCCGGAACGTCAGATGATAACGAGCAGGAACCCGATATCTTCCATTTCGAGCGCAACAGGCTCAGGGAAAAACGGCCGCCTTCTGTTAAAGTCAGCCCCTCTTGTAAACGATCCGCGGTTCCGGGTGAAGCTGCCGTTAAAGTTCCCGCTAGTGCCTCTGCTCAATCCGCGGCTGAAGCTTCGGTGACTGCTGTAATCATTGGATGTCCGGTTGTAAGCCCCGCCGGAAAATCTGGACCTGCCGCTGGCTGCACCGGTTCTGTCATTATTGGCGCCCGTCCGGTCCAGAATGGAACCGGTTCTGCCGCTGTTTGCGCCTGTACGTTCTCTTCTGCCGGAATCGGAATACAAAGGTTCATAATCGGCAGGATCAAACGGGAAAGCCTGCGTTGCCACAAGCGGCTTATTTTTGCCGCGTTTTTTATGCTGTACGGCGGTTTTCTTTTTTTTCAATTTTTTAGGCTGAACATGAAGGAGATAAGCGTCACGCCCCGAATTTTGTGCAGTACCCCCGTTTAAGCCGACGATTCCGTCCCAGCATGATGTTAAAATTCCCCGATAACGCGAACCGTCCATCATGGTCACATGAACCGGCAAGCCGATAAATCGTTGTATATAGTGCTCATCTAATGGAAATAGTTGCTCAAGCATATGGATCACACACCTCCCTGTCTCTTTAACCTCCGATAGTGTATTCACCTACAGGCTGCTGCGTATGGTTATACACCTAGAGGGAATAGGAAAGAAACGTAAAGGAGCGAATACTTATGAAAGAGCAAGTACAAGCCGCAGGAAAAAGCGGGCGGTTGGCGATTGTGATCGCTTTTTTTGCACTACTTTTAGGCGGAATATGGGCGGTTTCGCAAAGTGACGCCGAGAGCGGCCGGAGTGCGTCTTTTCACCAGGATGATTTGGCTAATGATACGAACCAGCTGTGGCGATGGGCGGACAGCAGTTATAAAGGCGGGTCAGCAGCTGCGGAGTGGACCATTCGCTGGGATATAGGCAACCCGGCGGGGCAGCTTACTCTGGAAGAAACAGTAAAACAATTTACGGCTAATAATGAACAAAATCAGGGAAAGCTAATTGCCGATGAAGGTGATTACATTACCATCAGCATTGACGAGTTTGGCGGTACGCTTACGATGCATGAGCTTCCTAAGCAAGAGCAGCAGCCGGCTGGAAGCCGGTTCCTGCTGTTGTTTCAGCCCGACGAAGGAAAAGCCGCTGTCAGCAGCATCCTTGCAATCGAGCAAAAAATAAAGGCTTGGCTGAAGGAAGAGGGAGCATCTTATAAAGCTTCCCTTTCGGCGAAAGGGGTTGCCGCAGGCCGGGAAAGTGCGGAAAAACTGGCAAAAGCGGCTGGAGCAAAGCCGGTCGAACGTTATGAGGACGACGGGACGTCCAGTGTATCCTACTGGTCGCCCAAACTGCATTCTTCTGTAAAAGTGGGCAAAGGAAAGGACGCCAATCTGCAGCTTGCCATTCATCAGCAGACCGACAGCAAAGACTGGTTTTTAACCGCGGGCAGTCCGTTGATTACGGGTGACTACAGCTTGACCGGCCCTTTATAATCACATTTTGTTTCGCTATCCATTACGTTTTTTTATGATGGGAACAATGGCGAAATAAGGGTGATTATGCTACACTACATAAGATATCGTTCAACAAAAAACCATTAATAAATAGGGGACGAATGAGGATGAACCATACCATCAATAATTCGGAAATGTTACCTGCGCAAGGGGCTGTCTACTATTTGTTTGGAGCGACGGGCGATTTGGCGAAACGCAAACTGTTTCCCGCCCTATTCAGTTTATATAAGGAAGGCAAGCTTTCGGACAATTTTGCCGTTATCGGGCTTGCAAGAAGATCTCGTACAAAAGAGCAATTTCGCGAAGATGTATACGAGTCGATTACTGAATTTTGCCGCTATAAAGTTGACGATGTAGAGTTATGGAACCGATTTGCCGAGCACTTTGAATATATGCCGCTTGATATTAATAACGTGGAAGCCTTCCGGGATTTAAACCGGCTGACGAGCGAGCTTGACGCAAGGTTCAATATTCCGGGCAACCGCTTGTTCTATTTGGCGCTTGCGCCATCCTTGTTTGGCCCGGTGTCGTTTAATTTGCGCGACGGCGGCCTCCTGGAATCAACGGGCTGGAGGCGCGTCATTATCGAGAAGCCGTTTGGCTACGATCTGCCTTCCGCACAAGAGCTGAACAACCAGCTTAGCCAAGTGTTTAAGGAAGAAGAGATTTACCGGATTGACCATTACTTGGGCAAAGAAATGGTTCAAAATATTCAGGTGATTCGTTTCGCCAATGCTTTTTTTGAACCGCTTTGGAATAACAACTATATCGCTAACGTGCAAATTACACTGTCGGAAACGGTTGGTGTAGAGGAGCGCGGCGGTTATTATGACAAGTCGGGCGCTTTGCGCGACATGACGCAGAACCATATGCTGCAAATGCTGACGATGATCGCGATGGAGCCGCCAAGCAGCTTGATCGGCGAGCATATCCGCGACGAGAAAGTGAAGGTGCTTCGTTCGCTCCGCCCTTATGCGACAAGCGAAGAAGTAAAAAAGAACGTTATCCGCGGCCAATATGCGGCCGGCAAGCAGCAGAATGAAGAGCTGCCGGCTTATCGCGCAGAGGATTCCGTTAATCCGGAATCCGCGACCGAAACTTATTTAGCGGCTAAAGTCGCTGTCGATAATTTCCGCTGGGCGGGCGTGCCTTTTTATATCCGGACGGGCAAACGCCTCCCTGTCAAAACAACGGAGGTCGTCATCGAATTCAAGTCGATGCCGCAAAACGTGCTGTTCGCGCAGCGCCACGATCTTGCGCCAAACCTGCTTGTCATCCGGGTCAACCCGATGGAAGGCATTTATATTAAAATAAATGCCAAAACGCCGGGAGCGGACAATTCGGTCCAGCCGGTGGCGATGGAATTTTGCCAAAGCTGCCAAATCGGGCTGAATACGCCGGAAGCGTACGAACGCCTTATCCATGACGCGGCACGCGGCGATTCGACGTATTTTACCCGTTGGGACGAGGTTGCCCAGGCATGGGAGTTCGTAGACCGCATTGCAGCGGCTTGGAAAGAAAATACCGATGATTTGAAATTATATCCGGCAGGCTCGTGGGGACCGGAAGCGGCAGATGAATTGCTGGCGCGTGACGGCTTCCACTGGTGGCCGGTCAATGGCCAAGAAGAAGATAAGGTGATATGGGTAACAAGCAGCGCTAAGTAAGGATATACGGCCGCGTGACTTTAGCGCGGCATTCCACGAGCCGGCCCGCCAACAGGTGGGGCCGGCACGCTGTTGTAAATAAGAGTAAGCATGTCCGCATGGGGAAACTGCTGGAGCGGGCAATGAAGGGAAGGCAAGTATGAGCCAAACATTACACAATGAGATTCAAAAGGAAGTCGACAAACGGCGCACGTTTGCGATTATTTCCCACCCTGACGCAGGGAAAACGACATTGACGGAAAAACTGCTTTTGTTTGGGGGAGCGATTCGTCTGGCGGGCAGCGTAAAAGCTAGAAAAGCAAGCCGCCATGCCACATCGGACTGGATGGAGATCGAAAAGCAGCGCGGCATCTCCGTTACGTCCAGTGTTATGCAGTTTGATTACAATGGCCACCGCGTCAACATTCTGGATACGCCCGGTCACCAAGACTTCAGTGAAGATACGTACCGTACGCTTACAGCGGCGGACAGCGCCGTCATGCTGATTGACGTGGCGAAAGGCGTCGAAGCCCAAACGATCAAGCTGTTCCAGGTTTGCCGCAAACGCGGCATTCCGATTTTTACGTTCATTAATAAGCTTGACCGTGAAGGGAAAAACCCGTTTGAGCTGATGGAAGAGCTGGAGCAGGTGCTGGGCATCCGTTCGGTGCCGATGAACTGGCCGATCGGCATGGGCCGCGATCTGTGCGGCGTCTATGACCGGATGAAAAACCAGGTAGAGTTGTTCCAGGGCGACGACCACTCTACCATTCAAGTGCGTCCGGTAGACGATTATAATGACACGGTTATCCGCGACATGGCAGGCGAGTATTTGCATGATCAGCTCGTTCAAGACCTGGAGCTGCTGGATGTCGCCGGCGACCCGTTTGATTTTGACAAAGTTCGTTCCGGCGAGCTGACGCCTGTCTTTTTTGGCAGTGCGGTCAATAACTTCGGCGTACAGACGTTCCTGGAAAACTTCCTGCAGCTTGCGCCGAAACCAGGGCCGCGCAACAGCACGGAAGGTCCGGTAGAGCCAACGAATGAGAAGTTTACGGGCTACGTGTTCAAAATTCAAGCAAATATGAACCCGGCCCACCGCGACCGCATCGCTTTCCTGCGCATTTGCTCGGGACGTTTCGAACGGGGCATGAGCGTCCGCCACGTTCGCGCCGGCAAAGACATCAAGCTGTCGCAGCCGCAGCAGTTTCTGGCACAGGACCGCGATATTGTAGAGACGGCTTATCCGGGCGATATTATCGGATTGTTCGACCCGGGCATTTTCCGGATTGGCGATTCGCTTTCGCAAGGCGGCGAGGTCGTATTTGATGAACTGCCAACGTTCCCGCCGGAAATTTTTGCAAAGGTAACCGTTAAAAACGCGCTGAAGCATAAGCAATATCAAAAAGGGCTCGATCAGCTGACGGAAGAAGGCACCATTCAAATTTTCCATTCCATCGGCAACTTTGACGAGACGATCCTTGGCGTCGTGGGCCATCTGCAATTCGAAGTATTCGAACACCGGATGCGCGCCGAATACGGCGTCGAAATCCAGCTTCACCGGATGACGTTCCAAGCTGCAAGATGGATTGTAGACGAGAACCTGGATCCGACCAAATTCCGTATTAACTCTACGCTTGTCAAAGATAAAAAAGGCAATTATGTGGCGCTCTTCGAGAACGAATATGCGATGCGCACTGCAATGGAAAAAAATCCGACGGCCAAATTCCTAGAGACGCAGCCGTAATGGAATACAAAAACCGGGTTCTCCGAGAACAGACGGTTCCTGTCCATGCGACAGGGGCAGTCATGACGGAGGCCCGGTTTTATTGTTTCCGCTTTACTGAGGCGGGGATTGATAGCTTCGAGTGCTTGCTCAAGCAAATTTGGTATTCGCCCCGGGGATTAAAAGGTTCCCGGAGGAAACGGCTTGCGATGGGCTACTATTTCATCCAGCACTTCCGTTTCTACTTCATTGTTTTTGTCGCGCACGATTTGGAAAACGAGAAAGGCGTCCACAATCCACCATATAGCCGTAACAATAATTCCTGCAACGGTAAGCGTCAAAATCAGCTGTGCGACAGCAGTGCCGATCTTGCCCAAATAAAAGCGATGCCCGCCAATCATACCCAGGAAATACCAAAGCACATAAGCGAGTATCATATTTTTGCCGCGCGATTTCACTTCTTGCTCCAGCAGCAGCAATTCTCTTGCGTCCAGCTGGCTTTTAATCCCCAAGTTATAACTCATGCATAAAAGCTCCTTTTCTAGTATATCCTGTTATTCTACCGAGGCCAGGAAAAAATCACAATATCAAGTTGCATCAAAAAAAGTACATTGACAGAGAAAGTGCTTACATGCAATAATGTACGCGTGTACATTAGGTGCAATTAAATGATTTTGAAGTAAGGAGACACCCGATATGAGCAGCAGAAAAGAAGTAGCGGAGCTTGCGGGCGTCTCGGAAGCGACGGTGTCCCGCGTATTAAACGGCGTAGGCCCGATGAAAGAGGAAACACGCCGTAAGGTGCTGGCCGCGGCCGAGCAGCTTGGTTATGTGCCAAGCGCGATTGCAAGGCAGTTCGCCAGACGCAAAAGCGGCAACATTGGCGTCATTTTGCCTTTTGTACCCAAGGTGCATTTGTTCTCGACCTATTATTTTTCCGAGATTTTAAGCGGAATCGGCGAGGCAGCCAAGCGGCTTGGATACGATCTTTTGCTTATTTTCCGGGATGAGGGGCTGGATTATGCCCAGCTGTTCCGGATGCGCAAGATTGACGCCTGCATTGTGCTGGGCTCCCAGTCTACGGAGGAGGAACGGAACTCCCTTGCGGAGCTTGCCCGGGAGAAGTACCCGTTTTGCCTGGTCAACCAGCGTTTTGACGAGGAAGGGTATTTGTCGGTAGACGCCGACCATAAAACAGGCAGCTATGAAGCAGTCCGCCATCTGATCGAAAACGGCTGCAAGCAAATTGCTTTCATTAACGGGCCGGAGCTGTATACGAACAGCCTGGACCGGTTTGAAGGATACAAGAAAGCGCTTGCGGAAGCAGGATTGGAACTGTCGCCAGAGCTTCTGTTTACCGGCAATTACAGCAGCAGAAGCGGTTACGCTGCCGCTGCAGCTATAGCGGAACGATACAAGCAAGGTGAGGTCGATGCTGTGTTTACGGCTAATGACCGGATGGGTATCGGCCTCATGAATGGATTGCGTGCATGTGGGATTGAAACAGGGAAACAAATCGCGATCATCGGATACGACGATTCGGACGGATCCCGTATTGTTCACCCTCAGCTATCAACCGTAGCGGTTCCCTTCTATGAAATGGGACAACGGGCCGCCGAGTTGCTGCTGAATGAATCCATCGTTCAGCCGCAAAGCGAAGTGCTCCCGGTACGTTTGGTGAAGCGGGCGTCTTCCCTATTTTAATAAATAAAGGATAAGAGAGGCGGTAATGGACAAATGAGCAATATTCGAGTTGGCATGGTAGGCTACAAATTTATGGGTAAAGCGCACAGCAACGCATACCGGGCATTGCCGATGTTTTTTCCGGCATCTGTAAAGCCGGTAATGAAAGCAATCTGCGGACGCGATCCGGAAGCGCTGGAAGCGGCCCGTGCCCAATTCGGCTGGGAAACAGCCGAAACGGACTGGAAGCAGCTGATTGCCCGAGACGACATTGATCTGATTGATATTAACGCGCCAAGCGATGCTCATAAAAATATCGCCATTGCCGCAGCTGAGGCGGGCAAGCATTTGTTTTGCGAGAAGCCGCTTGCATTGTCGCTGGCCGATGCCCGCGAAATGCTGGATGCCGCTGAACAGGCAGGCGTTAAACATATGGTTGGCTTCAATTACCGTTTTGCACCGGCTGTTCAGCTGGCCAAAAAGCTGATTGCGGATGGACGCATCGGCAAAATCCATCATATCCGTGCGGTGTTCCTGCAAGATTGGATTATGGATCCCGAATTCCCGCTTGTATGGCGCCTGCAAAAAGAAATCGCCGGCTCCGGTTCACTCGGCGACCTTGGGGCGCATTCGATTGACCTTGCGCGTTTCCTCGTTGGCGAGTTTGCCGAAGTGATCGGCATGAGCGAAACGTTCGTGAAGGAACGCCCGCTGCCAAGCGCGATGACAGGCCTCAGCGCGAAAGGCGGTTCGTCCGGCGAACGCGGCCCGGTTACGGTAGATGATGCGACGTTGTTCCTTGCTAAATTCGCAAACGGCGCAATCGGTACATTTGAAGCTACCCGGTTTGCCGGCGGACACCGCTGTACGAACGCTTTTGAAATTAACGGCAGCAAAGGCAGCATCAAATTTGATTTTGAGCGCATGAACGAGCTGGAAGTTTATTTTGCGGATGATGCAGAGGATGTGCAAGGGTTCCGCCGTGTACTCGCGACAGATGCAGCCCATGCGTATATGGATGCCTGGTGGCCGGCCGGCCATACGATTGGCTATGAGCATACGTTCACGCATGAAGTGCTTGAGCTGATGAAAGCGTTTGAGGAAGACCGCCAGCCTTCTCCAAACTTCCATGACGGCGTGAAATGCCAGGAAGTGCTGGAAGCGGTGGATCAGTCAATTGCCGAGCGCCGCTGGGTTTCGATCTCTGAGCTGTAACGGCAAGCTGAAAATTATATCGACGACATCAAATAAAGGAGACTTCAACATGAAAAAAGCGTTAATCGTACAAGGCGGCTGGGACGGGCATGAGCCGAAAGAGGTAAGCGAGCTGTTCCGCCAAACGTTGGTGAAGGAAGGTTTCGAGGTGGAAGTATCCGATACGCTGGATTCTTTCGCCGATGTGGAGAAGCTGAAGCAGCTTGACCTGATCGTTCCGGTATGGACGATGGGCCGCATTGAAGGCCAATATGTCAACAATATCAGCGAAGCGGTTCAAAGCGGCGTTGGTCTTGCAGGCTGCCACGGCGGCATGTGTGATTCGTTCCGCGAGAATGTGGACTGGCAGTTTATGACGGGCGGCCAATGGGTTGCGCACCCGGGCAACGACGGCGTGGAATATGTCGTGAATATTAAACACAGCTCCAGCACGCTTACGGAAGATATTGAAGATTTTACAGTGAAATCCGAGCAATATTACTTGCATGTCGACCCGGCTATCGAAGTGTTGGCAACAACCCGGTTCCCGGTCGTAGACGGGCCGCATTCCACGAACAAAGCCGTTGATATGCCGGTTGTATGGACAAAACGATGGGGACAAGGCCGCGTGTACTACAACTCGCTTGGCCATCATGCGGACATCATCGAAATTCCATCCGTTACGGAGCTGATGCGCCGCGGTTTCCTCTGGTGCGCGGAAGGCAAAACCAAAGCGGAGCAAGCAGGAAAAGCCAATAAACAGCCTGCCTATACCAGCATGCAGGACAATCAGCTGTAAAGTTTAATCCATCGCATCATTTACTACATTTAATGGGGCAAGGCAGACGAGGGGAGCGTTTAAGCCAAATGGAAAAAATTAAAATCGGCATTATTGGGACAGGGAATATTAGCACCGTTTATTTGAAAAATGGTTCGTCTTTTGAAGCGGCCGAAGTAGTGGCTTGTGCGGATTTGGATGTAGAGCGCGCTAAGGCGAAAGGGGAAGAATTCGGCATTCGCGGCTGTTCGGTTGAAGAGATGCTTGCGGACCCGGCTATTGATATGGTCATTAACTTGACCATCCCGCAAGCCCATGCTGCAGTATGCTTGCAGGCACTGGAAGCTGGCAAACATGTATACGTGGAGAAGCCGTTTTCGGTTACGCTGGAAGACGGCCGTAAAGTGATGGAACTGGCTGCGAAAAAAGGGCTGCTTGTCGGCAGCGCGCCGGACACGTTCCTCGGCGGCGGTTTGCAGACGGCTATTAAAGTTATTGAAGACGGCTGGATTGGCACGCCAATCGGGGCAACGGCATTTATGATGTCGGGCGGCCATGAGTCGTGGCATCCGTCTCCGGAATTTTATTATCAGCACGGCGGCGGCCCAATGTTTGATATGGGACCTTATTATATTACGGCGCTTGTTGCAATGCTTGGGCCGATTGCCCGCGTGACAGGTTCGACGCGCATCTCCTACCCTGAGCGCACCATTACAAGCAAACCAAAAGCCGGCCAAAAAATCGAAGTGGAAGTGCCAACCCACGTGGCCGGCGTGCTTGAATTTGCAAACGGGCCAATCGGCACGATTGTAACAAGCTTTGACGTCAAGGGCGGCTCCCAGCTTCCTTGGATTGAAGTGTACGGCAGCCAAGGCTCGATGATGGTTCCGGATCCTAACAATTTCGGCGGCACGGTAAAAGTAAGAAGAGCCGGCTCGCAGGAATGGTCGGACATTCCGCTGGCGTTCCCGAATACGGAGAACGGACGCGGCATGGGCGCAGCCGATATGGCCAAAGCGATTCAAACCGGCCGCAAGCACCGCGCAAGCGGCGAGCTTGGCTATCATGTGCTGGAAGCAATGGTTGGCATTCATGTTGCCGCTGAAAAAGGCGAGCATTACAAGATGACAAGCAGCTGCGAAAGACCGGCTTCGCTGCCGCTTGGCCTTGCTCCGTTTGGCCTTGACTAAGGGCAGCGCGGAATGCTGACGCAGCTGGACATTCAACGGCTGGACACGGCGGAGAAAGTTATGGAGGTGCAAATCCCGGCTTATCGTACAGAAGCTGAGCGGATTGGCTTCTATGGCATTCCCGCCTTGCATGAAACGATCGAGCACCTTCAGGCAAGCGAGGAACTGTTCTGGGGATATTGGGAGCAAGGGCGTTTAGCCGGTGTAATCGCGGTTCTGCAACATGACGGTGTTACGGAAATATGCCGGCTTGTCGTCCACCCGGTTCGAAGCTGCTTGCTTTTGTATTGGATATGTATGCGGCTTCCGCAAGCTTTGCAGTATCCACCGGCCAAGCGAATGAGCCGGCCGTCCGGCTGTACAAACGGTTTGGATTTAAGCCGGCCGAAGTGAAAACGATCTCCGATGGCGGCATCCATTTGCTGACATTGAGGAAAAAGGCATAAAGGAAAACCGAGGCTCTGATGGAGCCTCGGTTTTTTTTTGAAGCTGTCAGCTGCCGGCATGAAGATGCGAATACAATGCCTGCACCAAACTGTCTTTTTCCGGATGGGACGATTCCTGCCAGATCATTTCGAACAATACGCCTAGACCGGGCAATGCGTGCTCATCGCTGTTGATCGATTGAGTAATCATGTCGTTCAGCTCATCGCTGGATTTGTCTTGGACAATCTTCGTAATGGCTTGCCGCAAATCGAGCTGCATCATCGGACCTCCTGTGTCATGATGGCAAGTTTTGAAGTTTAAGGCCAAACGAAACTGAACCGCGGCAACCGGCGCCGCTGTGACTTACTATGCCCGCTGCCATCGTGTTTCATGCCGGATAAGCGGGTATGATATAATGGGGAATACGTAAAAAACGGTGAAGTTGGAGAGGAGCAGCAAACGTGGCGAAAAAACAATTTGCGGTAATCGGGATTGGCCGTTTTGGCTCCAGTGTCGCAAAAGTTTTGGCAGAGATGGATTATGAAGTGCTGGCGATTGATGCTGACGAAGACCGGGTCCGGGAAGTGGCGGATTTTGTCACCCATGCCGTAACAGCTGATTCTACAGATGAGGATGCGATGCGTTCGCTTGGCATCCGGAACTTCGATGTTGTGGTAGTTGCCATCGGCCAAGACATTCAAGCAAGCATTCTGACTACGCTGATTATGAAGGATTTGGGCGTGCCTGTTATTATTGCGAAAGCGCAAAACGAGCTGCACGGCAAGGTGCTGGGCAAAATCGGCGCCGACAAAGTCATTCATCCGGAGCGGGATATGGGGTCTCGTGTGGCCCACAATTTAGTATCCCCCAATATTATGGATTACATTGAGCTGTCCGACGAATACAGCATTATAGAATTGAAGGCACCGGCGCAAATGATCGGAAAAAGCCTGAAGCAGCTTGATGTGCGGGCTGTATACAAATGCAATGTGATGGCGATCAAAACAGGCTCGTCCATGAATATTGCCCCTAACGCCGATGATTTGATTGCAGAAAATAATGTGCTTGTCATCGTCGGAAGAAATAAGGACTTATCCCAATTAGAAATTGCATATGCGGAAGGTTAACGGATAACAATGAATATAACAATTACATCCGTCCATAACGAGCGGGTTAAGCAATGGGCGGCTTTGCTGGACAAAAAACACCGTGACCGGTCGGGACGGTTTATTATTGAAGGCATCCATCTGATTAAAGAAGCGTTTGACGCCGGCGCGGCTGTCCATGTCGTCGTGTACGACATGGAGCGGGGAGTTCCTTCGGAGCTGGAGCCGTATATGGACGGCGCCGGCGCGCAAGAATGGGCGGCGGCATCTACGGCCGTCATGGCCAAATGTACGGGGACGGACTCGGCTCCGCCGGTATTTGCGGTTGTCGGCAAACGAAACAATGACACGTCGGCGCTGTTCCGGCAGGACAGCCTGGTTGTGGTGCTCGACGGCGTGCGGGACCCGGGCAACGCAGGAACTATTATCAGAGCGGCGGATGCGGCTGGCGCAGATGCAGTTGTGCTGGGCAAAGGCTGTGTAGATTTATATAATCCGAAAACGGTACGATCAACGATGGGGTCTTTATTTCATTTGCCGATCATCGAGGCGGATCTATCCAAGCTGCTACCGGAAGCGCAGGAACGCGGCATGAGGCTGGTCGGCACCAGCCTGCAGGCGCAGCATACTTGTTACTCCTACGACTGGAGACAGCCTTCGTGGATGCTGTTTGGCAGCGAAGCGGACGGGTTGTCCCCGGCTGTTCTTGCTATGGTCAATGAGACGGTTATTATCCCGATGAAAGGCAAAGCCGAATCGCTTAATGTTGCGATGGCAGCCAGCGTCCTGTTGTATGAAGCGCTGCGGCAGCGGCATTATCGCTAAACAGCAGGCGCCATCAACGCGGCAGCATAGATGAACGAGATGCTGCAAAAATCGAAACGGATATCCGGTGAGAACGAAACCGGTATCCGTTCTTTTTTTGCCTAAGCCGCAAATGCGGGATAGCAGGCTAGTCTTTTGTAACCATAAAACGCCCCGATTTCAGCATAATTAGGTCTATGAAAGGGTTTACATTTGTTGGAATCTAGACTACAATATATGTTGAAACGACCCGCTTTCCTAAAATCGACCGTAGTCACGGCAATTTAGTTTATTCAGTGGATTAACTAATCGTAATACGAGAGGGTGATGTCTATGTGCATGCCGAGGCCTGGCATAACAGCTGTAATGATTTCGTTACCTACATTACGGTCGGCGGCGAGTGGCGCGCCCCAATCCGCTTGAACAGCTTCCAATTCGACTCCCAATTTGATCCTTCATGAAAACACCGTGCTGCATGAATCCTCTTACGAACCATAACGCTGCATCGAGAGCACCGTTACTTCGAATTTTTCCATCTTTTTTTTAAAAAATCCGCACCCAAATTCTTAATTCTGAATACGACCCGAGAGCTCCGCTGCAAAGCGAGGGATTACTTCAATTATGAAAGCGCATACAATCAGGCGATATTTCAATCGTTGCAAACTTCATTGACCAACAACAACTTGTCCTTAGCGAAGAGCCGCAGAAATGGAGGTTGTAGTTTATGAAAGCAATGGATGGCAGTGTTGTTCTGGATAATAAGGAAAGCGTCGGCAAGCTGCTGAAGAAGAAAAAAAGTTTATTCTACTATATCAAGCATGATTATATCCTTTATCTCATGCTGGTTATCCCGATTATCTACATATTGACATTTAAATATGCGCCTATGTATGGCATTCAAATTGCTTTTAAGGACTATAACATTTTTCAAGGCGCCAACATGAGCCCATGGAATGACTTTGCTACCTTTAAGCAAATTTTTTCATCGCCGCAGTTTTTTCAGGTTGTCCGCAACACGTTAATGCTTAACGGTTTGGATTTGATTGTGGGCTTTCCAGCCCCGATTCTATTAGCGGTTTTGATCAATGAACTGGTATGGAATAAGTTTAAAAAAATAAGTCAAACCATCCTGTATTTGCCCCATTTCCTTTCCTGGGTTATTATCGGCGGAATTGTGGCCCAGCTGCTTTCTCCAACAGGCATGTTAAATTCCGTCATCAGCCATTTGGGTGGCGAGCCGTTACCGTTCCTTACGAACAAATATGCATGGGTTGCCACTTATTCTTTAATCGGGGTATGGCAAAATGCTGGTTGGGGGACGATTCTGTATCTGGCAGCGATGACGGGGATTGATAAGCAGCTGTATGAGGCCGCGGACGCGGATGGCGCAGGAAGATTCGCGAAAATATGGCATGTTACGCTGCCGGGCATACGGCCAACGATTGTCATTTTGCTGATCCTGCAGATCGGGAACATAATGGCGATTAACTTCGACCGTCCGTTTAATATTCAAAATAACCTGGTTATGGATTTTGGCGACGTTATCAGTACCTATGTATATCGCGTAGGTATTCAATCGGCCAACTTTTCCGTTGCTGCAGCCGTCGGCTTGTTCCAGTCTGTTATTTGCTTGATATTCCTGGTAGGTTCCAATTTTATAAGCCGAAAATTAGGCGAAAATGGAATATGGTAGGGAGGAACCGGCAATGTCATATGAGATAAAAAATAAAATTACAGATTATATAGCAGCGTTTATTGTTTTAATTTCGGTTATAGTATGCCTGGTCCCTTTTCTCTATATTCTTTCACAATCACTAAGCTCGAATAGGGCGATTATATCCCAGGCGGTAACCGTCTATCCGATCGACTTTAATATCGAAGCGTATAAGGTGGTATTCGGGGATGCCAGTATGCTGTATTCCTTGTTTTATACAGTGATTCTGACGGCTGGCTTTGTGCTCCTGGCTTTGATCGTTACCATTTTGGCGGCATACCCGCTGACGAAAAAAAGGCTTAAAGGCCGGAATGCGATATTGCTCATCATGCTGTTTACCATGTATTTTAGCGGCGGATTAATTCCGGATTATTTGAATATTAAAAATCTGAATTTATTGAACACGCCATTTGCACTGATTTTGCCGGGTATGATGAGCGTGTATTATATGATCATATTGAAATCGTTTTTTCAGAGCTTGCCTGACAGCCTGGAAGAAGCCGCGCATTTGGACGGGTGCAACGAACTTCAAATTTTGCTCAAAATTGTGCTGCCCCTCTCCAAGCCGGCGCTTGCCACAGTCAGCTTATTGTACGCCGTATTCAGATGGAATTATTTTCAGGATGCCCTGTTCTACATTACAGACCAGAACCTGTATACAATCCAGCTCAAATTGTATAACGTCATCAATATTTCGCAGCAGCTGTCTGGCGAGAATGTCAATGTCAATCTGCCTTCAGAGGCGTTGAAAGCGGCTAGTATCATGTTCGGTACGGTCCCCATTCTTCTCGTGTATCCGTGGCTTCAGAAATATTTTGTATCCGGCATTATGATCGGCGCCGTTAAAGGTTGATATAGATACGTAAAAGGGATGATTTCATTCATCTGCTTTGCGAATTTATATAAATAAATAGGCACCTATTAAAAAGGAGTGATTTCTTTGAAGGTAAAGATACAGAGGTCTATCTTTGTTTCTTTGGTAGCGCTAACATTTGCGTCTGCACTGGCCGCCTGTCAGAGTAATTCATCAAGCAGTACACAAAACGGTACAGCAGGCACTCCAAAAGAACATCGGACATTAACGGTTGAAGTATTCGACAGAGGCAAGCCCGGACAGCCGGATTTGAACAATAACTTCTGGACGAAATATGTCAACGATAATTTCGGCAAGCAGTTTAATGTAACTGTAAAATATGTATCTGTGCCTAGAGCCGAGGAAGTAGACAAATTGAATGTATTGATGGCAGCCGGTCAGGCACCTGACATTTCTTTCACCTACAATCAAGGCGTTGTTTACAATTATGTACAGCAAGGCGGTTTGGCGGATCTTGATTCAGCTCTCAAGCAGTATGGTCCCGTGTTGACCCAATATCTTGGCGATGATGTGTTAAAGTACGGCAAATTTAATGGCAAGCAATATGCTGTGCCGGGCAAGCGGACTGTTCTCGCTGGTTCCAATACGTTTATCCGTAAAGACTGGCTGGATAAGCTGGGGCTTCCCGTTCCTACGACGCCGGATGAATTTTATAACACCATGGTGGCATTCAAAGAGAAAAATCCAGGCAATGTAAGCGGGGTTATTCCTTACGGTTATTCCTTGCAGCCATTAAACCCGGGCTTAAGCTATATACCGGAAGCTTTTAAACCGTCTAACCTTACGGAAGAGCAGTTTGCTACCCTCCAGCCGCAGGCGATCTGGCTGACGAACTGGAGTTTGCCGGGGTTTGATAAGGCGGTTGCATATATGAACAAGATGTATAATGCAGATTTGATCAGCCCGAACTTTGCAACGGATAAAGATGGAAAAATGCTGGATGCGGATATTTCCAACGGGAAAGTCGGAGCATTCCAGACGAACTGGGACGGCCCGTACAGAACGGCGCCAGGCACATATGCCAACCTTGTGAAGAACGTTCCAGGCGCGGAGCTTATTCCGATTGATCCATGGCAAAATGATGCAGGGAAGCATCCTAAAAACGGGTACAGCCCAAATGGGATGTACATCATTATACCTAAATCAAGCAAAAATGTTGACCTTGCTATCCAATACCTCAACTGGATGGCAGACCCGAAGGTAACCCTCTTCCTCCAAAATGGTGAAGAAGGCGTGGATTACAACATGGTTAATGGTATTCCTAAACAGACAGGAACAACGAATGAAGGCGATAAGATGATGACGGTTGCGAACAACCTTGACTATGATATTTTATCCAACGGGATTGAATTGGGCGACCAGCAGAAAAATAGCGAAGCGATCTCTGCGGGATATCCAGGTTACGAAAAGGATGCGGAAAATGCTTTGAAGGTGGGCATGACGGACTATTATGCAACTTATTTCTATTCCATCCCGAATGCAGCTGACGCCAAAAGCAATGCAGAGCTTAAAAATCTATCGGCCCAAATGCTCGCAAAACTAATTGTTGCCAAGCCGGCCGAGGTGGACAGCTTGTACAAATCACTGGTTCAACAGTATATGGTTCAGGGCGGCCAGGCGGTTGAGGACGAGTATATTAAAAATTACAAAACTCAAAATGGCCAATAAGGAAGAGTTGCCTATTAATGCGGCGGCCGTTGTCCGGTATTCCACCGGACAACGGCCGTTTTGTTTTTACGGGAATCCTTTCACCCCATCGAAAGCATACCGCCGTACGGTTGCCCTTAACGGGAGAGAGGATCAGGCTTTATGCACGAAATTAATTCCTTTTTCTTTTAAATACAAGGAGATTTCATCCCTCAAAGCCGAACCGTTCGTTTTATGCCATGAGGTGTAAAACCGGTCGATGGCTTCAAACCGGAGGGTATCGTATTTCTTTTTGGCCGTGCTTATTTCTTGTGATAAATAATGAAGGCAGAGCAAGCTTGTAATCGAAGCGAGAATCAGAATAAAATTAAAAAAATGGCTGAATAAGCCTTCAAATAAGTTGAGGATATCCTCCTTGCTTGTTTTCGTATGTTTATAAAATGAAGTTGCCAACGGAAAAAAAGAAACCGAAAATAGGATGACCGTTATCGTTGCAATCGCTCTTAAACGGTCAAGTTTCGTTTTTCGTTCAACAAGTGCGTCTATCATGAATTTCGCATCGTCGGAAACGTGGTCACGCCAAGACATGTATGATCACTCCTTAGAAACTAAATATCCAATTCCATGTTATGTGATAGAACCTATGGACATACCTAAGGAATAGGCCATTCGTCAATTTATATTTAATTCCACTCCAATACAAACAAGGGGATGCCAAATGAATGCAGCCATTGATAAGCTCGCATGGATTTATGTGAAGGACGGCAAAATATTGGCGGTTCGTTCCAAAGGAAAGGAACTGTTTTATATTCCTGGCGGCAAAAGGGAACAAGGGGAAACGGATGAAGAAGCGCTTGCCCGCGAAGTAGAGGAAGAACTGACGGTGCGCATTATACCGGAGACGATCAAGCAGGAGATTACAATTGAAGCGCAAGCTCACGGGAAACCGGAAGGTGTTATGGTGAAGATGACCTGTTATTCAGCAGACTTTGAAGGGACGTTAACCGCTGCGGCGGAAATCGAGGAACTGGGCTGGCTTGGTTACAGCGGCCGGGAGCGGATGTCCGAAGCAGGCCGGATCGTGATGGATAAGCTGCACGAGCAGCAGCGGCTGCAGCGATAATGAACGATGCCTTTTGGCACTGCCAAGAGGCATCGTCCGTACATGGAAGCCGAACCGTTCTGTTGCCCTGCACGAAGGCCGGTCCATCCGGTTAGACCAGATCGTCCCCGACGGGCAGCTTCATTCGTTTCACTCTGCGCTTGTACAGCAGCCAACTGACAACAGGATGCTCGGCATGCGGATGAGCTGCCACCCGGTTCCGGAATACAAAATCGGCGGGCTCGACGTTTATTTTGGCGAGCGGCTCCACGGGGGACGAACTCACCCATTCCTCAAAAGCTGCCAGCTTACCGGCGGCTGCGAATGTAAACGGCTCCTGCGGCAGCACATAAACCGTTCCGTTTGTCCATGGATAGTTCCGTACCGTCTCCAAGGTTAACGAAAAATAATAATAGCGGCGGGTTCCGGTATGGAAACAAGCGTTCCGCATGTTGTACAAAACCTTGCTGCGGTCCAATACGGCGTAAAATAACACAAAGATGCCGTCTTTGGCGGCAAATACCGCTTCCGTATAGGTACCGTTATAAAGCGTTTGCCGGCGCGGCTCAAACGTTGCGATATCCGGGCGGTTCGTGCCGTGCAGCACAACCGGCTTCGTATAGGCGATGTACTGCAGGAAGCGGGCTTTTGAAACCGATGCGGGCATCTGGATGCCCTCTTTGCTATGTAAAGCTTGTGCATACAGCTGCTCATACAGCCGCACTTCTTCTTCGGAGAAGCGGAAGTTTGCGACCCGGTAAAACAGAATGCCGAGCAGCAGCGCAATAACGGATGAAGCGAGTTTCCTCATGGCCATCTCCCAATCTGATAGAATCGTTTCTATTTTATACCGTATATTGGATTCCGCACAGTATAGGCAGCGGCTTGTTTGGCGTTTTTTTAAAAGAGGGCAGCCCGTCAGCCATCCAATCCATTTTTCTTTTCTTTGAATAGAGTAGCAATAGAACGGCTAGATAGAACTAGATTCAACGGGAAGAGGTGTTGAAATGGCAACATGGCCGTACGACAGCCATTTTAAAGTAACAAGCCCTTTCGGCATGCGCATCCATCCGATTGCGGGCGGCTTAAGTTTCCACCGCGGCATCGATCTTGAAGCAAGCCCTGCCGACAGCCCGCTGTATGCGTTTACAGACGGCACGGTTTTGCATGCAAAGGAAGGCGCAGCGGGCAGCGGTTTGGGCGGTTACGGGATTACCGTAGCGATTAAGGATATAGACGGTTATTTACATTGTTATGCTCATCTGTCCGCTACTTCCGTAACTGTCGGCCAGACGGTTGCACGCGGGCAATTGATCGGGCGGCAGGGCAGCACAGGGCAAAGCACGGGGCCACATCTTCATTATGAGGTCCGCAAGGCGTCTGCGCCTTTGTTCGGGTATACCGCAACCGAAGCGGGCGTCGTTAACCCAACCGACTATTTGAACCGTTATAATGCGCGGCACGGCTTGTTAAACCCGGAGGAGGAGAAGGCAATGGCAGCGGAGGACAAACAGCTGATGCAGGCGCTTCAGGCCAAAGCAGAGCAATTGGAGCAGCGGCTTGCAGCAATCGAGGCGAAACATAAGCTGGCGGCAATTCCCGCTTGGGCAGCTGATGCGGTGAATGCCGCGGCGCAAGCCGGAATCGTCGATACGCCGGAAGGCGGATCAGAGGACTTCTACCGGCTCATTACGGTGATGCACCGGGCAGGGCTGTTCTAAGCGCTGATCCGGGATTACCGTCAACCGAGGCATGTCCACAGCGGCTGCAAGGGATGTTCCCGCTCCCTTGCAGCCGCTTGCTGTGTCCGGAAGCGCCGGAATTGTTGACCGCCGCATAATTCGTATATACTGAAATGGACCGATTTGGACAAAAAAGGGAGAGATCAAGGATGAAGCTGGCTACATTTAAACAAGGAAGCGAATATCATCTTGGCATACATATGGAGCATGGGCTGCTTGATGTAGGAGCGGCTGCAGCGGCTGCAGGCGTTCATGCACCTTTGTCGGTGCGTGAAGCAGCGGAAGGCGGAGAGCAGGCGGTTGACATGCTGCGCCGGCTTCAAGCGGAATACGGCGGCAATCCGCAGTTTGTTATCGGCGAGGAGCAGGCAGCGCTGGCTCCGGTTATTCCCGATCCGGGCAAAATTATATGCATCGGGCTCAACTACTTGAAGCATGCGGAAGAAACCCATTCACCGATCCCTAAATATCCGATCCTGTTCAACAAATTTAACAATGCGCTGGCTGCTCACGGGGAAGATGTTGCGCTGCCGCGCAGCAGCCGCAAAGTCGACTATGAAGCGGAGCTTGCCATTATTATCGGCCGTACGGCCAAATATGTAAGCGAAGACGATGCGCTTGATTATGTTTTCGGCTATTGCGCTTCCAACGACCTGTCGGCGCGTGATTTGCAAGGCCGGTCCGTGCAATGGCTGGCCGGCAAGTCATGTGACGGATTTGCACCCGTTGGCCCTTACGTTGTGACGAAAGATGAAGTAGGAGATCCGAACAAACTTGCCATTTCGTGCACGGTGAACGGCGAGGTGCGCCAGCAGTCCAACACTAGCGATATGATTTTTGACTGCAAGCAAATCATCAGCTACATTTCGCAATGTATGACATTGTCGCCGGGAGATATTATTTTGACCGGTACGCCGGAAGGTGTCGTGCTGGGGTATCCGAAAGAGCAGCAGGTATATTTGCAGCCGGGCGATGTGGTGACGGTGGAGATTGAGAAGCTGGGCGCTCTGACGAACCGGATAGTTGCCGAAAGCAGCGAACGGTAAGTTTCAAGTCAGGTTTATGCACAGCCGCCAATCCTGCGCATTCTCTTTGTCGGCGGTAACAAAATTTCCTCCTCCTATCTTGCGGCTTGCCCGGATCGGCGGTTAGATGGTAACGGTAAGCGGAGTGCGGATGCGCTCTGAACGGGACTGGCGATGGGAGGAACGGGAATGGAGAAGCGGGATCATCTCTATTATTTAAGAAGAAGCATTGAAGTATCGCGTTTGGCGAGGGAAAGCGGCAATACGCCGTTTGGTGCAGTGCTTGTAAACGCCGAAGGCTTAATTGTGCTGGAACAAGGCAATGTCGAATTGACCGAGCACCGGTGTACCGGCCATGCCGAGACCGCTTTGATGGAGAAGGCATCACGCCTGTTTACGCCGGCGGAGCTGTGGGAATGTACGCTGTATACGACGTTTGAACCTTGCGCCATGTGCTCGGGCGCTATTTATTGGGGCAATGTCGGCCGGGTTGTCTATGCGGCTTCGGAGCATGCGCTGCTTCGCTTAACCGGAGACCATCCGCAAAACCCGACCTTTGATTTGCCATGCCGGGAAATTTTCGCCCGCGGACAAAAGCCGATCGAGGTGCTTGGCCCGTTTCCGGAGCTGGAGGCGGAGGCCGTCAGCGTCCATGACGGCTATTGGCGGTGACATGAACAGGCGCTGCGGGGGCGCGAAAGCGGTAAAGCCGGCCAGTATCGCCTGCACAAGGCTTGCTGCGGCTCCAGGCTGCTGCGCCCCTGCCAGGCTCAGCGCCCCTGCCGCGCCCAGGCTGGGCAGCCTGCGCTGCGCGCTGGGCGGAAGACACGGCGCCGCGAAATGGCGCTGCAGACAACAAAAAGAGGCCAACGCTTGTACACAACCGGCGTTGGCCTCTTTTTGTTGTTACACCGCAGCAAACGCGGCATCCGGTGCTGTGCCCGTGGAAGCTTCACGGGCACTCCGGGCGTTAACGGGCTGTCATCCGCCCGGTCTAGCTCGGTTACGCCCGGTCTGCCGGGTAGACAAGCCCGATTTGTTTGCGGGCGGCGTCCATTACCGCAAGCGTCGCCATGGAATGCGTGAAGCTGTTCACGGGCGATTCGGTTTTCCCCGATTGTACCAGCTCGACAAAATGGCTCAGCTCATGCAGCATAACGGGCCGGCTGTCCGGTTCGGACAATATTTCGGTCCGCCCGTCGCGGTATTCGATCCGGATGTGTCCCGGCTCGCTGATGCTGTCGATGAGCATGGTGCCGTTTTCGCCTTGAATTTCAGACGGCAGCTTCGACGATGTTATTTTGGAATAGGCAATGACTGCCTCCATCTGATTGTAGCCGAGCAGAATGCTTCCTTCCCCGTCCACGCCCGACTCCAGCATGACAGCGGACGCTTTTACCGTGTTTGGCTCGCCGAAGCAAGCGATCAGCGGGTAAATGCAATATACGCCGAGATCCATCAGCGCCCCGTTCGAAAACGCCGGATTAAACGCATTCAGCACCGTTCCTTGCTTGTACGCGTCATAACGCGACGAATATTGGCAGTAGCTGCCTGTATAGCGGCGGATGACGCCCAGCTTGTCCAAATTAGCGCGGATGATTTCAAAAGCGGGCGTCAGCGTCGATTTCATCGCTTCCATCAGCAGGACGTTGTTCCGCTGTGCAGCGTCGATCATATCTTGAAGCTCCCGCGTGTTGGATGCGATCGGTTTTTCGCATAACACATGTTTGCCGCCATTCATGCAAATAACGGCATATTCCTTATGCAGCGAGGTCGGGCTGGCGATATATACGGCATCTATTACATCGCTTTCCGCCATCTCCTTCACATCGGTAAAGGTATGCTCCGCCCCATATGTATCGGCAAAAGCTTTTGCCCGTTCCTCCGTACGCGAGAAAACGGCCGTCAGCTTAAACTGTTTGTTGTGCTTCGCTGCTTCGAGCAGCTGCTCTGTAATTTTGTTTGTTCCGATAACGCCAAATCTAACCAAGCAGATTCTCTCCTTTATGCTAAGCCTCTCCGGCAGCAATTCTATTGTTGTTCTCTTCTAACTATACCACATTTGGATGGTTTTATCGGCGGACCAAGCTGGCAGGCCGCGCCTTCTTTTTCGATGGACGATTGCATAAGCATGTATTAACGCCCGGACGAGAAGGGGGACTATTCATAATGGCGAGATGGGGAAAAAGAAGGTACTGGCGCGGATTTGAATGGCCTTTCCAAAAAACAAAAACGATGCAGTGGGGAACCCGGACAGGCGGAAGCCATCCGCTTCCTTCCTGGAGCGGGAAGCTGCTGCCCCGGAAAAGCGGGATGAAGCTCGGGCCGCGCGGCAGCCGGAGCGGGTTTAAAAGCGCCCGTCCCGTCCAAGTTCATTTATGGCCGCGCAAACCGGCCATGAAACTGGGCGGGGGCAAGCCGCTTTTTTCTTCCGGCTTTCGTGCCGCTCCGGCTGCAAACCGCTCCAAACCGTGGGGCAGCGGAGGGCGCAGAGGCAGCTGGGGAACACGTTCCTTGCCGCCGAAGAAACGAAGAGGGATCTTATGGATGATCTCTTTGTTACTAGTGCTGCTGCTTGCGGTCCAATCGTTTATTTACGTAGACCGGCATTTGCGCGGGCCGATTATGAACGTAGCCAAGGTGCGGATGAATCAAGTAGCTACACAAGCGATCAATCAGGCGATTACCGAACAGGTAGCCTCCCATGCCACGCTGGATAAGCTTATCGACTGGAAAACAAGCAATGACGGCAAAGTGTCCGGCTTTATGCTTAATTACAGCGAGCATATGAAAATAACGGCAGAGACGATCTCTACCGTGTCCTCCACGCTGTACCATATCGGAGAAATCAAAGAATCCGTACCTGTAGGCCTGGCGCTTGGAAGCGCAATGCTGGCCTCGTACGGCCCGCGCATCCCGGTCAAAATCGAGCCGGTTGGCGCCACGCAGGTGGAGCTGAACACCAGGGAAAGCAGCATCGGCATCAACAATACGCTTGTTGAAGTGTACATTAAGGTCAAGACGGAAATTTCGATCATTATCCCGTTTGATACAGAGCCGCAGACGATTGAAACGGACATTCCGGTGTCTTATTTGCTCGTTGTTGGGGATGTGCCGATGTATTATTATGACAATAAAGGAAATCCGGTTGGCGATAATGCGCCGCAAGCGCCGAATATTTCGCTGCCGATGACTTCCGAATCGGAGAACAGCATTACGATTACACCCAAATCAGGGAGCGGGCAAGGAGCTGCGGGCAGCGGCAAAACAAGCGGAACATCCAATTCCGCCGGCGGAACGGGCAGTCCGCCAGCCGGCAATGGAGCGGGAAGCGGATCTTCGCCGGCCGGGCAGGCGGGCAGTTCGGTTCAAGGATTTACGGGGGCAATATTATTGGAGATCCGGGACTTGAAGGCGGACATTAATGTAAGCCGGGCAGGCGAATACCGAAGCGTGAAATTTTCGCAGCGTTCGCTGCACCTGTGCGTTGCTGCGCTGCACGTGCCGGTCGAACCATGACCCGCGGTAGCGACAAGCGAGAGAAGCTGCTTCGCAAGCCCGGCGAATAGGCGTCAGGCGCGGCAACGGGCGGCAGCAAACAAGGCAGCGGTGCTCCCGCTGCCTTGTTGTTTATTTTTTGGCGCGCTGCCGTTTCCGCTCCGCTACTTCCCAGGACCGCAGCAACGGATAAGGGTCAAACGACCATTCCACCAGTCCGCGGTCGCGGTATACGCCATAGTGGAGATGCGGGGGGAATTTGCCCTGCGTGCCCGGCTTGCCGTAGCCGGAGCTGCCTACCCAGCCGACGACTTGGCCCGGCTTTACGACATCGCCGATTCGGATTGATTTATCATACCCTTGCAGATGGGCGTAATAATGATAATAGTTATTCAAGTCACGGATGCCGAGCCGCCATCCGCCATACGGGTTCCATCCTTTTACTTCAATAATGCCGTAGCTCGTGCTGCGGACCGGTACGCCGTAGTTGGCGAATATATCCGTGCCCTCATGGATCCGGTAGCCTCCCAGCTGCGCCCCGTTCCCCATGTGCTCCGGTAGGAGTAGTCGCTGCCAACCGGAACGGGAAACGCATGCTCGAACAAGTCCAGCTGATTGAACGCCGAATAAATTTGAGTAAATTGCGTAATGCGTTTCACAGCCCGCCCATTGTGGTAATATTCCCATAAACCGATGGCAAAATCATCATCCGATACGCCGTATTGCGTAATTTTGCTGACGATGGAATACAACAGGTCGGCATCGCTTGTCCGTTCGACCAGGCCGTTGCCGTCCCCGTCTTTGCCAATGCCGTTAAACCATTGGATCGACAGCGGCGACTGGTCGGTCGTGTTCGGGTTCAAAGCGCCGACCCATTGCTCTTCCTCCACGAATACGCCTACATATTCGCCCAGCGGCGGCCTGTCGCCAGGCCTTGCTTTGGAGATGGACCGTTCATATTGATCAATCGCGGCCAGCCGCTGCCAAGGGACGCCGGTAATGACGCTTATTTTTTCATATAACGCCATCCGCTCCCGCATGCTGTCGCCTGCCGAAGCCGCGCCTTTGCGGACAGCTTGTTTGGCTTGAGCCGGCTCCTCGTAAGCTGCTCTGGCCGGAGCAGGGAGACATGCGGCCAAAAGTGACGCAGCAACAGCTATGCTTAACAATCGTTTCAATCGTTGTCACCCTTTCGATTGCTCATCGTTTTTAGGTAGGTTCTGCAAATGATTCGATTTTATCCGAAAATGGGAATTTCACCAGCGGCGTCTCCATATTTCGCATCATTCCCCTTTTTTTATGGAAACGTGATATAATGGCTCAAAGATAGGGGTTACATATAGCTGAAAGAAGGTTTTGCCCTCATGAAACAACGTGAAAAAGTGCAAAAGCCGGACTGGCTTCGAATTAAACTAACGACAGGCGGCAATTATGCTGAAATAAAAGATATGATGCGCTCCAAGACGCTCCACAGCGTTTGCGAAGAAGCGCGCTGCCCGAACATATACGAATGCTGGGCGAACCGTACGGCAACGTTTATGATTCTTGGCGATATTTGTACGCGTGCATGCCGGTTTTGTGCGGTCAAAACCGGGCTCCCGACCGAACTCGATTTGCAGGAGCCGGAACGTGTAGCGGAAGCAGCCGAGCAGATGGGATTGCGCCACTGCGTGGTTACATCGGTTGCGCGCGATGATCTCGCCGACGGCGGAGCTTCGATTTTTGCCGCGACGATCCATGCGATACGCAAGCGGATGCCATTCTGCCGCGTGGAAGTGCTGATTCCGGATTTTATGGGCAACTGGGACGCCTTGAAGGTGGTCATGGACGCCAAGCCGGATATTTTAAACCATAATATAGAGACAGTAGAACGTTTGTCTGACCGCGTTCGCGCCAAAGCCAAATACAGCCGTTCCCTGGAGCTGCTGAAGAAAGCAAAAGAACTGGCTCCGAAAATTCCGACCAAATCAAGCATTATGCTTGGCGTAGGCGAGGAATGGGACGAAATTTTGCAGGCAATGGACGATTTGCGCGCTGTTGATTGCAATATACTAACATTGGGACAATATTTGCAGCCATCTGCGAACCATCTTCCGCTTGTACGTTACGTGCATCCGGATGAATTCGCCAAGCTCAAGGAAGAAGGACTGCGCCGCGGTTTCCGCCATGTGGAATCCGGCCCTCTCGTCCGCAGCTCCTATCATGCTCATGAGCAGACGGATTCGGCTGCAGCCGCAAGCGAACGCGAGCTGGATGAAAGCCGCGCTTAACTGCACACGGCAGCTCCCAGAAGTGGAGGAATCGATCGTTGATTCATATTGGTGGCAAAGTATATGAGATCATTCATGAACATAAAAACGGCTGGAATCCCGACGCGTTCCGCGACCGCTACAGCGATGTGCTGGACCGGTACGACTATATCGTCGGCGACTGGGGCTACAATCAGCTGCGGCTGAAAGGTTTTTTGAAAGACGGGCATGCGAAAGCAACCAAAGACTGCGCGTATTCATTTATGACAGACTACATCAATGAATATTGCAATTTTGGCTGCGCTTATTTTGTGCTGGAGAAAGTGGCTGCAAGCCGGCTCCCTGAAGAGGAGACGGAAGAAATTGCCGCTTCTGCAGCGCCGAAGGAGCTTACGCTTGTTTCCGACGAGCAAGCCGGCCGGGCAAGCACGGAAGTGCTGGATGCGTACAAGGACGAGTCCGCCGCCGCAGCGGCGGAGCCGGCAAAGGTTCCGGACAGGCCGGTTATGGATGCCGTTACGCCGGAACGGCCTATTCCGACAAGGTATAACCGGGCTGGAATTGAAGAGAAGCCGGAGCCGGAGCGGGCTGAACGTCCGGACAAATCCGGAAAGCCTGCCAGAGGGGACCGTCCGGACCGAGGAGAACGCCATCCGGATAAATCGCAGCGGACGGACAAATCCGACCGCGGCTACAAGCCGGGTGAGCGGCCGAACAAGCCGGACCGGCAGCAGCGTACGGACCGGAAAGACAAGCCGGAGCGCCAGCGCAGCGACAAAACGGAGCAGCAGGCTGAACGTAATCGCCAGGGACGCCAGCAAGGAGGCGGACGAGACCGCGACCGCAGTCCGCGCCATGTGCAGGATGGCGAACAGGCCGGTGAACATTCGCAGCGCAAATTTAAGCCTAACCATCGCCATAAAAAGCCGGTCAGGCTGGCAGCCAAAAATGATGTTGCAGCTGCAAGCGAACATAACCGCAATCCGGTAAAAACCGAATAGGGCGCTCAGTGCCTCTGATGCATGAACAACAAAACAGGCCGTTTCAGGTGATATGTCACCTGGAACGGCCTGTTTTGTATGCCGCGCCGCACCTAATGATGCGGCCGCGGGTGTTATACATCAAGGAACGCTTCGCGCACACGGTTCCAGAACGGAAACGGACGGTAGCGGGCGAAGCTGATTTTTTGGTTGGATACCCGGCAGCGAACGGAGCGCAAGTCTTTGATCAGAATGTTCAGGTGATCGATGGTTAATACAAGACGTTGTTCTTTTCTGGAAAAAATTTCACAGTGATGATGCTTAGGAAGCAGCACCGATGAGCCCAGCGTCCGGAACACCCGGTTGTTAATCGACGCGATCTCGGCAATTTGCAAAGCTTCGATATAAGGGTGGACAATTGCCCCGCCTACCGATTTATTGTACGCCGTGCTGCCGGAAGGCGTGGAAATGACAATGCCGTCGCCCCGAAACATCTCGAACAGCTCGTCATTAATGTTGATCTGGGAAACGACCGTTCCGTCTACGCCTTTGATGGTGGCTTCATTCACGGCAATATATTTGGTAATGCCGGTGGATGTTTCCACTTCGATTTCCGCGAGCGGGTAACGGACGATGTTTGGCTTTTCTTCGGCCATAATTTGCACAAGCGTATCAAGCTCGTCTTTTTTCCAGTCTGCAAAAAAACCAAGATGGCCTGTATGGATACCAACAAAAGCAACCTGCTCATGCCGGTCGATATGTTTGTGGAAAGCTTGCAGCAGAGTGCCGTCTCCGCCGATAGAAATAACGATTTCCGGTTCTTTGTCGCTGCGGATAAATTTCCGCTCGGCGGCAAGGGCATGGAAACGCCCGGCAAGCTCCTTGGAGAGGGAATCTCCGCGGTCAATAACAGTATATTTCAAGAACAAGCTCCTTCCGGTCTTTCGTGGATAGCTTAATCATATCGAAAGAAGGAGCCAAATTCAATGGTTACGGAGCGAGCCAGCCCCATAGCGCATAGACAAGCGCCATCGCGATAAACGAGTGCAGCAGACGCGCTATGAAAAGCGGTTTGTATCGTATATCGGTACGGCTGAGCAAGCTCGCCACCTGGGCGTGAACGGACAGTCCGGCCCATGACAGCACCCAGGCCGCTATAGCGGCTTGATGCATCAGTCCCGTGCCGGCTGTACCGGCTGCCCGTGCGCCAAGCGTCACTTCAAAGCCGCCGTAAATCATCGCGTCGGATAAGGCGCCCGGAAGCCCGATTGCTCGGAACAGATTGCGCAGCCCGTCGGCAAGCGCTGCGATAATGCCGGCATGGGTGAGCAGCTCCATTAACGCGGAGAAAAAAACAACAAGCCCGCCTACAACGATCATCAGCCGCAGCGCGGATTGAATGGCGTCCTGCAGCAGTTTGCCGAAGAAACGGCCGTCGGCAAGCCTGGCCGCATGCATCGCACGGAACGCTTCACGCAGGCGGGACGGCCGGTAGCCGCGGCTGCGATGGCGCGCATCCAGCGAGGAATCCGGGGTAAGCGGGGCTTTCCGGTCATGAAACCGCATGAACAGACCGATGATTAATGCGCCGCCGTAATGCGCCGCAGCAAGTACCGGCGCCAGTGCCGCATTATGAAAAAAGCCGACCGAGACAGCCCCGATCAGAAAGATCGGATCGGAGGTAGTCGTAAAAGCGACAAGCCGTTCGCCTTCCGCACGGTTCACGAGCTTTTGCTCCCATAGCTGCGCGGTCAGCTTGGCGCCAACCGGATAACCCGATACATATCCCATCGCAACGACAAAACCGCCGATGCCGGGCAGACGAAACAGCGGGCGCATGAGCGGATCCAGCAGCTTGCCGAAAAAATGCACAACGCCAAATCCAAGCATAAATTCAGATATGACAAAAAAAGGAAACAAAGCGGGAAACAGCACCTTCCACCAAATATCAAGCCCGCGCAAGGCGGATTCCAACGTATCATTCGGAAATAGGAACATTAAGACGACGATAAACATGCCTGCCGCAGCGATTGCGGCGTAAGCTTGGAAGCTGGCGTTTTTTTTGATCATGGAACAGGCGTCTCCCTATCATCATGGTTTCTACTTATATATGCTTGAGATAGGACAAACATCACCGGACCAGCTGCTCAAAAAAAGAAGAAAACGCTTGCAAAAATAGCTGGATTGCTGTGAAATGTATGGTACAATGGAATTACCTTATCGGAAAGCTCGGGGTGATGAATGTGATGGGTATAATTACAGGGGTTCTTGTCTGTGCATTCGTCTTTGTCATTCGGGAAGCTATTGCTGCGCCTGGAGAAGAGGATTATGATTGTTGACCCGATATATCGTTCCAATTGCCCGCTCCGCTTTCGGAGGCGGGCTTTTTTTCGTATAATTTGAGTAAATGCCGGCTTTATTTTTCATTCTATTTGCCTAAGCCTTAAATACTGGAGAGGATTTGACCGATGAATAATCATATAACGCTTTATGAAGCCATTGGCGGCGGGGCGACCGTGCGCCGGATGGTGGAAGCTTTTTATCCGCATGTACAAGCTCACCCGCTGCTTGGACCGTTATTTCCGGCTGATATTACACCGGTCATGGAGAAGCAATATTTGTTTTTGTCACAGTTTTTTGGCGGCCCTTCGCTTTATTCCGATCAGTACGGCCATCCGATGATGCGCGGCCGGCATTTGCCTTTTCCTATCACGGTGGAGCGGGCAGAAGCATGGCTGAGCTGTATGGATCAGGCGCTGCAGGACATCGGAATGAGCGAGGAGCTGCGGGAAATCGTGCTGCACAGGCTGTCAGGGCCGGCGCACCATTTCGTCAATACACCAGACGAGGAGTAGTCGTATATGGAGCTCGAACCGCTGTATCGCATTCAAGTAAATTGTCCCTGCTGTGGGTCAACCTTTTCAACATCACGAGTAAGACAAAGCTTTAAGCGTGCGCTCCGTACCGACACGGATTTTTGCGGGCATTACCGGGAAGGGGCTAATCCGGATTATTATGTGGTGCGTGTTTGTCCAATCTGCGGTTACGCCTCAACGGAGAATAGCATGGCGCAGCTGTCGAACAGGCAGAAAGAAGCTTACTACAACGAGGTCGGCAAACGATGGACAAGCCGCGATTACGGCGGGGAGCGCAATAACGCTCAAGCGCTTGACAGCTACAAGCTGGCGCTGATGACCTGCCAAGCGGTCGGGGAAAGCGACCGGCTTATTGCGGGCATCCTGCATCATTTGGCCTGGCTTTACCGCGAGACGGGGCAAGAGGAGCAGGAACGGAAGTTTTTGCGTTTTGCGCTGGACGCTTACGTTCAGGTCTACGAAGAAGGGGAGCATACGTCAAGCGATGCACGCCTGATGTATTTGATCGGGGAATTGAACCGCCGGGTCGGCGAGCGGAACGAAGCGGTAAGGTGGTTTACCCGCGTCATTCATGACGAGCGGATTGTGGATTCAGCGATGATTCGGGCTTGCCGCGAGCAGTGGCAGCTTATCCGCGAGGAGATGCATGAAGAAGGCGCTTTATCGAACGGCTGATGCCGGGGCGCGGATAAGCTTACCCATGCGGAGAATTGCAAGCCTAAGACTTGTTCGGCATAACGAAGCGCACCTCCTGGAAACGGCATCGGATATTTCCAGTGTCTATGCCAGGAGGTGCGCTTCATTGTTACAAGCTGATTTTACACTTTGGCCCGCAGCCGCTGTGCGGCCAAGATGTAGTCGCTGTCCATATCAACTACGGTGATCCGGCTGTGGCAGCACGGAAAGACGAGCAGCTTTTTTTTGCCGTGATGAATGTCTTCGATTTCTTCCGGGCGGATCGGGAGAAGCACATTGTCTTGTCCGCAAAAAGGGCAGCTTGGGGCGTAAATATCATTCATGATGATATCGTACGGCCAAGTCCGCTCGAAAGGGATCATGACTCTGTCGCTCCGTCCGCGGGCGGCTGATCTTTTTTCGCAAGTTCGGCAAGTTTTTGAAGCAGGATGTGTTTAGGCATATGCATGAGATGCTCAATCGGCACGTTAAGCTCTTTGGAAAGCTTAATGGCCGTCTCGGGCGATATTTGCAAAGGCATGGACATGTCGATCTTCCTCCAATCTGGTATACTTAAGTTATACACCGCCGACAGGAAACGCGCAAACTGCAAATTCCCTGATCGGTTCTCTTTATTTAGAAGGCTGATTAGCCGTCTGCCGCGTTAAAGCAGCGGACAAAGGAAGGCTGACGATTAACCCCAATCCGATTTTTCGAAAGGAAGATGTAGTCATGAGTACATATCCATTAACTTGGAATCTGGACGTTATTTATGAAGGCGGATCTTCGTCGCCTGCATTTGCAGCTGAGCTGCAAGGCATCGAACAAGACGTTGTCAAACTGGATCAGCTTGTCGCAGCCGGTGAAGGCGGCCAGCCGGAGCAGCTGACGGCTATCGCCGAGCTGATGCAGTCCATTCTGCTGCGCATTCGCGAGTCGGACTCGTTTGTATCGTGCCTGCTTGCGCAAAACATGAAAGACGCCAAAGCCGCAGCCTTAAGCGATCGTGTCAAAACAGCATCTGCCAAGTTTGACGGCGTGCTTACCCGCTTTGACAGCATCCTGCGCAGCATGGATGACAGCGCGTTCGAAGCGTGGCTGTCCAGCGGAGCGGCTGCGCAAGTCGCTTTCAACCTGCGCGAGCGTCGCGAGCTGGCGAAGGAAAAGCTCGCTCCGGAACAGGAAGCGCTGATCGGCGACCTAGCCGTTAACGGCTATCACGGCTGGGGCGAAATGTACAATACAATCGTTTCCCGTGCCAAATTCACAGACAAAGGCACAGACGGCACGGAAAAAACACTCTCCGCCGGCCAAATGTTCAACCGCCTGTCAGACGGCGATCGTGCGGTCCGCGAGACGGCTTTTGCGGAATGGGAACGCGTATGGGGCGAGCAGGCTGACCTGTGCTCGGATACGCTGAACCGTCTCGCAGGCTTCCGCCTTGGCGTATATGAGAACCGCGGCTGGGAGGAAATCCTGAAGGAGCCGCTGCACATCAACCGGATGAGCGAAGCGACGCTGAACGCGATGTGGGACGCGATTACGGAAGGCAAGCCGGAGGTCGTCCGCTATCTGGAGCGCAAAGCGAAGCTGCTTGGCGTCGAGAAGCTGGAATGGCATGATGTAACGGCGCCGCTTGGCGCGGATGCTCGTACAATTCCGTACGAGGAAGCTTGCGAGTTTATCGTGGAGCAGTTCCGCTCGTTCAGCCCGGATATGGCGGATTTTGCGGATATGGCGCTGAAGGAAGGCTGGATTGAAGCGGAAGACCGTCCCGGCAAACGCCCCGGAGGCTTCTGCACATCGCTGCCGCTGAGCGGGCAGACGCGTATTTTTATGACGTATTCCGGAACGATGGATAACGTCTCGACGCTTGCCCATGAGCTGGGCCATGGCTACCACCAGCATGTCATGAACGATATGCCTGCGCTGTCGCAGGAGTACGCGATGAACGTGGCGGAGACTGCATCGACGCTGGCGGAGCTCATCGTAACCGATTCGGCGATGAAAGCGGCGAAGTCGGATGAAGAGAAGCTTGGTTTGCTTGAAACGAAGCTGCAGAATGCGGTAGCGTTTTTCCTGAACATCCATGCCCGCTTTATTTTTGAAAAAGCGTTTTATGCAAAACGGAAGCAGGGCATGGTAACGGCGGAAGAGCTGAACGAACTGATGGAAGAGGCGCAGCGTGAAGCATACGCCGGCTCGCTCGGCAGCACGCACCCGCATTTCTGGGCGTCGAAGCTGCACTTCTACTTGACGGATGTGCCGTTCTACAACTTCCCATACACGTTCGGCTACCTGTTCAGCACAGGCATTTATGCAAGAGCGCAGCAGGAAGGCCCTTCCTTCGCGGAGAAATATGTGGCGCTGCTGCGGGATACGGGCAGCATGACGGTAGAGGAACTGGCGAAGAAGCATCTTGGCGTCAACCTCGAAGAGCCGGACTTCTGGCGTGAAGCGGTTCAGCTTGCCGTGTCCGACGTGAAGCTGTTTCTGGAGCTGACGGAGCAATAAGAGTGACCAACAAGTAGTAGCGAAACAAAACCAGCCCTGTGCGTCTATGCGCGCAGGGCTGGTTTTGTCTTGTTGTTAGGCGTTTCATTATTTCTATTGAGCATATGCTGCTTACATCCATAGAATTCGGATGATTATGTATTTGTTTTTATGAAAATCGAAGGATAAGGGAGCTTATTAAGAGCAAGCTTGCTGTTTTTGTCAAACACATGTGAAGGGTATTTATGCTGGGAGTAGCCTTCCATCACTTTATAATAGGAAGCAGCTGCCGTGTCCAAAAAGGAATACTGCGTAAAATGGATGATAAGCAGCCCGCTGGGCATTACAAGCTGGTTTAGTTCGTTCACCTGCCGCTCAAATTTCTCAAATGGATAAATACCGCTCAAATCCGTTATCCCTTTGTCCGTTATATCGTGAGGCTTTCTTTGTAAAACAGCCATGCAGAATATCGCATCATAGGGACCGTGTTTCGCCAGCTCTTCTGAAGTAGATTTTATAAAGGCGATTTGGTCATCCACTGGCAGTGAACGGCATATATGAAGGCTTCGTTTATTGATTTCAGCACCTATAATGCGTGCATTCGGAAAGTATTGGCGCAGCGTCAGCACCTCTTCTCCGGTAGAACAGCCATACGACAGCAGATTTAAGTTTGGTTTGCCTGCAAAATAATTTTTGGCTGCGGTAAATATAGCAGGGTAACGGTTCATGAAGGTAGTGGAAGAAGTCTGATGAACCTCCTCGTGATTAAATAGCTGAAGCCGGAGGATGGATCGATAATTATGGTCTAGCATTACGCGGCGTGCCAATCGGACAGCGTTCCAAGCTGCCGGCAAAATGGCGGCCGCAAACCGGAGGTTATTTTGCCTGGATGTGCGCTGATCCTTGATCTCTTCCTTGATGTTATCGAACCAATGCGATGCTGTCCTCCCGCTCATCGTTAATCCTCCCTTTCATCGGATAATCGGGCTACATCTGGAATGCGGATGGCTGAAGCCGTTCACGGCTTGCATGGTCTTCTCCTAGCAATACTTTAAAAATTCCTTTTGTGTCTTTTGCCAGCTGTTGGTATTCTCCGGCTTGAGCAATTTGTCCTTGTTCTAGAACGATAACTTGATCCGCATTGCGTATTGTAGTGAAGCGGTGGGCAATAACCAGAATGGTAACACGCCCTTTGAGCTGGTGAAGAACCTCTTGAATATTGGCTTCATTTTCATTATCCAATGCGCTGGTAGCTTCATCCAATATGAGAATGGACGGTTTTCGGAGCAAAGCTCGGCCTAAAACGATCCGCTGCCTTTCTCCGCCGGACAACTTAATGCCCCTGTCTCCAATAACCGTATCCAAACCGGAAGGGAGCTTGCGTACAAATGCTGCTCCGTATGATAACTCTAAAGACTCCCAAATTTGCTCATCTGTCGCTTCGGGGACAAATAAAAGCATGTTGTCCCGGATCGTTCCATGGAACAAATAAGGGTCTTGCGGGACATAGCTGATGGAGTGGCGGAAGCGTTCCAACGTTTCGTTCTGAAGCGGTTTTCCATCCACCCGTATGCTTCCTTCCGATGGTTCAATCAACCCCATAATAAGATCAATTAAAGTGCTTTTGCCTGCCCCTGACCGGCCGACAATCGCTGTCATCCGATTGGCTGGAATTTCGAGGTTCATATTTTTTAAAGCGTACGCTGAATTGGCTTGATCATAACGGAAACTTACATCCTGGCAGGTAATGCCGTGATGCAGTTCGAGCGGATCCGTATTATTCGTTAATTCTGTCGAGAAAGTATTCGCTTTCGATTCCTTTAAAGCTTCTTTCTCAAGCTCTATGGTTTTCTGGAAAGCAGGAATATTAGAAAAAATTTGTTCCATATTATTTTGCATAGTTATAAAGCGGGGCCAAAGTCTTGAGAATATGACGATAATAAGCAACAATTGACCAGGTTGAGCATGGAATAACACAACCGAAAGGTACAACAACCCTGCGATAAGAAGAACGGATGACATCTTGTAAACAAGCTGCGATTTGGTACGGACGTTATTAAAAGATTCCTGTTCTCTTTGTTGCTTTTGAGAGAGATCATGAACTCGCTGCAAACGTGAATGTCCAAGGTTATTGGTTTTTATTTCCTTAATTCCATTAAATATATCTGTAATCCCCGCTTGATACGCTTCGTAAGTGTTAACGGTTTCTTTACCTAATGAATAAGCTTTTCTGGAGTACCTTCTGGCGAACATGGCAAGTGCAACTCCGCAGATCAAAACAATTAAAGTAATGAAAGGTTGCAGCCAAAAAGCCAATCCAATTTGGACTAATGTGAATAAAAGTGTTGTAATAGTCTGGAAAAATAAATAGACGCCGCTGCTGACCCGCGGCAGCTCGTTTGTTAATGTATTGATAATATCAGAGTTTCGGCGTTGCAAGTAAAATCTCCAATTTGCAAGAATCAATGCCCGGTGTATCCTAAATCGCAAATGGGTGATGAATTTTTGATGGATATGAACGTTTTGCAGGGAAGATAAGCGCTGCAGAACATTTTGTCCAAGTGAAACGGTAATATAGATTCCCAATAGGATAACTAAACTGATAGTGACAGGGAAACGATTCAGGAAAGATAAGAGGCGGGTCATCTGATTAACGGAGATGTCGACACCAATAAGCCCGCTTACGCTAAGCATTGGAATGAGCATTAAAGAGCCAATGCCGTCGAGCAGGCTGATTGCAACCATAGCTAAAAGATTGAGGTATAATCTATAACCAGTAAATGCCGAAAACTGTCTCACGTAATGCAGGATGAATTTCATAACTTAACTTTCCCCCATAGAGATCTCTAATTGAGTTAACGGTAGGCAACGGCAACTGACTTTACAAGCGAAGCTAGCTGATTGGCGGTAAACGTATGTATTGGCCGCTCCAGCCGATACAGGCCAAGGTGGCTAACCATATGAACAGATGCATCGAAATGCCAGTCTTTTAAATCTTCAGCTGATAATAACAAATTACGGAAGGTATGGCGGTACAAGAGATGCATTCCTTCAAGTGTTGAATAAGATATGAGCTTGGGAAGTTCACAATCCAGTTTTGTTAGTTCGAATACACCAGCTAATGGAACAGGAGTGTTTATAAAATTGGATGATACAGGGACCGCATACTTGGTTTCTCTATCAAATAACGGTGAATACCTTTCGGGATTCATTCCGAAAGCAGCAAGGCTTTCCTGCCACAATTTTTGTTGGGGATAGGCAGGCATGACCATCGGGTTGTCATTGATCATTTTAATGGCAATGACATCATCTGTGAGCAGCTTGTAGCCTTGTTGAATGAATGCAGATGCAAGCGTTGATTTCCCTTGACCTGAATCACCAACGAAGGCGTAGGCTTTGTCTTGTATCACGATGGCGCTTCCGTGAAGAGCTACTATTTGTTTTTGGTGCAAGATAGCCCCCATGCAAGTTCCCAAAACGTATAGTCTGATTCGATCCAGGTTCTCTTGTTTGTCAGGATAAACGGAGATCATATCGCCATTTTCAATAACAAAACAAGCTACTTCAGGAACATAAAATGCAAAGTATCCTTTTTTGATCTGATAGCTGGTACGATTTTGAATAAATTCATTAAGCTTTCTGGAAAGATTTTCATATCTGATGGTCACATCGATATCACTAATAGGGCTATCTGCCATTATTAACTCCGGTAGCAAAATATCACTTTGAATGGTTTGGCCAAATGCTTGATAAAACAGAGTTTGAGATATTGATTGGGACAATGAAGATCCTCCGTTCCGTCATAAAAATAGGAGCCTTATACCATAATTAGCGTATAAGGGCTCCTTGGTAAGTATAAAGTGCATCAGCTTGGTGTGTGAAAGATAGTGTCATCATCATCCGGTTGCACTGCATCCGGAATTTCATGGCCTTTGCCGGACAAAGTTTTACGAACATCAAGGATTTCTAACACTGGAACATCCCATGTTTTTTTCATATTTTTTCACCTCCCTTCAAAATTGATTTGCAAATCGGTAGACAATCAAACTTCTCATCAGAAGTTTGATTGTAATGCTGTAAGCCTGATCAGAAGATAAACCGTTCCTGGCTTTGTTAATTTCATTTTTGATGACAGCCATATTTAAATATTGATTCATTCGTGGATCCAAGCTCATCTGATCAAGTTCTGAAATAAACGTTTTCCATTCTTTTGTCATGCGGTGTAAGGAATCAGCTGCCTGGATTCCTCTTGTGCGTTGATTTAAGCGTATAGAATCGGGTAGTACATTTTTTGTCGAGCGTCTGACAAGTGCACGATCCATTCCTTGTTGAATGTATTGCTCCATAGGCAACGAGAGGCAAAAGCGAATGACTCTCAAATCATTTGTTGGATCATGTGTGCGCAATGAATATTGCAATGACAGTTTACAAGAACTCATGCCAGTAGAACTCCATGTATGAACATGTTTGAAGTGTTGATGCCTTGCTTTTTCCATGTCATTTGGCCAAGCTATCTCTAAAGAATCTACTGCAGACAGTCCTTTTGACTTAGCGAATTCTTCATTTATTAGCGGAGGAAACTCGGGACTGGCCGATGTATTGAAATGAAAGAATGGAAATGCTTGTTTTCCTATTGCTTTGTATAAGCGAGTGCGTGAAATGCCTGTATTATGACTATAAAATTTCACTTCTTTAGCGAATTTGTACCATTTGAGATGGCGTAAAAGTTTAGCGTAATAAGGCCGAGCCGATCCCCAGGAGATACTGTGGTTTCCTCTGAACCCATTTAGAAGAACACCTATATTAAGCTTATTTGCTTCTTCATATATTCCCTTAAGCCAAAATGAGTTTTCAAAAAATTTATATGGACTTTCCAATACATTAAGAAGTACGTCGATTTCTGAATAGGGGTTGGAGTCACTGAAGTCAAGAAAATGAGCGTTCATATTTCCTGCATAACGTATAGTTTCAAGGATGAGTGGTCTTTCGTCAGCAATTCGGTGTTTGGCGGTCCAGTCAACGAATGAGTCAGTAGGCACATAACTGAAGGTGTGCAACTGACGCTGTTCCTTTTGTAATGCGTGAGCTGCAAAGCTTGCAACTGAACCTGAATCGAGGCCTCCGCTTAAATGAGAGCCTATAGCACGATTTGTTCTAAACCTTGCAGTTACAGCATTTTGAAAAACTTCTCGAAAAGCTTCTTCATATTCCTCAGATGAGCTTAACTTTAAAGGTTTAATATTTGCCAAACTGTCATACTTCTGGATATGTATTTGATCAAAAGATACCGTAATGGTATGGGATGGAGGAAGTTGCATAATGTTTTGATATACTGAATTGGACTGATTTGGCTGATCTATCCAACTTTTTACAGAAAGATATTCTGCCAACCATTGCTCATTCAACTTTTTTTCAACATATGGAAGCTCAAGTAAAGGTTTTATGAGGGTGCAAAAGGAAAAAAAATTATGATCTTGATGGTAATAAAGTGTTCTTGCACCGCTGAAGTCTCTGGCACCGAATAGGTGTTGCCTGTTTTCATCCCAAATCATAAAGGCAAAATCACCGACTAAATGAGGCACCATCATACTTCCCCAGTGCTCGTAAGCTAGCAGCAGTAGTTCACTGTCTGTCATAGTATCTCTTATAAAAAGAGGCACTTGGAGCTTCTCAAAAAGTTCGCTTCGATTATCAATAATGGCATCAGAGGTAATGGCAAGCCTGCGGACATTATCATAATAGGGCAAGATTTCATGAATAGATTGAAGGGTAATCCATTGAGTGTGGCAGCCTAGAAATATAGGGTTATTATGCCATTTGGCGGTGTTATCGGCTGGGATAATTCTCATTGCATTCATTATTAAGGCGACATTTTCTTCTGGGACATCCGCACCGTTCTTGCAAAGTATACCTGATATAGCACTCAACGTTTGGCTCCCTCGCTTATCATTAGATGGAAAGAAGTTGTAGTACATACTTGCTACATTTCGTATCTATTTCATCCTCATTATACATAAATGATTTGATTATTTCTGTCGTATTATATTGCTGAAAATCCACTATTTTAAGAGATTTGTGTCGAAAAATAAGAAACACAAATAAGAGTTTAGAAAAAACGATACTTAAAGGTAACAAATACTAAAATAAGTAACGCCAGAAGACAGAAGAAGGTTTCTACGAGTGAATCGTTCAGACTGTTTCTGGCACTAATGATGCACACTAACAATTTTCATGATCCTTCATCGCTGAAATAACCGTCCAGTAATTTCAAGAGCAAATGGTCATTATTAGTGTTAATGGAACAGAATCTACATACCATCAATTCAGCCCCGACATTATCAAGGGGACAGAAAAATACATTATAGTTAGTTGTTTTTTTAGACATTAAACATACTCGTTTCCATTCACCGGCTTTAAGTTCTACCTCCATTGCAGAAGCAGAAGGTTCACCCAATTCTACTCTTACGGATGTGTCAATATTAGATTTTAAATTTACTGCAACACCTGTAAAAATTTTAGCAATGCCATTAGGAAAAACATTGGCTGCGTAAATTGCAGCTTTATCTGTACCAACAGTCAGAGAAGTATTGAATTTAATAGCTTGTACTAAACCCTATATATCGTAGATTTTTTTATTGTTTTTTCTTTTAAAAAAATGGAAGGATTCGGGTATTCTGTGCCGATTGACTCTGGGCAGCCTCCAATAATGTAGTTCGTTAAACAGTCGAAAAAGGAAAAAGAACATACTTTGTTGGCTAATGGTATAGAAGAAAAAAATAATTTCCTGATACATGATGTAATAGTGCCCCAACAACATTACTTGCCATTGTTAAACTGTAAAATGTATTTGAATTGCCGCCTGTGAAGGATTGTTCACTTGTACCTGCATTTATATATATTCCAATGTTGTTATTGAATAATATCAAATTATAGAACTGATTAAACTGCGACTGATTCAAGTTCAATTCCTGTATCTTGACAATTTTCTACTGTACAATCGTAAAAATATAAATTGATCGCATTGAAAATCTTCATTCCTACTACATTTTTATTCAATCCATTAACTCTTATGCCTTTAAATGTAGTTTTATCGTTACGAACTTGATAGGTGGGGAATTCAAACATATTGAAATTATTGGCTATTTCTGTTGGTTTAAAAACCGTATTACTGCCACAAACTATACTTATTTTAGTTTTAGTTTTATAGTCTGGTTAATTAAATAATCTCCATCAGGCACAAAAACCGTACCTCTGGTTAAACTATTTATTGCGTTCTGTAGAATAGTGGTAATATCTGAATTAGGAGAGGAATTGTATGGAGGTTGAGAAATGTTGATCCAATTCGGAGCATGTATTGCCTGAGTACTTATTATATCAATTTGGTTAATGTTATTAGCAACATTATTTATAAGGGGGATTAAATCTGTCTTAGTTACTCCATTTTTTGTTGTCATATCATAATCGATTCCTTTTTCTCCTACTGCCACATTATGGAATTTTCCTATATACTGAGCATTGGAAAGAGGGCCAATTTGAAAAGTAGCCCTAGATGGATTTATTGTTAGGATATCATCATCTATAACAGTATGAATATCTCCAGTTGCATCTATTATGATCAACTTGTTGCCGTTTAATTCCATTAATGTACTGTATGGTGAACCATCCGCCTTTAAATTATAAACTTCTTTTGATACTTTTGCTATAGGAATTATTATAAAATCACTATTATTTAATCTTTTAGATAGTGTGAGACTATTTCTGCTTATTAGTAAATGCAGCATTGTGCCTAAATCAAATGCACCACCTTGGAGTATCATTACAATATTATCATTTATTCCAGAGGTGATACCTTCCATTTCACTAAAGCTAAAAGTGGATTCCATATGTTTTATTGTTTTGCCGTAGTCTACACTAGCATAAAAATTCAACCCATCAGAGATAAGTTCACAGCATTAAAAGAAGCCTGTCCTTTAGGACAGGCTTCTTTTAGCAACTTAAACCTTCAAATCTTAATTACTTCTTAACCGTCTTGTTATAGTTCCCGATCTTCTCCGTGATCGCTTTTGCTGCCGAGTCTAGAGCAGCTTTAGCGTCTTTGCCGTTAAACGTTTCTTCTACTGCGCTTTCGACGAGCTGGCGGGCTTCAGGGAAGACACCGATTACGGCGCCTTGGGTTGCGGTCGTCAGATTAGTAGCATGGAGCTGGTCAACCGCTGTTTTGAATTGAGGGTATTTGGCCATATTGTCGATGACGCTTTGCTGTTCATAGGCTTTGGTTGTAATCGGGAAGTAACCTGTGCTGATGTGCCAGTAAGCTTGCGATTCCGGCTGCGCCAGGAATTTGATGAACTCCCATGCCGCTTTTTGCTCGGCTTCCGGCTTATTGTTCAAGATCCACAAGCTGGCGCCGCCAACGACAACGCCGCCTTGATCCGATGCGGAAGCCTTCGGCAGGAAGGCGGTTCCGACTTCGAAGTTGCTGCCGGCTCCGTCCACAATACCGCGCAGGGATGCGGTGGAATCCAGCGTCATGCCGATTTGTCCGGCAAGGAAAGCTTTTTTCGTATCATCGGTTTTGCGTCCGAGGTTGATGGCGGCTTTGCTGTCGATCAGGTCCTTCCACCATTTCAGCGTATTTACTGCCGCATCGCTGTTAACCAGCGATTCCGTAGCAGTACCGGTGCGGCCGTTGCCATTGTTCACGAATTCTTTGCCTTGGTTCGCCAGCAGCTGCTCCATGAACCAGCCGTAGATCGCAAAGGATGCGCCGGATTTGCCGGTTTTGTTCGTAATAGCCAAAGCGTCCTGCTTTACTTCATCGAATGTAGCCGGCGGTTTCTCCGGATCAAGACCCGCTTCTTTGAACAGGTTTTTATTGTAATAGAGGATCGGATTGGACGTGTTAAAAGGCATCGAATACAGCTTGCCGTCAAACGTATAGTAGCCGGCAATGTTTTTTTCGATTTGCGACAGGTCGTAACCTTCCGCATCAATAAAATTTTGTACCGGCGTAATGGCCCCGGAGTCGATCATATAACGGGAACCAATCTCGTAAACCTGAATAAGCGACGGACCGCTTTTGGAATCCATGGACGCTTTCATTTTGTTTAAGCTTTCGTCATAAGCCCCTTGATACACTTCTTCCACTTGAATATCAGGATGCGTTTCGTTAAATTGCTTGACGAGTTCCGTCGCCGCTTTGCCGACTTCGCCTCCCATGGAATGCCACCAGGTGACTTTAATTGGCGTGTTGGTGCCAGTTGCAGATGTACTGCCGCCTGCTGCGGTTTGTGCTGTCGGCTCGGTTGTCGCAGCATCCTTCGTATTCGTAGAGCCGCTTCCCGTTGTTGTATTCGCCGAATTGCTGCAAGCTGCCAAAACGACCATAATGGCTGCCGTTGCGAGCGGAATCAGCACTTTTTTGTTACCCATTGTGTTCTCTCCCTTATTTATATTTGGAAGCGCCTGTTGGCGCAAGTCCACATGAATGAAGCAGGCATCAGCCTTTGACAGCGCCTGCGGCAATCCCTCGAACAAGCTGTTTTAAGCCAAAAACAAGAATGAGCAGAGAGGGCAGCAGCATGAGCGTGATGCCGCACAAAACGAGGTTCCATGCGGTTACTTCCTCGAATTGCAGCATGCTGACGCCAATTTGCACCGTTCGCATGCCATCGCTGTTAGTTACCAGCAGCGGCCATAAATACGTGTTCCAGGCTTGCAGGAAAGAATAAACAGCGAGCGTAGCGATAATCGGGCGGGACAAGGGCAATACAATCCCGGCAAAATGCCTTCCGTGCGAGCAGCCGTCCATTCGGGCGGCCTCATACAGCTCGCGCGGCAGCTGCAAAAAGTATTGGCGGAGCAAAAAGACGCCAAAAGCCGATGCGAGAAACGGGACGATAAGCGCGCTATAGGTGTCAAGCCATCCCCAAGCTTTGACCGTTAAATAGTTAGGGATGATTGTCACTTCCCACGGAACCATCATCGTGGATAAAAACAAGGCAAACCAGAATTTGCTGCCGATAAACCGGATGTATACAAACGCATAAGCTGCAAGGCTTGCAATGATCACTTGTCCGGTCATAATAGCGGCCGAGACAACAAAACTGTTCCCGATAAAGGAACCGATCGGAACAAGTTCCATTACTTTGCGGACTCCTCCCAGATAGAGGCTGGATGGAAACAGCTTAGGCGGATAAGCGCTTGCTTCTTCCGTTGTCATAAACGTTTGAAGAATAGCGTACAGCACCGGGTAAACGACCAGGATGGCTGCTGCAGTCAGCAGCACATAAACAACAGCAGGACGAATCAGACGCTGAATGATCATTGATAATGCACCTTCTTTTCAAGAAACAGGAATTGAATGGCGGTCAGCAGCAAAATAATGGCGAACAGCACGAGCGAAAGCGCACTGCCGGTACCGAACTGGTAATTCATAAACGCTTCGCGGTAGATGGAATATACGAATACGTCTGTAGCTCCCGCCGGCCCGCCTTTGGTCAAAATATGAATTTGTCCAAATGACTGGAATGCGCTCATAACCGAAAGTACGATCAGAAAAAAAATCGTAGGCGACAGCAGCGGAAGCACTATGCGAATGAACGTGCGAACTGGGCCTGAGCCGTCGATTTTAGCGCTTTCTATGATGTCTTCCGGAATGCTCTGCAATCCGCTCAGCAAAATGATGAAATGAAGGCCGGAGTTCATCCAGACGGTCATAATTGCGATAGAAACAAGCGCCCAAGCATCGTCCGTCAGCCACTGGACCGAAGAGAAGCCTAGCTTGTTCAGGAAGTAATTCAGCATGCCCATTGTAGGATGGAACAAGATCATCCATATCACAGACGAGGTGCTCACCGACATGGCGACCGGTACCGAAAACAGAAACTGGAACAGCCGCATGCCGCGAAGTTTTGTATGGACAAGCCCGGCCGTTACGATACCGATCATTATGCCGGCCGGAACCGTATATAAAGCGTAATAGACCGTAACCTTAAGGCTGTTCCAGAATACGGAAGACGACAATAAGTGGGAGTAGTTGTCCAGACCGACAAAAGCTGCGATTCTTCCTCTCGGATCGGTTAAGTGAAAGCTTAAGTAAACCGACTGCACAAGCGGATAAAATAAAAAGATGCCAAACAACACAAGCGAAGGGGCTAAAAAAAAGTAACCCAGCACGTGATCCTTCCACCGGCGGCGAAAGGAGGCAGGAATATGCTCTTTGATTGCGGGTCTTTGCGGCGCGGATTGCAAGTTAACCTCTTGCCTGGTTATAGCCATAGCTTCCATCCTCTCTTAACGAAAATCTATTGTTAGGGTAAAGATAGAATGTTAGAGGCATGTCAGTGGGAATTGAAGAAACTGTAAAAAAGAGAAAATTCGGGGCAAAATAAAAAGCAGGCCGGGAACGGCCTGCTGAAGGATGCTGCTTTTACTGGAAAAACAATTTGATTTCACGCTCTGCGCTTTCATCGGAATCCGATCCGTGAATAATGTTGGAGGACACGTCCATCGCAAGATCGCCGCGAATCGTTCCTGGCTCGGCATCTGCCGGATTGGTTTTGCCGATCAGGGAGCGGGCATTCTTCACTGCGTCCTTCCCTTCCAGTACCATGGCAAATACCGGACCGGAAGTAATGAAGTCGACCAAATCACCGAAGAAAGGGCGCTCTTTATGCTCGCCATAGTGCGTTTCAGCCAAGGAACGCTCAATTTGCATCAGCTTAGCTTCTTTAATTTTGAATCCTTTGCATTCAAAACGGGCAACGATTTCTCCAATCAGGCCGCGTTCTACTCCATCCGGTTTAACCATAACAAACGTACGTGACATGTATACTGTGTCCTCCTAAATAGGTGAATGTAAATTTCCGCGCTTCGGTTTCCTTTTATTTATCGCGAAGCAGCGGTTTGTTAGGCAAATAGTGCAATGTTCTAATGTAGCGAACGGTCCGGGTTTGAGCACGCATAACCATGGAATGAGTTTCTGCACGCTGATCCGGGAAATAACGGACGCCGCCAAGGAATTCCCCAGGTGTTACACCTGTTGCGGCAAACATGACGTCGCTGGTGCCAACCATGTCATCCACATGAAGCAGTTTCCTTGGGTCGGTAAGGCCCATCGACAAGCACCGTTCATATTGTTCTTCATTTTCTGGCAGCAAGCGGCCTTGAAGTTCACCGCCTAAACATTTAAGAGCAGCTGCAGCAAGCACGCCTTCAGGAGCGCCGCCCGATCCGACATACAGATCGATGCCGGTTTCCGGGAATGCCGGCGCCATCGCTCCGGCTACATCACCATTGGACAGGAACTTGATGCGCACACCCATTCTGCGGAGTTCCGTAATCATCTGTTCATGCCGTTCGCGGTCCAGAAGCATAACGGTCAAATCCGAAACCGGTTTGCCAAGCGCAAGAGCGGCTTTCTCCACTGTTGTGTGGATGGGGTCATCAAGGCTTAATTTGCCTGCCAGAGCCGGGCCAACCGCCAGCTTTTCCATATACATATCGGGAGCATGGAGAAGCTGTCCTTTTGGTGCAACGGCCAGTACAGCAAGCGCGTTGTTCAAGCCTTTAGTTACAAGTTCTGTGCCTTCCAGCGGATCTACGGCTACATCTACTTCAGGTCCATTCATGCTGCCAACCTGCTCACCGATGTAGAGCATAGGCGCTTCATCCATTTCCCCTTCGCCAATGACTACCGTTCCTTGAATCGATACGGTGTCGAACATTCGGCGCATGGCCTCTGTAGCCGCACCATCGGCGGCGTTCTTGTCGCCGCGTCCCATCCATGGGGCAGAAGCCAAAGCGGCCAGCTCGGTTACCCGAATAAGCTCAAGTGAAAGTTCGCGTTCCATTTGCTATACACCCTCTCATATAAAAGCGTCGGCTTGACCGGGCTTTCTGAGCCCTAGGCCTGCCTCAGCAAGCTATAGTCGAAAGCTTCGCTCGCATTATCAGTGCTGCTTATAAACGGGCATCTACTTTCGTTGTTGCCATTTGAACAAATTCCATACCTGTCCACTAGCGATAAAGCCAATTCATTATAATACCGGCCGTTTCCTCAATAGCCCGGTTCGTTACATCAATAACAGGACAGCCAAGCGATTCCATGATTTCGGATGCATAGTTCATTTCCTCCATAATGCGTTCGAGCGACGCATAATGGCTTGGAGCCGGAAGGCCAAGCGCTTTTAACCGCTCCGTTCGAATGCCGAGAAGCTGTTCGGGATTCATCGTCAGACCAACGATAAGCCTTCCCGGACCGGTTGTCAGCTCCGGTGGAACTTTCACCTCCGGCATCAGCGGAAGATTAGCGGTCCGTATGCCTTTATGGGACAAGAAGATGCTTAACGGCGTTTTCGATGTGCGGGATACGCCAATCAGCACAACTTCCGCTTGCGTGAAGCCCCGCGCATCTTTACCGTCATCATAACGGACAGCGAACTCAATGGCCTCCATCCGGCGGATGTAATCGGCATCGATGGAATGCAGCAAGCCGGGCGTCCGTTTCGGGAAGCTGCCGAACGTATCAATGAAAGCTTCCATCATCGGCCCCATGACATCTACAGCAGGAACGCCCTGCCGCACAGCTTCCAGCCGCATCGCTTCACGAAGTTCAGGCAGGACAAGCGTGTAGCTGATGAAACCGCCATGAGCGGCTGCTTCTTTCACAATTTCCGCAATTTCATCTTCGGTCTTAATATGGCCGTACCGCTTCACCTTTACCGATGTTGAGGATGAGAATTGCCGAAGCGTTGCTTTGGCGACAGCTTCAGCGGTTTCCCCAACCGCATCAGAGCATACATAGATGTACTGCTGCTCCTGATCCTGTAGTGGCATCATAGGCAAGCTTCCCCCTGTTCCGCTGCCGATGCGTCAGACATCAAGCGGACGATGTTGGATTTGGACAGCCAACCGGCAACTTCCGGCAGCTGCATAACATCTGGATTCGGGTTAATAACCGGCAAACAATCCACCTGGTGAAGGAGCATTTTATGTATAGCGCTTAATACAGAGTCATCCGGCAGAACCGTTACAATATTGGGATAACGGGTCATTACCAGGCTGATCGGAATCGCAGCGGCAGATGAATTGCCGAGAGTGATTTTCAGCAAATCCTTAGGTGTAACGATACCCACAAACCGTTTGTGATCATTCACAATGAGGAGCGTGTCGGCATTTTCGGTAAACAATGTAATAACCGCGTCATGAACGGACAGCTTATCTGGAATATTTACAGGAATCCCCATCACTTCTCGAACCGTAATCGATTGAAAAAGCCGCGCGGACCTGTTCCCCGTATCCAGTACATTTCCGAGGAAATAACCAACCTTCGGCTTAGCATCCAGCATGCCCAGCATGACAAGCAGTGACAAATCAGACCTGAGTGTCGGGCGGCTAACGCCTAGATGCTCAGCCAATTGATCGCCGGTAACCGGCGCATGCTTTTTAACCAGATCAAGCAGTTCCAATTGCCTTGTCGTAAGTTGGATAAGCTACTCCTCCTAAGCGCCAATAGAATGACATGAATATCATATTGTCTATCGATTCCGATTAATAATATAGCATATTGAAAAATAGTACACAATATATAGAAAAAACCGTATTATTTGACCTTTCTTTTATGTCTCTGGCTTGTCCCGAAAACAATACGACACACTACATAAGCAAACAGGATGCCTGCGGAATCATTTATGATGTCATATATCCGTCCGCCACGGAAGAAAAACAACTGCAGCACCTCCGTTAAAGCTGCGTACATTACAGAATACAAGAAAGCAGACTTATATTTGCCAAAGTTCGACGCCAGTACCCCAAGCAATCCGAATCCGACAAAATGGCCGATTTTGCGCGTAACCCATTCCGAATCGTCAAACTCAAAGTCCAGCTTGAACAGTTCCGACCAATCGGGATGAGAGTTGTGGACGAAATGAATGTAGTGCTCCGTGATTAGTTGGTGGAAATTGAAGGAGCAAGTGAAGATGAACAGGGCGATTGCCCAGATGATTGTAAGTGTGATGCGCACGTGGATCCTCCTTTTGTGAAAACGCTTCTATTATATAGTAGAAAACTATAACCCCTGAAACCAAATATATGCAAGTTAAGGGTATAGACGAAAGGGGAATGGATGGCGAGCTGTTGATCTATTGCAAACGTTACCATTGAATGAATTGATACATTTTGTGTCAAACAATTGAAAACAATTGAAATAAGGGTTGACATGTTACATTCTGTATCTTAAAGTAGTGGATGTAAACAATACATATTGTATCATTTGATTGTGACATATCCTGTAATCTTGTTTATTTTTGTCGGACGTTATATTGGAATATAGGTTTAACTACCTATCATATTAGAATTGAGCGGGGGTTTTTAGGGCTATGGAACTGAAACAATATTTTAAGATTATGGCTAAGAAGTGGTGGCTTATCGCATTGATTGTCTTTGCAGGGGTTACTGCTGCAGCAATTAAAAGCACTGTTTTAACAACACCTATATATTTTGCTAACTCAAAAATTATTGTCAATCAATCCAATGGGACTAATGATCAAGTGACTTCTGTTAATGTAGGCAACATTCAGACTAGTTTTTATTTAATTAATTCTTACAAAGAAATTATTAAGTCAGAGGCTATTATGGACAAAGTAGTGGAGAAGTATCCTGATTTAAATGCTAGCCCTGGGGAAATTGCAGCTAAAATATCGGTGACTGCAGCTAGTAACTCTCAGGTTATGAATTTATCTTATCAGGATTATTCTTATAAAAAAGCAGCTGATATTGTGAACGCAGTAGCTGAAGTGTTTAAAGATCAAATTCCAAATATTATGAGTATTGACAACATAACGATATTAACAAAGGCGGATCCTGAGGCAAATCCTTCACCAATTAATTTTAATCCAATTATGAATATTATAATCAGTTTTATTATCTCACTTATGATTGCAATCGGAATTGTTTTTTTCATTGATTATCTGGACGATACTTTGAAGACGGAGAACGAAGTTGGAGAGCTGCTCCAGCTCCCGGTTCTAGCTGTTGTAGGGAAGATTTCTAAAGATGATTTAAAAGCCTCGCGCAAAATGGTTGTAAATAACAACAAACAAGTAGGTGACACTTCATATGCGACGCTCAATCAATGACAGCAGTTTAATTGTAACTGTTAATCCCAAATCACCGATTTCCGAAGTGTATAGAACTTTAAGAACAAATATTCAATACAGTTCATTAGAGCATTCGTTACAAATCATAATGGTTACGTCATCAGTGGCCGGTGAAGGCAAAACCACAACAGTCAGCAACCTTGCAGTTACTTATGCTCAAGAGGGAAAAAAGGTTTTGTTAATCGATGCCGACATGAGAAAGCCCTCTCTTCATCAAGTTTTTGAAAAAACTAACCGACTTGGGTTGAGCACAATATTATCCCATCCATCTTCAATTGAATCAGCAATCCAAGATACTATCATAGACAACTTGTCTATTCTTCCTTCCGGACCTATCCCTGAGAACCCTTCTGAATTATTGTCTTCTGAGAATATGCGAGAATTCTTAACTCAACTGCGAGATAAATACGAAATTGTATTAATTGATACGCCCCCAATATTGGCTGTGATTGATGGGTCAATCATTAGTACTTTATGCGACGGTGTCATCCTAGTTGCTGGTGCGGGCAGAGTGAAGAAACAGCATCTGAACAAAGCAATCAAACAATTAGAACACGTGAACGCATCTATGATTGGCTTTGTACTTAATCAAACAAGTAAGGATGATCAAGATATATTCTATATGAAATATTACGGATAAAACTGCTTCAAAGGTAATGCCTACTAAACCTTTATCATTGGAGGCACTCGGTCACGCTGTGGGTTAAACAAACCTTAGACATAATTGTCGAAGGCGTGACGAGAGGCGGGGTTAAATGCCCCATTTAAAAATTCCAGCTATATTCGTTTTATACAAATGAATATAGCTGGAATTTTTAAAAAAAAATCGAAGGGTAGGGGTTGTAAAAATGAAAAAAGTAAAAAAAGCGATCATTCCTGCAGCTGGTCTTGGCACAAGGTTTTTGCCCGCTACGAAGGCGATGCCCAAAGAAATGCTCCCTATCGTAGATAAACCAACAATTCAATATATTGTTGAAGAAGCAATAGAATCAGGAATAGAAGACATTATTATTGTTACCGGTAAGGGTAAGCGTGCCATTGAAGATCATTTTGATCATGCTTTTGAGCTTGAAAATAATTTGTTCAGCAAAGGAAAATTTGATCTGCTTGATGAAGTACAACGTTCTTCAAACGTTGATATTCACTACATTAGACAAAAAGAAGCTAAAGGACTCGGTCATGCTGTCTGGTGCGCCAGAAACTTTATTGGAAATGAGCCATTTGCTGTTTTGCTCGGAGATGACATTGTTCAAGCAGATACACCGTGCATTCGGCAATTGGCAGAACAATATGAGCAAGTGCAGAAGTCGGTAATAGGCGTACAGACTGTACTTGATAATGAAACACATCGGTACGGAATTGTTGCTCCGGTAAAAAAACTTGGTCGATTATACGAAGTTGAAACTTTTGTTGAAAAACCTGCACCAGGGCAATCTCCATCTAATCTTGCCATTATGGGCAGATATATTTTGACGCCTGATATATTTACATTCCTTGAACAACAAGAAGCTGGTGCTGGAGGAGAAATTCAGCTTACCGATGCAATTCAGAAATTGAATGAAATTCAAGGAGTTTATGCATTCGACTTCCAGGGTACTCGTTATGATGTGGGAGAAAAACTTGGATTTATTATGACAACACTTGAATTCGCTCTTCAAAACCCAGAACTTAGTGTACCTCTATTAGCTAAATTGGAAACAATTGTAGAGCGTGAACACCTAGGTAAAATAAATACCTTAATGAGGTGAATAGTACATGTCTCCTACGCCGCAGCGAAATGATACTGAAGCCGTTATAGAGGGGAATTATACCACTTTTGCTGATGGAAAAACTAGAACTACAGAAAAATATTTAGTGGTGAAACGAATGATGGATTTTACACTAGCTTTTATTGGTTTAGCTTTTTTGTCACCTCTATTTATTATTGTCTCTATTTTGATTAAGTTAGAGGATCCGAAAGGTTCTGTATTCTTTTATCAGACTCGTGTAGGTAAGGACGAAAAACCTTTTCGAATGTACAAATTCCGATCCATGGTAACGAACGCAGAAGAATTACTGGAAAATTTGCTGGATAGAAACGAGATTAAAGGGGCTATGTTTAAAATCAAAGACGATCCTCGAATAACTCGAATAGGAGGATTCATACGGCGTACCAGCATCGATGAGCTGCCTCAGCTTTGGAATGTAATTCGTGGGGACATGTCGTTAGTAGGACCACGTCCCCCTCTGCCGCGTGAAGTAGAAGAATATACAGCATATGATAAAAAACGTTTAAGTATTTTGCCTGGTTGCACCGGTCTCTGGCAAGTCAGCGGTCGAAATCGTCTGGGCTTTAAAGAGATGGTTGAACTTGATTTGGAATATATTCATAAACGCAATATTGGGATGGATATAAAGATCTTGATAAAGACTGCGAGGGCTTTAAGAGGGTCCCAAGATGCATACTAGTTATGAGGAGTTGAATAAATATGGATATTAATTCCACGATCTATGTGGCTGGTCATCGAGGGTTGGTTGGCTCTGCGATAACGAGAGCATTACATAAAAATGGTTACTCGAATACGGTTTTGCGTTCAAGAACTGAATTGGATCTTCAAGATCGCAATTCAGTTTTTCATTTTTTTGAACAAGAAAAAATCGATTACGTATTTCTTGCTGCTGCAAAGGTTGGGGGGATTGTTGCAAACAGTGAATATCCGGCTGATTTTATAAGGGATAATTTGCTTATTCAAACGAATGTAATAGATGCAGCTTACCGTTTTGGAGTAAAAAAGCTTCTATTCTTAGGATCAACCTGTATTTATCCAAAATTTGCACCTCAGCCAATGAAAGAAGAGTACCTATTGACTGGGGAGCTTGAGCCTACGAATCAGCCCTATGCAATTGCAAAAATTGCAGGAATAACTATGTGCCAATCTTATAACAGACAGTATGGAACTAACTATATCTCAGTAATGCCAACGAATATGTATGGCCCAAATGATAACTTTGATCTTAAAACTTCACATGTTCTTCCTGCTCTTATTCGTAAATTTCATGAAGCGAAAGTTAATCACGCAATTCAAGTTGAGGTATGGGGAACAGGCTTACCGCGTCGGGAGTTTCTTCATGCTGATGACTTGGCAGACGCTTGCTTATTTTTAATGAACAATTTTGAGGGAAACGAAATTGTAAATATTGGTGTTGGTGAAGATATCTCAATTAAAGAACTGGCTTACCTAATCAAAGATGTTGTTGGTTATGAGGGAGAAGTCGTATTCAATTCTTCTATACCAGATGGCACGCCGCGAAAACTTGTTGATGTGACAAGGATTAATGAACTCGGCTGGAAAGCTTCAATTCCGCTCGAAGAGGGAATAAGAGCCGTATACGATACGTTTCAAAAGGATTATTTAGTCAGACAATAACAATTTTGAGTGTGGAGGAAGCGATCTAATGACGAAACGTGCAATTGTTACTGGTGTAACGGGACAAGATGGATCTTACTTGGCAGAATTTCTACTAGAAAAAGGGTATGAGGTACACGGGATAATACGTCGAAGTTCTTCCTACAATCAGGAGCGTCTTGAGGATCTGCTCACTGAAGAAGAATCAAATGCATTAGAAAACAATCGCAATTTTCATTTGCATTATGGAGATGTAACTGATGCTCAGAATATTACTCGCTTGATTAGCGAAATCCAACCGGATGAAATCTATAACTTGGCAGCGCAGTCTCATGTGCGAGTTTCGTTTGATATGCCTGGATACACATTAGACGTAGACGGAAAAGGTACTTTAAATATTCTTGAAGCTGTAAGAATATTAGGGCTTTCAGACAAAACTCGTGTATATCAGGCTTCTACGTCCGAGCTATATGGCAAAGTTCAAGAAGTTCCACAAACAGAGAATACACCATTTTATCCTCGTTCCCCTTATGGTGCCGCGAAAATTTATGGGTATTGGATCACTAAAAACTATCGTGAATCTTATAACATGTTTGCAGTTAACGGAATCTTGTTTAACCACGAGTCTGAGCGCCGCGGCGAAACATTTGTCACGCGTAAGATTACACTTGCTGCTGCAAGAATTGCACAAGGCAAACAAAACAAATTGAAATTAGGAAATCTTGATTCTTTACGTGACTGGGGGTATGCCAAGGATTATGTCGAGTGCATGTGGCTTATTCTTCAACATGAAGAACCGGAAGATTTCGTTATTGCAACGGGAGAAATGCACTCTGTACGTGAATTTGTAGAACTAGCATTCAAACAAGTTAATATCGATTTGAAGTGGGTGGGCGAAGGAATCAACGAAAAGGGAATAAGCGTAAAAACAGGTGAAGTAATTGTTGAGATTGACCCGCAGTTATTTAGACCGGCTGAAGTAGAACAACTGTTAGGCAATCCGACAAAAGCCAAAACGTTGCTTGGATGGAATCCTACCAAGACTTCTTTTGAACAACTAGTAAGTGTCATGGTGAATTATGACATGAATAAGGTTAGTCAAGAAACAGTAAGTAAAAAAATGTTTGATGGGGCAGTAGGAATGAATCATTTGAATGCAAACAACAGTCGTGTATTAGCTTAAGCTAAATTTGTTTGATCTGAAGGATGGGGTTTGGTGATGAGTTTTCGAAAACAAAAGTTATTAATTTATGCACATTATTATCATCCGGATGTTGCTTCTACTGGCCAAATATTAAAAGAATTAGCTGAAGGCATGGTTGGCTCATTTGAAATTACTGTGATCTGTGTGGTGCCATCTTACACCGGAACGATTCCTGCTGAATATAAAAAACGGTTATTCTTCAAAGAACAAATAAATGGTGTCAACATTATTCGAGTTCGTGTCCCTGAATTCACTAAAAGCAATAAAATAAGCAGAATTAAAAATATTACAGCTTATTTTGCTGGTGCAATGCTCGCAACATTTAAGGTTAAAAATATGGATTATGTCTATTCCATTTCACAACCGCCGGTTCTAGGTGGTCTACTTGGAGTTTGGGGCAAATGGATGAAGAGGGCAAAATATATTTACAATATTCAAGACTTCAATCCCGAGCAGACAATGGCCATTGGTTATAGCAATAACAAGTTAATACTAAATGCAATGATGTGGTTTGACAAATTCAGTTGCAAAAATGCAGATAAGGTCATCGTGGTTGGGCGTGATATGGTTGAGACGATAAAGGAACGCTTTAAAGGATTAGCAGTTCCTAATCATTCCTTTATTAATAACTGGATTGATGAGAAGGAGATTTATCCTTTGCCGTCTGATCATGAAGAAGTACGAGCTTTTAAGAAAAACTATGACCTGGAAGATAAATTTATCTTTATGTATTCCGGTAATATCGGTCTCTACTACGATCTTGAGAACTTAATGCATGTTATTCAGAAATTCAAAGATAGAGAGGATGTCGTTTTTGCTTTTGTTGGAGAAGGATCAGTCTTGAACAATTTGATTAAATACAAAAGCGATTTCAACCTTACAAATGTGAGATTTATTCCATACCAAAAAAAAACAGAGTTAAACTACAGCTTAAATGCCGGGGACGTTCACTGGTGTATTAATGCAAAAGGGATTAAAGGAGTGTCAGTTCCAAGTAAATTATATGGCATTCTGGCTGCAGGAAAACCAATATTGGGGGTACTAGAGGAAGGCTCGGAAGCGAGAATAATAATTGAAGAAACAAATTCCGGCTATGTAACTGAACCAGGAAATTATAAGGCAGTTGAAGCTATTATCGAACGATTCTTGTATGAAAAAGACACTGATATTCGAACTGAAATGAGTAGACGAGCCAGATCCTTTTTGGTTGACAACTTAACTAAAGATGTATCCATTAATAAATATATACAAGAGATTAGTATTTAACAAAGTAGAGGTCATTACTATGAATAGCAATTGGTTTAAACTTTTAATGAAAGCAACGAGAGTGCAATATGGTGAAAACTTAAAATTAAATGGTGTGCCAGTCGTCTTTAATAAGCAAGGTGCGGAACTGTTAATTGGGGATAATGTAACCATTAATTCCTCATTTCTGTCGAATTTAGTTGGCCTGTATCAGCGAACGATTATCGTGACTAGAACACATGATTCGAAGATTGCAATAGGGAATAATGTAGGTATCTCGGGTGCAACCATTTATGCCAGAACTTCTATAACTATTGGGGAGAATACGCTAATAGGCGGTAATTCCAAAATAATGGATAATGATTTTCATCCAATAGAAGTTGAAGCAAGAAATACAGATATTAAAGAAAAAATTGCTGCAAGGCCGATCGTTATAGGGAAGAACTGCTTCATTGGTTGCAATTCTTTAATATTGAAGGGAACAATTTTGGGAGAAGGTTGTGTAGTTGGGGCAGGGGCAGTTGTAAGTGGAGTCTTCGAGGATAATTGTGTTATTGCTGGAAACCCGGCAAAAGTCATAAAAAGATTATAATCACATTTTGTTTCGTTATGGAAAGGAAATGACCATGGTAGATCTTACTGTAGTAATTCTTACGAAAAATGAGGAAAAAAATTTAAGAAAATGTATTGAATCCTTCCGTGGAATTGCGAAACGGTTTGTAATTATTGATAGCTACAGTACAGATGGAACCGAACAGCTATGTAGAATTCTTGATTCTGAACTACAGGCTAGTGGCAGTAGACTTGACTTTTATGAGAATAAATGGGTTGATTATGCAACTCAGCTAAATTGGGGTTTAGCCAACACGAATATCACAACAGAATGGGCTATGCGAATGGATGCGGACGAAGAATTGATGGAAGACCTCGTTGAAGAAATTAATATGGAGCTGCCTGGTTTAAAGCAAGATATTAATGGTGTCGTCCTTCGTAGAAGGGTCTATTTTATGGGACGTTGGATTAAGCACGGAGGTCGATATCCTGAATTGCTTCTTCGGATATTCCGTACCGGCAAGGCAATGTGTGAACAAAAGATTATGGATGAGCATATGATTTTGTCGGAAGGCAAGCTCATAAATTTTAAGTGTGATTTGATTGATAATAATACGAAAAATTTAGAGTGGTGGACTAACAAGCATAATTGGTATAGCAATCGTGAAGTCCTGGATTACCAAACGACAGTCGATAACTACTTCTCTACGAAAGAAAATTTAATCGAAAACGGACAATCCACAAAACAAGCCAAGAGGAAACGTAAAGTAAAAAATAAGGGATACTATAGATTGCCCAAATTTTTTAGAGCGCATTTGTATTTTTTTTACAGATACTATATTAAGCTAGGGTTTCTGGATGGACCAGAAGGTCGTATATTTCATTTCTTACAAGCCTATTGGTACAGATTCTTGGTCGATGCCAAAATGTATGAATGTGAAAAGTTTGACCGCAAGATGAACCCTCAAGGTGAACTGAAAAGTATAGCAAGTGAATAAAAGGCAGGAGAAAAACAATGACAAACGGCAAGAAAGATATCTTGATTATTATGGGCAGGTACTTACCAGGCTATAAAGATGGCGGACCTGTCCGGTCTATTCAGAACCTTGTTGATTATCTTGGTGAAGAGTATAACTTTAGAATTCTAACTTGCGACAGAGATCATGGAGATACACAAGCATATCCCAATATTAAAGTTAATGATTGGAATCATATAGGGAATGCCCAAGTTTATTATGTTCCACCCAAAGGATTTGGTTACAAGATAATAAGGACATTGACCAATCAAGCGGATCTTGTTTATGTTTGCGGATGCTTTAATGACTATGCAATTAACACATTACTGTTAAAACGTTTAGGTATGATTAAAAAGCCAGTAGTAGTGGCAGCAATGGGATTGTTCTCTCCAATGGAGTTCAAATTAAAATACAGAAAAAAAAAGCTATTTACTACCATTTTTAATCTAACAGGAATGTTTAAAAATATATACTGGTCAGCAACAACACAAATGGAAGTTCAAGAAATTAACCAACAAATAAAAATAAGAAATAATTATTTTATAGCAGAGGATCTCCCGAGAAAAGTTGACAATGAAATCATTATTAAACCCAAAGAAGTTGGAAAATTAAAAGTAGTTTGGATTTCAAGAATTGCACCTAAGAAAAATTTATTAGGTGCAATTAAAATTTTACAACATGTGAAAAGTCAAATTGAATTTACTATTTATGGACCCGTACATGTTCCGGAATATTGGAATATGTGTCTGGAAGAACTAAATAAGCTACCAGCAAATATTGAATGGCGATACGAAGGTGATGTTGAATCGGAGCTAGTTGTAGCCTCCTTGAAAAAACATCACGTTTTTTTATTTCCGACTTTAGGAGAAAACTACGGACATGTTATACAGGAAGCTCTCTCTGCGGGGTGTGCAGCAGTTATTTCTGATCAAACACCCTGGGAATGTTTTGAAGAAAACGGCTTTGGCCATATATTTTCGGTAAATGAAGTAACTAAATTTATTGAAGTAATAGAAAATTATGCGGAAATGGAACAAATGCAATATCAAATTGTTTCATTTAAAGCATTTAATTATGTAAAAGATAAAAGTATTAAAGCATCAAATAATACTGGATATAGAAAAATATTTAATGTTTTTCATTAAAATATAAAAGGTGAAACTATGAAAGTATTATTTACTACAAATATTCCTTCGCCATACAGAGTTGATTTTTTTAATGAATTAGGGAAAAAATGTGAATTGACAGTTCTGTTTGAAAGTAATGAAGATAAAAGTAGAGATAAAAAATGGTATTCAGATGAATTCACCAACTTTAAAGGTATCTTTATGAAAGGGATCAAGGTTGGAGATGCCGACGCACTGAGTTTGCAAGTAATAAAATATTTATCATTAAAAAAGTATGATCTAATTGTAATAGGAGCATACCATACTCCATCTGGGATGTTGGCCATTCAATATATGAAACTTAGAAATATTCCATTTCTCTTAAACATTGATGGTGGAATAAAACAAGAAGAATCGAAAATCAAACATAAGATAAAGCAGTATTTTATAAGTTCTGCTGAAGGATGGCTTAGTACAGGGAAACTTACTAATGATTATCTGAAGTATTACGGAGCATGTTCTGAAAAGATCTATGTCTACCCTTTCACATCAATTAAAGAATCCAATGTTCTAAAAAAACCAGTTTCAATTGAGGAAAAAACTGAAATTAGAAAAAAACTAGGAATAAAAGAAGAAAAAATGGTCCTTTCAGTTGGACAATTTATTTATCGTAAAGGCTATGATGTTTTATTAAATGCTAGTAAGGACTTTGAAAAAAATGTTGGTGTTTACATTGTTGGTGGTAAGCCAACATCTGAATACATTCAAATGCGAACTGATATGAAGCTTACGAATGTTTATTTCATTGATTTTTTAAATAAGTTAGAACTATCCGATTATTACAAGGCAGCGGATGTTTTTGTGTTACCTACTAGAGAAGATATTTGGGGTTTAGTAGTTAACGAAGCTTTAGCATACGGACTTCCAGTAATAACTACAAATAGGTGTGTTGCTGGAACTGAATTAATTAAAGAACTTGTTGGTGAAATAATTGAAGTTAATGATGTACAAGGACTAAGCAAAGGAATTATTAAGGTTCTGAGTGATGAAAATTATACAGATAGTTCAAAATGTATTGAAATAGCTAATAAATATACTATTGAAAAAATGGCTGAATCACATTACAAGATATTTGAGAGTTACAGGATTAATTACTAATTTATAAATATTTTAATATTTAGAAATACTATGGAGAAAACTATGAAAAACAATAAAAATGTATTAACAACTGATAACTTGTTATTGTTTTCTATCGCTTTAATCCCCTTTAGCAATCAGTTTGTTAACATGAGAGGCATTTTAACATTTTTTCAATACTTACCATTTATTATTATTATATTTATTTTTCTTTTAAGTAAGAAAAAAATATACTCTAATATGAATCTGAAAATAATATTCTTTTTATTTGCTAGTGCTTTTACGATATCCCCTATATTGGGGTTAACAATTTTTAAATACGACCCCATAGGTAATCTTTTTTATATAATATTGTTTTTGATTTTTATAGCTGCTATATATATTTTAGTTTCTTATGTTAATATGTATAACTTTAAGAATGTTTTTAATATGATCTTAATAGGGAATAGTATTTTGCTGTTATATAATTTGGCAACTCATATTTTTGAGATTCAAGTTGAAGACTATCTCTGGATTCTTAATCGTATAAGAGAAAATAGACCTAGTTTTGGTTACTCCCATCCCAATACCGCAGGTATGTATTTGTTTTTAGAAATAATTTTACTCTCATTTGGTTATAAATTGAACTTAAAGTTTAAAGCTGTGTATCCGGCAATAATTATAATTATGCTAGTTTTTCTTTTAGCAACTGGATCCAGAACTGCTGTATTGAGTACTCTTCTTTTCTTTATATTGGCTTTATATTCACGAATAATATCATATGTAAATATTAGATTGCGTGTAGCTATCCTCTTTTCAATTATATCTCCAATAATTTTTATATATTTATTGCAATTCAATTATAATGATTTTTTTAATAGTACCAGCGGAAGAAGCTCGAGTATAGTTCAAAACATCGATATATTATCTCAGAATAATGGATTGATTTTTGGGATAGCTCCAATAAATGTATCCAAATTAAGATATGTTATTGATGGTCTTACGTTTTCAGATAATTGGTATGTCACTAACGTTATACAATTTGGATTAATAGGAATTATAATATTTATTTGTAATATTTTTATTATTTTTGTTTTTTTAATGAAACAAAAAATTACTGGATCTATGATATTGTTGTGGGTTTTATTATTTTATTCAGGGGCCGAGAATGTAATGTTTATTCCAGGAGTACTAATTTCATGGGTAGTGTGGACCTTAATATTAACAAGTATAAAAATAAGGATGGAAAAAGAGGTCTTAGTATGAAAAATATTTATATTTGTTTTCTGAGAGAAGAATCAGATATTATTGGAATATTAAATAAAATAAAACAACAGTGCATTGCCATTGATAATATAGGAATTAAATCATTCTTGGTAATTTCAAGAAACGATTCAGTTGTATTATATGAAGTAATTAATGAAGTTCTGGTAGAGATCATATCACAAAAGTATACAAAATTTGCTTTGTATAATGAAAATCACAAAAGAATTTTTAAGAAAATCTCCAGTTTTATCAGATTAAAAGAGTTTTTAAACTTTGCTCAAAAACAAATTATTTATAGGTCAGCTGATTCAGTTTACATTAGAAATATACAACCAATAACATTGGATGTTGTTAAATTCATAAAATTTATTTCTAAATCAAATCATAAAATATATTGGGAGATACCTACATATTCAAAAAATAAAGAAAAAGAACTAAGCTTTAATAATTTTATGCATAAATATATAAGCACTTATTTAACAGGAAATGTTGCCATAGCTGCTGAAGAAGGATTAAATAAAAAAGGATATATATTTACAACAAATGGTGTGAACAGCAAGAATATAAGGATGAAACGAAATGCAGATCATCAGAATTTTAATTTGGTTTGCGTTGCTACATTTGATTATTGGCATGGCTATGATCGACTTATTGAAGGATTGAATAATTACTATAAAAATAATAATAATTATAGAACAGTAAGTCTTCATATGGTAGGTAATGGTAACCTGCAACCGTTGAAAGACTTAGTTGAAAAACATAATTTAGGTAAGTATGTTACATTTCACGGGGTATTAGTAGGAGAAAAATTAGACGATTTGTTTGATCAAATGGACATTGCTGTTGGAAACCTTGGATTCCATAGAGTAGGTGTTTATGCTGACACTTCTATAAAAATCCGTGAATATTGTGCGAGAGGAATTCCTTTTGTAACTGCTCTAAAAGATAGTGATTTTCCAAGCGAATTCATTTATAGAAAAAAAGTACCTGCTGATGAATCTGCCATTGATATTGTAAGCATTATTGAATTTTATGATAAGTTAAACCAGTCACAAGATTATTCTAATGTAATGCGCCTATTTGCTTGCAATAATCTTTCATGGGAAATGAAGATGAAATTTATTTTAGAGTAAGTAATTGGAATTGTATTTATGAAATATGATGTTTTTAATTTCTTTTTTCTAATAAAGAGAATAGTGATGAAAGTTAATAAATAAAATTCAAAGGTGAATTCATGAAAGAAAATGAGATTTCATTAAAGGCTGCTGCTTTCATCAATATAACTGCCAGATATACAAATATCATTTTGCAAATCATTGCTAATGCTATTCTGGCACGTCTTCTTACTGCAAATGACTACGGCATTATTGCCATTATACTTGTATTTACGAGTTTTTTTGTCTTGCTCTCAGATATGGGTTTAGGGGCGGGAGTTATACAAAATAAACAATTGAAGTCTGATGACATCGATAATATTTATTCAATGACCATTTATGCAGGTATTGCTTTAATGGGAATATTTATTTTATTGTCATATCCGATTTCTTGGTTTTATAACAATGATGTGTTTATACCTGTCGGTAGTTTGTTATCTATATCAGTACTATTTTCCACGATTAATATCATACCTAATGCGATATTAATGAAACAAAAACGATTTAAGCTTGCCGGGATCAGAACGATTGTTATTTCGGTTCTAAGCTATGTAGTAGCGATAATTTTAGCTTATTATGGTTATAAATATTATGCCTTAGTTGTTCAATCTTTGGTATTATCCTCCGTAACATACCTCTTAAATATCTGGAGCACGAAACTAAAATTCAAATTGAAGTTTAAATTCTCAAGTGTAAAAAAAATACTTGGTTTTTCTGCTTATGATTTTGGCTTCAATATCATAAACTACTTTGCTCGAAATACAGATAGTCTTCTAACAGGAAAATTTATGAGCAGTGCAGCATTAGGATTTTACAGTAGAGCATACAACCTGATGCTCTATCCTGTTATGAACTTAACTCATGTTATTTCACCAATTTTGCATCCAATATTGTCAGACCATCAAGATAATAAAGAATACATATTTGATAAGTATTTAAAGGTATATAAATTGTTATCTTTAATGGGGATCTTTATTTCGGTGTTTTGTTATTTCTCAGCTCATGAATTGATCAATATAATATATGGTCCCAATTGGGAATCAACAGTACCATGTATGGCCGCACTTGGGGTTTCAATTTGGTTTCAGATGACCTCTTCAAGTTGCGGCAGTATCTACAGGAGTTTAGGGATGACAAGTTTAATGTTTAAGAGCGTCACGCGCTTTGTACCTATTCAACTTGTAATGATTTTTATCGGGGTATTAAGTAAAGACATTATGACATTGTCCTGGTGTGTGAGCATTAGTTTTATTATTAAATACTTTATAGAATATTATTATTTAGTAGGGAAGGGCTTCAATAAATCTGTAATAGGATTTCTACAGAAAAATACCCCAGAAGTATTTATAGTTTTGCTGATGTGTGTTGTTATGTTACTAATTAAAAATATCCCCGAAAATAATGTATTTGCTTCGTTGGGCTATAAGTTCTTTGCTTGTTTAGTTACCTTTATTGTTGGCTTGGTAATGACGAAACAGTTAAAGTTTCTTATGCCAATGGTTCCAAACCGTTATCGAAATAAATACGCCAATTTCCGGTTGAGAAAAAGTCAAAAAAATTATTTATAGGGGTAGGTATGGATGAAACTAGTTCTGTTATCAGGCGGTTCAGGAAAGCGTCTCTGGCCATTATCAAATGATGCGAGGTCAAAGCAATTTTTGAAAGTACTCGAAAACGATGACCGGGAGCTCGTTTCAATGGTACAGCGAGTTTGGGGGCAAATCGACAAATTTGGGTTAGCCGAATCCAGTTATATAGCTACCGGGAAATCACAAATTGAGATGATGCACAGCCAAATTGGATCTACAGTACCTCTTATCATTGAACCGGATCGTAGAGATACGTTTCCTGCAATAGCGTTAACGGCTGCATATTTATATTCTGTTGCCAAAGTGAGTTTGGAAGAAGTCATAGCTATATTACCAGTGGACCCTTATGTAGAGGGCCACTTTTTTTATACCGTAAAAAGCTTAGAAAAGATCATACAGACTACTGGTGCGGACTTAGCCCTTATTGGTGTTAAACCAACATATCCTTCCGGCAAGTATGGCTACATCATTCCGGATCAGCGTTATTTCGAAAATAATGGAGCGCTAAAAGTCAGTCACTTTCAGGAGAAGCCCTCCGAAGAAGCAGCTGTTGGCTTAATCGAACAGAATGCTTTTTGGAACTGTGGCGTATTCTCTTTTAAATTAGGATACCTTATTGAAATTTTGCTGAAGAATGGATTCCCTATTCAATATGAACAGTTATCTGAGCAGTACCATACACTACCTAAAATAAGCTTTGATTATGAAGTCGTAGAGAAGACGGATAATATTGTTGTTGTCCCTTATGATGGCTATTGGAAGGATCTTGGTACTTGGAATACGTTGACGGAAGAAATGAAGCAGAAGCAAATCGGAAAAGGGATTATTAGTGATGATTGCATTAATACTCATCTAATAAATGAACTTGAGCTTCCAGTTACCATCCTTGGGTTATCCAATGTAGTGGTAGCGGTGAGTCCAGATGGTATTCTTGTTACGGATAAAAGCACAAGTCCTCGAATAAAAGATTATATCAATTATGATCAAGGCCCAATGTATGAAGAAAAAGAATGGGGAACGATCAGAATATTAGATAATCAAAAATACAATGATGAGAGAACTGTTATAACAAAAAGAGTGGCTGTTAAAGAAGGCCACAACCTGAGTTATCGAATGCATTTGGACCATGAAGAGGTATGGACGATTGTAAGAGGCCAGGGTGAATTTATACAAAATGGCAACTATATGGTCGTAGGGGAAGGTAATGTGCTGCACATCCCAACAAAGACGTTGCACACAATTCGAGCAGTGAGTGATCTCGAAATGATCATTGTTCAAAGCGGAAAGGATACGGGACAGGTTATGGAATTGTTCACATCATGGCATGACGTGTCCGAACGCTGTATGAAAGTCACTAAAGGCAATGGATAATGTATACAACAATTTGTTTCTATATCTCGGACTATGGGTATGGTCATGCATCCAGAAGCATATCCGTTATCCGCGAGCTATTAAATCGGAATACCTCTTATCAAATGATCGTTTGCTCCAATAAGGTGCTGCCTTTTTTGAGGGAATCGTTATTGGAGTATGGTAACGAACGAATTATATTTCGAAATTGTGTGTTGGAATTTGGTTACATCGTAAATACGGTAACGTTTGAACTTGATTTAGAAACAATGAATCATACACTGCGAACTACACTTGATGAGTTACCTCTACAAGTTTCAGAAGAAATGAGATACTTGTCCTCTGTCAGACCAGCAGCAGTGATGTCAGATATTTCTGCCATTCCTATTGCAGCAGCTCACGAACTAGGGATTCCAACTATTGGGTTATCAAACTTCACATGGTATTCCGCTTATGCAGAACTTTTTTCGAATGAAATGCTGCAGCCGTTGTATGATGCTTACGAAAAAATGGACTACTTCATACAGTACGAAGGTGTTGGAGTAAACGAGCCTAACTGGGGGCGATTTGGCCAATTACGAGCTAATTTTTTTAGCCGTAAGCCAAACTGGGCAGAGGTTGATCGATTAAGGGCAGAGTTGGATCCTACAAGTTATAAAACGATTATCTTATTTGCAGTTGGTTTGGGGGTTACCATTACAGACTTTAAAGACATGATGATTTGGAATGACTCCTCATGTCTATTTGTTGTTTCTTCGAATATGAACATAGAAGGCTCAAATGTAATAAGAATACCTAATACATATTTGGAAACCCAAAATTATGTTGCAGCTTCTGATTTGGTTATTAGTAAACCTGGCTGGGGTACAGTAAGCGAAGCGGTAGTAGCAAGCAAACCACTGGTGCTGGTGGATAGAAAACAATTTTCGGAAGATTACAATACAGTAGATGCATTATACAGAAGAGAGTATCCGTTTTGCCGAATAGATTGGTTTTCATTAAAAGGAATAAGCAGACTGAATGATATTCAGGTGAATCCAGGTACAACTATGCAACTGGATAATGAAATGAATTTAAGCGGTATATCTGCTTACATAGAGAAAATCATTAAGGAGTGGGTGGAATGAAACTCTCCGTAATCGGCACGGGATATGTAGGGCTTGTCTCTGGCGTATGTTTTGCGGAACTGGGTAACGAGGTTACCTGTGTGGATATATCAAGAGAAAAGATCAATTTGCTGAATGATGGCATTGTGCCAATTTATGAACCAGGGCTAAAAGAGTTAATTGACCGTAATAAAGAATTAAATCGTCTTACCTTTACAACAGATTTGAATGAGGCTGTAAAGCAGACAGATGTCGTTATAATAGCAGTCGGTACTCCTTCGATGCCGAATGGTGAAGCTAACCTTTCATATATTCAGAAAGCAGCAAGGCAGATCGGGGAAGCAATAAACGGCTATAAAGTAATCGTCACCAAAAGTACGGTTCCTGTTGGAACAAATGAAAAAGTAGGCTCAATAATCTCCCAATATTCAACGTATTCTTTTGATATTGCTTCCGTTCCTGAGTTTCTAAGGGAAGGGTCGGCTGTAATAGATACGTTAAATCCGGACCGTATTATTATAGGAACCGAAAGCGAGAGAGCTGCTGCAGTTTTATGGGATTTGCACAGCCCATTAACGGACCAAATCATTATTACAGATATCCGCAGCTCGGAAATGATTAAGTATGCATCGAATGCATTCCTTGCCACCAAAATTTCTTTTATTAATGAGATCGCTAATATTTGTGAAAAGGTGGGCGCAAATGTCGAGAAAGTAGCGCTTGGTATGGGAATGGATCACCGTATCGGTTCAGCATTCCTAAAAGCCGGTATTGGGTATGGTGGATCTTGTTTTCCAAAGGATACGCAGGCGTTAATTCAAATTGCTGGTCAAATGGACTATGATTTTAAATTGCTTAAGTCAGTTGTTGATGTTAATAATGATCAGCGTTTTAACGTAATTCGTAAGCTTAAGGAGATACTTGGGGATTTGGAAGGATGTACGATTGGTATATGGGGGCTAGCATTTAAGCCAGAGACGGATGATGTTCGTGATGCTCCGGCATTTGAAATTATCTCGGCCATTTTAGAGCTGGGGGCAAATGTGAAAGCATATGATCCCATAGCTGCGGATAACTTCCGTAACCGACTTGACGATCCGCGCATTCAGTATTGCAGCAGTAGCATGGAAGCCGCTCACGATGCTGATGCATTATGTATTCTTACTGAGTGGGAGGAATTTAAATCAACACCATTACCTGATATTCAGACTTGGCTTAAGTCCCCCAATCTAATAGATGGACGTAATATTTTTCAGGAAGAAGAATTAAATGGAACTCCGTTTGTTTATTATTCGGTTGGTCGTCCAAGCATGAGCCAGGGGACTAAAGCTCAAAGTCCAATAATAGCTTGATCCTAAATGTCTAGACGTACAGAAAAGCAATGGAGGATATCGAATGGCAAACAATTTAACTGAGACTCAAAATATAACGAAAGAATTATCTCTCCTATTGAAGATTATTAGTTCAAAATTAGTTGACCATAATCAATTTTTTAATATTGATTGGGATGAGTTTATAAACTTGGCATTTCATCACCGAGTATACCCGGTTCTATATGTGAAACTAAAAGAGCTTGACAATCCTGCTGTTCCTCCTGCAGTTATGGCAAAACTTCAAGCGTCATATTTTGAGAATGGGTTCAATATGCTGAAATTAAGTTCCGATTTAGAGAAAATAAATCGGTCTTTTTCTGATCATCAAATAGATTCCATTTTGTTAAAAGGACCTATTCTAGCGTCTATGTTATATGGAGATATATCGCTTCGTACCTCGAAAGATTTGGATATACTTGTTAATCCCGAGCATTTGTTTGAAGCGGAAGAGGTTTTATTGAGCTTAGGGTATGTATCCAATGATGAGAGAATAACGAAGAGATGGATGTTGAGAAAAAAACATCACATTTCTTATTATCACCCTTTAACTCAGACTCGGATTGAACTACATTGGCAGATGAGTTCTCGAGTGCGAGGTATTAGTTTTAAACTACTGTGGAAGCGCCGTATAACATTTTCTTTATCTGGAAATCCCATCAATTACTTAAGTCAAGAAGATTTATTTATATATCTAATAATACACGGAGCCAGACATGGTTGGTTTCGGCTAAGATGGCTACAAGATATAGATCAAATGATTAGTAATGAAATGGTAGATGCAGAAAAATTAAAGTTAGTTTATCTAGAATATGGAAGTGAGTATTTAGGAGGGCAGGCTCTTCTCTTGTGTTCTGAATTATATTCAACAAAAGTCCCTCAACAATTATTTTTTCTGATTAACGACCACCGATCATACAAATTGGCTAATAGTTCCCTTTTCTTTATCAATAAAAAGATAGATATATCAACAATATCAGATAAAAATATACTGGACGCACACAAGAAATATAATTGCATATTGTTATCGGTTAAACAAAAAATTTGGTTTGCACTTGATAGCATCTATCCCAGTTATAAAGACTATTTAATGCTCCCACTGCCCCAAAAACTTCATTTTCTTTATTATCCGTTAAGGCCGCTTTTATGGTTTTGGAGACGAATGAAACGTGAAGTAATTTAACCAAAAATTAAAATGTAATAAGAGCTGGTTAAGAGAAACCAGCTCATTAGTTTTTTGTTAGTAATTTATAAAAAAGAGTATATATTTGGTCATAATCTTACAATTTGTTAAAGAAGCTTTATACATATGGTTCAGTAATTTCAGTGTTAGTTAAAGCATCAATATACTTTAGAAATTTGTCCCCTTTTTCAGATATTAGAATAGTCCCGTAATTAAGATTAGAATATTCACTCAAAAACAATGTGTCAAAGAAAAAAGTAAGTGAGGATTCAGTAGTTGTATTGCACCTTAACGCGATTTGTATTTTATTAATTCCATTTGGGATTGAGAATTCATAACTTCCATTATTTTGATTATAATAATAAGTTATAACTCTATTATTATCTCTGCACAAGTAAATTTCAATTATATTTCTGTGGGAATTATCACTTGCGAAATAAGATGTTTTTGTATTAAACCGATACTTCTTCCCCTCAGCAGTCGGAATTGTAAGTATGATCTCTGGCCATCCACTAGTTGTATATCCATTAACTTTCAGTTTATAACCATTCGTATCTACTATTACCCATCTGTGATCAGTTATATTCCAAGCAGGATCATTAAATTTAGGAATTAAATTTTTTGTATTATATCCATATTGATTTCCATCTTTATCTACCCATTTAAAACTTGTATTCATAGTCAATGATTTGCCATTAACAATTACACGCCTGCCTGGAAACAATCCTGTTTGTGGTGGCACAGAATGAAAAGTGTCATTTAATTCTTCTAATTTCATATTTGTCATATGGCCCTCTTGAAGCCAACTGGTGATTCCTACACTAACTCTAATAATCCGATTTGGATCTATAGCACTAAGTGTATTATCAGTTCTGATCATATTTCCAGAAGAGTACATATCTTTAATAGCACCATTACCACCAATAATATCAATAAATGTATCAACAGCACCAGCAACATTTCCAACAATCGATATGCCAGAATGACCTCCTACAATAATAGTTCGCCAATCATTATCAGTTAATCCATTGGTACTTTTCCACCAATTATGATTTACCATAGACTCTTTGTTACAGTGGTTGAAGACATTTCCTGATAAAGTGCAAGCGATTCCTACTTTATCAAATGCTCTATATATATAGTCAAAAATATTACCGACAAAAGTACACTGTTCCATAGAATTAACCTTAAACCCGTAGTCAAAAAACTCAAACCAGTTATTCAAAAATTGACACATAGCCAATGTTGAAGGATTTTGAATAAAGTCACAGGATACAGTTTGTTCTTTTCCACTCGTATCAGTGTAGGTTGTACCGTGTCCGTGAAAGTAATTATTATAAAAATACGCATCAACAATGTTGCCGCCGTTGAATATAGCACGGCCAATATTTCTAATCTCACAGTACTGAATTCTTGATGCCATGCTAAATGACCCTTGGTAAAACACATAGTCAAATAAACCAATTTGTACACCCTCGAACAATGAGTGTCTTTGGCAATCGTATTTATAGAGTAAGATGTTTTTTTTATTTCCGGTATTGTATGATAAACCTGTGAAAATTCCAATATTCCTAACTATCATCTGACCCCCAGTAATACCATTTTTACCAGTGAATAGATAAGAGTTGGGATCAGAGTTAGTAAATATGAGTGAGGCAAATGAAATGGTGTCCCATGAGCCATTCGTGGAAAAACCTGATATATACCCTGAAATATATACATTTGCTCCGAGATATAATGTTCTGGAAATTTGATATATCCCAACAGGAAAATGAACAAATGCTTTCATTGAGTTTGCTAAGTCCAAAGCTGCTTGGATTGCACTAGTGTCGTCCGCACCAGTAGTTCCGTTCCAATTCCCTTTTGCACCAAACCATTGAGGATATATTTCTCTTACTTGAGGAGTACCTGTGATTGTTCCACCTAGCGTGATATCAAATATCCAATCACTTTCATAGGCACTTATTGCACTATTAACTGTTAGCGTTTTACCATTAGCAATTTTAAAACGTGAATCACGGTCAAATACATATCTTTTGGAACTTAAAAAAATAAAATCTTGATCAATTAAATACACACCTTTAGGAACATAGATTGTATCTGTAGTTCCATTTTGTGCATCAGTGACCGCTTTTACGGAACTTTGTGCACCAGTTGGGTCAGCGCCGAACCATCTAATATTAAAACCTCTCTGTATCATTTCATCATCGACTTTTCTCAGTGACTCAGTAATCTCTTGTACATTTAATTCGTTTGATTTTCCCAGTGCTGATAGCCCCATTGCTTGAGTTTTATCCATTTTCCCACCTCCTATTTCTTACTATATTCTATGAACACAATGAGTGTTACCAAAAATAAGACTAAATCCAAAAAGCGTATTTTATTATAGAAAATATTTTTAAGTGGGATTATAGTCATTAACTTAATAGTTAATTAAAATAACTTAGAATTTATTAAATTTAAAATTGTCTTCTTTTTATTCATTTTAATGGTTGCGAATAAATAAAGTATTTCGGATTTGACTCTTCTTTTAACAACAATAGTAACTATTGCTATACTTTTTGTATCTTTGGTGATAATATTGTTACTAAATGTATCAATTCAAAGCAATTATATAAAGGAGCCATTACCATGATAGACATCCTTTTTTTTATTTCCAAAATGAGGCGGGTAACGGGGTTAAGCTTTATTTCAACATGCTCCAATCTTTTTTCATAAGCTTATTGGACGGGATCGGCATTTATTTAATCGTTCCGCTGCTGAGTGTTATTGGCATATTCCAAATGAACATAAGCAGTGTACCGCAGATTGCCTCAGCTACTTCTTACTTGGAATCGCATGGTATTACATTAAATCTCCCTTTGGTGCTGACTATATATGTTCTTATCGTTGGCGGCCAGGCATTCATGCAGCGCAGCCAGACTGTTATGAATACGAAGATCTTGCAGCAATATGTCCGGTCACTCCGTATCGAGACGTATTCCGGATTGCTAAACTCCAATTGGAGATTTTTCCTAAGCAGGCGTAAATCGGACTTTAATCATATGATGGTCAATGAAATTACGAGGGTCAGTTCGGGTTCTAGGAACCATCCTTTTGCTTATTGGAAGCTAGTAGGTAAATTAGCTGATCGCGGGCCACAATATCTCTCGGAACAGTATCGGGATCCGGCAGTTTGATTGGCTTTACATTCTTAAAAGCTTCTGTTGCCAAAGCTAGTCCTCTTGGTTTCAGTTGAATATCGTTTTGAACTTCTCCGTAAATATAAAGCAGCTTGCCTTTCCATTCCACAGGCTTTGCTATTCTTAAATTGCCTTGTACATTTGCAGGCTGGATCTGAGGCATTAATGTGGACAATGGTACTGTGATAAAGGATACTTGTTTGTGCTCATTTATCGAGAGCAAGGTAATATCAGCGGAAGAACGGGACGAAACGGGTATCCCCCCAGAAGCATACAGTTTTCCCTGAAACGGTATCAATGTAAAAGCTCTAGCCATATGAGGAATACTCCCAGCACTTTTCCAGGTTAAGCCTTGATCATCCGATCGCAGAACTTCCGCTTTATCGGAACCAATTGCGGCAAAGAGGCTCCCTTCGTAATAAGCCATGTCGAAAACGTGGACAGCCCCGGGAAGGTTTCGGTACTTATGCCAGCCGTCTTTCTCTAAGCGATAGAAATTTCCGTAATCCCATCCTTCTCCTCTTGCATCGTTCCCCGGAAAATAAAGCGTGCCATTCAATATTTTGAATGTATCAATTTGCTCTTCATCCGCTGCTTTTTTGATTGTTTTTTTGCCGTTAGTCGCGTTTGTACTTGTGCTTATAATGCCGGAATTGGCATTAAAGGTGCGGTGTTCCAAATCGTAATAAACGATAGGGATTGGGCCGGCATTCGGAGCGGGATCACTGTTGCTGCTGTTGCCATACCCGAAATAGATCTGATGATCAAATAACTGCATGTCCCATACGTTTCTTGCATATAAAGGTTTGTTGCTGAAGGGGCTACCTAGCATTTCGACATGATTCGTTACGTCTTTTAGGGAGGAAGAAGCAGACGGCAAAGGCTTAGATTTTACAGGGACGAGGCTGGTTGGTAAAGGGGAAACTTCAGTTACGGCTGCTGCTGTATCATACACGGGAGAAATTTGGGACGGCTGTGAGCAAGCCGATAACAAGAGTGTGATCCCAGACAAAACAATAAGCGATTTGTTAACAAGCATACCTGGTATCCCTCCAATTTAGGATGAAAACGACCATCGAACAGGAGCCTGAATTAGAAAAAATGCTGCAACGTTTTGTATACAAAACGTGTCGAATATGTTATTATTGTTACATATTGTATCATAAATAAAAAGGGGTGACAAACATAGCGGCATTTACATATAAATTGTTTGGTTTGCTTGTAACAAGCGATATCAAACTGCAGGAAGCGGAAGAGCAGACTGGCATCGAAAAATTCGATGTAATAATTCAATACGGCAAGGAAGTTTCACTCGACCGATTTGCAGGCGGTTACTATTCACTTGAAGATACGGACTTCTACTTCTATGTGCCGGAAGCGGCAGTTTATTGCATCTCATCGGGAAGCCGAATTACGGTTTCTCCGGTTATCGGAGCAGATGAAGCCAAAATTCGCTTGTTCCTGCTGGGTACCTGTATAGGAATTCTCCTTATGCAGAGGAGGATTATTCCGCTGCATGGCAGCGTTGTCACAATAAACGGGAAAGCCTATGCCGTCGTTGGCGAATCTGGGGCAGGAAAGTCGACATTAGCGGCTGCTTTTATTGCTAGGGGTTACCCATTATTGACGGACGATGTAATTGCCGTCCGTATGGACGCTGCCGATGACGTTCCGGTCGTACATCCGTCCTATCCGCAGCAGAAGCTGTGGCAAGCAAGTCTTGATCATTTTGGACGAGAGGCTAACGGCTATAGCTCGATCTACCAGAGAGCGAATAAGTTTGCTATTCCAATCAGAGACAATTTTTGCTCGAGTCCGCTTCCTTTAGCAGGAATATTCGAGTTATCCAAAACAGAGGATTCGCAGCCTGCGCTGCTTGCTTATAGCCAGATGGAAGGGCTGCATATTTTAAATGTGCATACTTACCGCATTCAGCTTATCCATATGCTGCAGCTGCAGCAATGGCATTTCGGACAAATCGCTCGCCTTGCGGCTGCAGTACCCGTTTATCGGCTGATACGCCCGGCCGAAGGTTTTACAGCGTTTGAATTGGTTCAACAAATCGTAAACGAAATCCAAAAAGAGGAGGTTATTTTGTAATGAGCACATTATCGTTTTCAGAACAAGAAATTATTGTACAATCCCAAGGGTTTCTTGCCAGTGATATGAACGGAGAGAAAGTGATGCTTAGCATAGATAACGGCAAGTATTATAACTTGGGAGCGGTCGGTGGACGGATATGGGAGCTTGTTGCGGTCCCAAGTACGATAGAGACGATAGTCACTCATCTGGTTGCCGAATATGAGATTGGATTTGAAGAATGCAGGCAGCAAGTATCGGTATTTTTACAGCAGCTTCTTGGAGAAGGGCTTGTTCAAGTTCAAGCAGGATGAGCAAGATGTTGCGAAGATTGCGCAGATTCAACCGCTATCCTTTTGATCTGAAGCTGCTGTTTATAGAGGCTTTTTTCTACTTGGCTTGGGGCCGGGTATTTAAAATGGTTCCTTTTGCTAAAGCTTCTTCCTCACTGGGAGAACGTATGACAGAGACCTCATTTGACCGCGCAGGAGCGGAACAGGAAATAGTGCTCAGGAAGATAACCAAGGTTTTGTATACGATGAGCCGTTATACGTGGTGGGAAAGCCAATGTATGGTGAAAGCGGTTGCAGCTCAAAAGATGCTGGAGCGAAGAGGAATTTCCTCTACGCTTTATATGGGAAGCGGTCGCGACGACAAGGGAACTATGATTGCACATGCTTGGCTTAGAAGCGGGAGCTATTATGTAACAGGCAACGAGCAATTGGAACGGTATGCAGTAGTCGCTTGTTTCGGCAAGGCGGCCGGCGGGAAGAAGGCGGCTTCCAGAAACATGCAGCGTGCTTCAGAATGATGAAGGAGAAGCGATCCCATGAAGGATCTACTTTATTTCGTCCGGCGATTTTACCAAGTTTCCGGATTTAAGCTGTTTTTTACGCTGGTAATGACGTTTATAATCAGCTGTTTGGATGGAATTGGCATTTATTTCATTATTCCACTATTAGGTTCAATTCAAGTTATTGGGATGCAGAGCGTTAACCAGATACCGGTCGTATCATCCATGCTGGCATATATGCAGTCTTTGCATTTTCCCGTTCACTTGCCTGTCATTCTTGCTATCTACGTCGTTGTGGTGGGAGGACAAGCGATCCTGCAGAAACAGCAGACCGTAATGAATGCAAGCATGATGCAGGCTTATATTCGAACGCTTCGCAATGAGCTTTACCGGGGGCTGCTTTCTGCCAAATGGGAATTTTATCTGTCAAGACGAAAATCGGATTTTAATCAAGTGCTTGCAGATGAAATGGAACGTGTGACGTATGCCGTTGGTTTATCGATTCAAATGGTCTTATCCTTTGCGTTTACAGCGATTCAGATTGGGCTGGCATGCTGGATTTCCCCTTTGCTAACAGCTGTTGTCCTTCTGTTTGGCGGTTTGCTTGCCTTATTTTCAAGAAAATTTATGCATCAATCCAAGCGGCTTGGTGAAAAAACAACAGAACTTTCGCAAAAATATTATGCCGGAATTTATGATCATTTCAGCGGTATAAAGGATATTAAAAGCAATCAATTAGAACAGCCGCATATTTATTGGTTTAACCAAATTAGTCGCAATATGGAAAATAATGCAATTCAGATGATCAAGATGAACACGACATCACAGCTTATTTATAAATTAGCGTCATTAGTATTGATTGCCGGTTTTGTTTATTTAGCTTTAAATGTTTTTTATACTTCTCCGGAACAATTAATTGTTACCGTATTAATCCTTTCCCGCTTATGGCCAAGATTCGTTGGCATTCAAAACAATTTTGAACAATTATATGCCAGCTTCTCTGCATTCCGCACCGTCAGAGAACTTCAAGCTGATTATGCAGAGCAGAAAGAACCGGGTCATTCACACGGGGGAAGTTCCGGCCGCCCAGAACCGGGAGCAATTCAATGCACGAATGTGTACTACCGGTATAATTCGAACGATTCCCATTATGCGCTGAAAGCTATCAATCTTTATATACCTGCTAAAAAGATGACCGCCATCGTTGGAAAATCGGGAGCTGGCAAAAGCACGCTGGTTGATCTTCTAATGGGGCTTATTCATCCCGAAAGCGGCCAGGTTTATTATGCCGGAGGTTCACTGCTAGAAGAACAGCAGCTGCTTGCTTTACGCAGCGCAATTGGTTATGTCCCGCAAGATCCGTTTCTATTTCATGACAGCATCAGAGAAAATTTAAAGCTGGTTGACCCATACGCCACTGACCGCGAGTTGTGGGAGGCGCTGCGGTTTTCGGCTTCCGAGGAGTTTGTCCGCAATCTTCCGGATGGGCTGGATACGGTAATTGGGGATCGCGGCATCCGCTTGTCGGGCGGGGAACGCCAACGTATCGTGCTGGCAAGAGCAATCTTGAAGAAGCCGGCTATTCTGGTACTGGATGAAGCAACCAGCGCATTGGACAGCGAAAATGAACGCCGGATTCAAGCGGCTTTAGACGGCCTTAAAGGTCAAATGACGATTATCGTAATTGCTCACCGGCTTTCTACGATTCGCCACGCTGATCAAGTTATTGTTTTGGAGAAGGGCGAAATTATTCAGCAAGGCGGGTATGAGCAGCTTGCCCAAGAAAGTAAAGGAGTTTTCAAGCAGCTGCTTAATTATCAAACGGGGGCTTAGAGACAAAAAGGCGGTCAAACGAAGAGGGTCCAGGACTTCCTTCGTTTGACCGTTTCTAATTTTTAGAAATAAAGAAAGCGCTTCCCAATGAACGGAAGCGCTTTCTTTTTCGGGATAAATTAAGATGGATCATCCGTATTCCATGGATTTCCACCAGGATGTTTTCCAGGTTTATGACCGGGTTTGTCATGGCCTTTACCGCCGCCGTGATCATTACCATGTCCTTTGCCAAAGGGATCAAATCCGCCAAATCCAAACATAGTGGATCTTACATCAAGGACTTCCAGTTCGGGTGACAGCCATTCCTTTTTGTGCATGTTCCCATCTCCTTAATAGTGGATGAAGCGCTTCCAAAATAGAAACTACCTCAGGGGAAAAATAGTACTTATGTCTATACAGGAGGGAAGATATTAGTTCTAAGGCAGGAATCTATTGGAGTTGCTATAATCATATTATCACAGATGATACAAAATGTAACTATGCTGCTTCATGAAAAATTCAAAAAGTTGAACAAATTCTGGCACCCCGTTGACGATTCGTCGTGTCTTCTGTAAATCTATTGACAATCCCATCCAACACATGGTAAATTTGTCTCAAATCTTACCACGAACGGAAGCACCGTTAAGGCATGCAGCTTAAAGCTGTATCCTTGGCGGTGCTTTTTTTGCGTTTGTGTGTTCGTATATGACCAGAGGAGGTGCCAGTTGACTAATGCGCTATCAAATTGCGGTTGCGGTCAGAGAAGCGGAATATGCACGCCGGCTTGTCGAGTATGTGCGCTTAAGCCCGTTTGCCGAGAAATGGCAGCTGCTTGTATTTACGCAGCCGGACGCCCTTATCCGACATCTGCAAAGCGGTTATCCGCTTGATTTATTGGCTGCACAGCCGCCGCTGCTGGAAGCTGCAAAACCTTATTTGCCGGCAAATGTTCCGTCAGCGTCTTTAGTTGCGAATCTACGCACGGAAGAGCGGATGCCGCAGCTGCTGCAGTATCAGCCGCTCCCTGATTTGCTCAGAGGTTTTGCCGCCATGCTGGAATCGGAGGGGCTGGCACGAACGGATTCAGCGGGCGGCCAGACGGTTGTAACAGTATGCTCTGCAGCCGGACGGACGGGGAAAACGACGTTTGCCCTTCATTTGGCGCAAGCAGCAGCTGTTCATAACCGGCAGCCTTTTTATTTGAATTTGGAGCAGTGGAACGGTTCCGCTGTTCAGCTGCAGCCTGTTTCCGGAGGCGGGGAAGCCGCGGGAGGACTGTCACAGTTGCTGTATGAAGTGCAGGCGAATGCGGAGAAAGCTGCGGAATGGCTGGTAAAACATGCGGTACGCCATCCTTACTGGAGAACAGCCTACATGGACTCTTGGAGCAATCAGGAGGACCGGACGACGCTTGGCGCTTCCCATATTTCGTCTCTGGTCGAAACCATTGCGAAAGCCGGTTATGACTATATTGTCATTGAAGCGGATGAACGTATGGACGATAGCAAGCTGGCGCTTTTGGAGTTGAGCAGCCGGGTCGCATGGCTTACGAATACAGACGGAATTACACATAGCAAAAATGAACTGGCGCTTCACTACGCAGAGCAGCAATGGCCCGAACGGTTTCAGCGGATAAAGCCCAAAATCGAATGGGTGAACAGCCAGGCGGATGTCAGGCATCCGCTTGTTTTGCCCCCATCCTGCAGACTGTCTGCCGAGCTGCCGGATATCCGGCAGTGGCGGCATGCTTGTGCGGCGCAATCGCTGGAAAGCCCGCTGTACCGGGCAGCGGTGGAGAAGCTGTTTACAGCATGGGCGAAAGGAGGGATGGAGGTTGCTGCTCAGCGATGAGACGGTGCTGGAGCTGAGGGAGCGCATCCGGCAGCAGATTGATTTCAGCGGTGCATTATCCGACGATGGTTTGATCCGGCTTGTTGAAAAAAATGTATTTCAATGGTCTGAACGCAATCCGATAACGGCAGGCGATAAGGTCAAGCTTGTAAAACGTTTGTATCATTCGTTCCGGGGACTCGATATTTTGCAGCCGCTTATGGAGGACGCTACCGTCACGGAAATTATGATTAATCATCATGAGGAAATATTTATTGAACGCAACGGGAAGCTGTCCAAGCTGCCGATGGTGTTCGAAAGCAAGGAGCGGCTGGAGGATTTGATCCAGACGATTGTGGCGGGCGTAAACCGCGCAGTGAATGAATCGGCTCCTATTGTGGACGCCAGGCTGAAGGATGGTTCACGTGTACATGTCGTTTTGCCTCCGATTGCGTTAAGAGGGCCGGCAGTTACGATCCGTAAATTCCCGGACAAACCGCTTACGGTTCATCAGCTTGTAGAGCTCGGGACACTGACAGAGGAAGCGGCCGAGCTTCTGTGCAGTCTTATAGCAGCCCAATATAACCTGTTTATTAGCGGCGGGACAGGTACGGGCAAAACGACTTTCCTTAATGCGCTTTCGCAGTATATTCCTTCGGACGAGCGCATCATTACGATCGAGGATTCGGCCGAGCTGCAGATTCGAACGGTACCAAACCTGGTTTCGCTGGAGACAAGGAATGCCAACACGGAAGGGAAAGGAGAAATTACGATTCGTGAATTGATTCGAGCTTCGCTCCGGATGCGCCCAAGCCGCATTATTGTTGGCGAAGTGCGGGGAGGAGAGGCGCTCGATATGCTGCAGGCTATGAATACCGGCCATAGCGGCAGTATGTCCACAGGGCATGCGAATGGCGCCAAGGATATGCTCGCAAGGCTGGAGACCATGACGCTGAGCGCGGCGGACATGCCGATTCCGGTTATACGCCAGCAGATCGCATCCGCTTTGGATATTTTGGTTCATTTGAGCAGGCTGCGCGACGGTTCCAGGCGGGTTACGGAAATATGTGAAGTGCTGGGCGTAGTTCAGGGGGAAATCCAATTAAACACGCTCTATCGTTTCGAGGAGGAAGGGGAACGGGACGGGCGTCTTATCGGCAGTCTGCAGCCGATCGGCGATGGGCTGCAGCATACAGAGAAACTTCAGATGGCGGGTCTTTACCGCAGCATGAAAGGAAGTACAGCGTCATGAGCCGCGGGGAACAGCCGGTTTCGGGGAAGCTTCGGGCGATCCGCGGCGGGGGCAGTGGCCGTCCTCCATCCAATACTCAGTGTACCAGCCGCCTATCCCAATTAAAGCTGTATTGGTTCGGCGAAGTTTTAGAGCAGCAAACAGGCCAAGACCGGCACCGGGAGCTGGTTGATTATAACCAATACCGCTTGACACGCAGGCAGATGGCTCAGTCGTTGCTGGCCGGCTGCGGAATAGCGGCTGCGGCGGCATATTTGTTTTATCATAATGTGCTGATTGCGCTTGTACTGAGTGTGGCCGGCTTTGCAGCGCCAAGGCTGTACAGGCAGTCGCTTCTAAAAAAACGGAAAAACCGGCTTCAGCTGCAATTCAAGGAGGCATTGTATTCGATCACCTCTTCGCTTGCTGCGGGGAGATCCGTTGAGAACGCTTTTGTGGCCGCCCTGCAAGATTTAAAGCTGTTGTATCCGGATCCCCGTACGGAGCTGATTGTGGAATTTCAAGTGATTCGCAACCGGCTGGACAATGCGGAGCCGCTGGAGCAGGCTTTGCAAAGTCTGGCCGGACGGGCCGGAATTGATGATTTGAAGCAATTTGCCGATGTGTTTGCAGCGTGTAAGCGCTCTGGCGGCGATCTGATTGAAGTTATGAAAAGAACCTCGCAAACGATAGGCGAAAAACTGGACGTCCTGCAGGAGATTGCGGTTATGGTTGCGCAAAAAAGGCTGGAAGCCCGCATTATGATGGCGGTTCCTTTTGTCTTTCTTGGTTTTTTGGGAGTCGCTGCTCCGGACTATATGGCTCCGCTCTACAGCGGCGCGGGGTATTTGCTGCTGACGCTTATACTTGCGTTTCTTCTGTTTCTGTTTTGGTTAATCGGCAAAATGATGAACATTCGGGTGTAAAGGGCTGTCGCGAATGATTGTATTCCCGCTATTGCTGACGGTGTTATGGCTGGTCTTGTGCGGCCGGCGTGCTTTACAGGCTGCTATCCGCCAATTAAACAGTGCCGCGCGGAACAAGGCTGCTGGCCGTTCGGGAAGCAGGCACGCTTTTAAAGAGCTGCTGCTCGTTCAGCCGTTTCATGAAGCGATGGAAAGATGGGCGCTTTATGATCGCTTCCAGCTTCAGCTTGGAAGCTGCCATACGAAGCTGCTGGTGCTAAAAGGCAGAAGCTGGACGCTTGAACGGACCAAACTTCAGGTTGCGGAAGCAGTTGCTTACGCTTATGCGGCTGTTACAGCCTGCACGTTTTTAAGTGTTATTACAAGTGAGCTGCTGCTGATATTGATTGGGTTTATCGCAGGATTGCTGCTGGCGGTTCGGCCTTTTATGGAGGCGGGGCGGCTAGTCGAGCGGCGCAAGCAGGAAATATTGCTGGAGCTGCCGGAGACGATCAGCAAGCTGCTGCTGCTCGTCAGCGCAGGGGAAACGACGCTGCGGGCTATGGCACGCTGTCTTGATGGCAAAGATGCGGAACAGCATCCGCTGTACCGGGAATGGCGCACCGTCGTGTTGGCGCTTCAGAACGGGGATTCCTTTAGCACGGCGATTGAACGTTTCAACCGCAGCTGCGCTGTACAGGAAGTTTCGGTATTTACAACGGTGCTGCTGCTGAATTACCGCAGGGGCGGCGAACATTTTACGCTTGCGCTGCGCGAATTATCATACGGCCTGTGGGAGAAGAGGAAGGCTGTTGCCCGTTCGCGCGGCGAAGAAGCCTCTTCGAAGCTTGTTTTTCCGCTGGTTGGCATTTTACTTTCATTAATGGTGCTGGTGGCTGCTCCGGCGGTCATGATGATGTGAACTTTTACATTTTTATTATTGAGTAGCGGGGAGAGAAGATCATGAAAAAGCTGGGGAAGTTTTGGCGGTCGGAGTCCGGGCTAGGGACGCTGGAAGTGATTCTAATTATCGCGGTGGTCATTATTATCGCCTTATTATTTAAGGATTGGATTATTAAGCTGGTCAAAAAACTGATGGGGAAAGCGGATGATCAAGCGGACAGTATCTTTGATTAACCGGCTGAAACATCTGGCAGGCAGCGAACGGGGAAGCTTTACGCTCGAATCAGCGGTTGTAATGCCGCTTTTGCTGCTGCTTGTCTTAAGTTTTATATTGCTGGGCGTATACGCCTACCAGAAAATCATTTTGTACGATACGGCTGCCATGACGGCGGAACGCGCCGCATTCGGCTGGGATAACAGCCATCGCGAGGCGGCTACCGGGATCGCCCCTGCGGGGAGTTATGACAGCCTTTATTGGCGCGTTGGTGATGACGGCATGCTTGAATCCGTATTTGGATTGAAATCCGAAAGCGCGCCGTACTCGCTGACGATTCCGTCTTCTGACGCCAATAAAGCGCAGCCGGAGGACAACGCTTCGCTTGCGCTGCGGAAGCTTGGCCAGGCATCCCAATGGCTGGAGGATATGCAGCCCCTGTTTCAGGGACAAGCATTTTACAACCGGGGCATCATGCATCGGGAAGTGCAGGTGAAGCTTTTGCTGCCGGTGACGATGCCCATCCTTGAAACTATGCTCGGCAAGCAGGAGCCAGAGGCGGCAGCCTCTGCCAATGTCGTAGATCCGGTAGAATTTATTCGCAGTGTAGATATAGCCCGTTATTACGGGACAAAGTGGAGCAAAGGTTTATTTACCAAAAAGGATGCAGGCGCAGTGTTGGCAGCCTATACCGGCAAGAGGCAAGAGGCTCCGGCTTCCTGATTGGCTTGTAGGAGGGGATAAGTTGATAGATTCAAGCTTCCTGAGCGCAAAAGGAAAGGCAATAAAGGAGCTTTTGTTTCAACGGAACGGGGTTGTCACGATATTTGCTGTGGTTGTTTTGTCCGCTTTGTTGCTTTTTGTTTCCGTGTTTATAGATTACGCCCGGATTGCGCTTCTGAATACAATGACGGAGAACGCCGCCCGCGCAGGCGTCCGTTCGGTCTTATCCGCTTATGACGAGGCACTATATGAGAGATATGGCTTGTTTGGCCGCGGGGGTACAAGCAGTGATGCGATTTACAGGCAGACGGTAGACAATAATCTGGCATCCGGCTCGTATGCAAGCAGGTCGCCGGTCCTTCGGATGGTGCGGCCTGTCTTGGAGCGCACACAAATGAACCCGGCTTCTACTCTGGGTGATCATACGGTATTCCGGCGGCAAGTGCTGGAAGAAATGAAATATAAAGCCCCGGTAGATTTTACGCTGGAGCTGGCAAAAACCTTTATGCCTTTGTCGGATGCGATGAAAGAAGCAACCGTTACCGTAGGGATGCTGGAGCAGCTGAAAAAGCTTTATGAAGCAAGGCAAGAGAAGCTGGACCGGGTGCTCGGATTACAGCAGGCGGCAGCAAAAGCATTTTCGGACAGCAAGCTTGGCAAACTTGTGCCGGCCGATATAGGCAAGCTGCAGGATGGCGCTCCGGATACAGCCATTGGGATTGCCCGAAACTATAAAGGTTTTGCAGAACAAGCGCTAGCGCTTGAATCGCAGAAGGATGCGCCGGATACTGTCGTCTCGGACAATCTGGCATCTTACCGCAAACAAGCGGACAAGCTGCTTTCCCGGCTGAAGCCGGAAAGCGATGCGGTTATGAAGCAGCATGCGGAATTGCAGGTTGAAGCGGTTCAAGCATTAGCGGACGCGGAGCGTCTAAACGGGCAGATGCAGCAGATTTACGATCAGGCGGAGCAATCAGCCGACATTTCAGGCTATAAGCAGGCAGCCGCTGCTGATGGTTCTTCCTCTCAGTTAGCGGGTTCTGCAGTTCCTTCCGGGCAGCTATCCGATATGCAGGAAATTCGCAGCATGGGGGACGAGGTTATTTTGCCTGCGAGCTGGTTCGAGGAATACCGCAATGAACTGTCGGAGCAGGCGGCAGCCTATGCTTCATTGGATATGGAGATCGGCGGCTTCAGCGCCAATTTGTCCGACGGGCTGGCGCATCCCGCTGTCCCAAACGATCTATTGCTGGAAGGCGCCTTAAATATGCGAGTCGCTTATGAACAATATGACGTTCAATATGTTAAAGCGGGTTCCAAGCTTGATCAACGCAAAAGCAAACTTTCGGATCAAGGCGTATCTGAACAGCTGAAGCAGCAGCAAGCGCAGCTCTCCTCATTATGGAAGCAGTCCCGTGCTTTCCTTCATACGTTAACCGTACTTCCGCAAAATGACGAAAATGTACGGACGTTTCAGGAGGTTCAGGCATTATATCAAAGTAATCTGCGGTTTAACGAGATGCTTCGTGCAAGTCTTCCATCCGGCGATGCGGATTCCAATCAGAAAGCTGAAGAACAATCCGCCGCAGCTGCCGGGTTAAACGAAAGCCCGCCGGCTGCAGAAACATCGGATACGGATAACAGACAGCACGCGGATAACACGCAAAGCGCGGACGAAGAGGCCGATGCGTCTTTTTCGCTTATGAATGGCATATTTGGCGGGGTGGGCGACATGCTTGTGAAGGCGAGGGATACCGTCTATTTCAGTGAGTATGCAGCCGGCCGCTTTACTTCTTTTAGTCCGCAAAATATAAAAGCAGCTGTTGCAAACGGGGATACGGCAGAGCTTGCGCAGGGCGTCACTTTAAGCAATCAGGAGCTGGAATACATCATTTATGGCATGGTGAACCCGGCTGCCAATATCGCTGCCGCTTACAGCGAGCTGTTTGCTGTCCGTTATGCAGTCCGGACGATGGAGGGGCTGTCGGTATGCAAAACCGCAGGCCATCCGCTTCTCATTTTATCCTGTTCTTTGCTTTACGGAGTGGAAAAAACAGCAGAGGATATTCATTCCTTTGTGGAGCATGGTTCAGCCCCGTTATCGAAGTATGTGCAAGCACAGGTGTCTTATTTGGATTATTTACGATTGTTTTTAATGCTTCATGGAGCGGGTGGAGACAAGCAAGTGTCCCGGATGTCGGCGGTTATTGAGCATAATACCGGAGCGGAACTGGCCTCCGTGCCGGCTGCGCTTACCGGAGAGACAACCGCATCGGTTTCACTATGGTTTTTGCCCGGCGTTATGCGGCTGCTGGGTACAGCCGGCCTGCTGGACGGGAAGGTGAACGATAACCGCTATGAAACAACCAAAACGATTGGATGGTCTTATGAGTAATCGGCAATCAGCGGGCAGTTGCTCTTGCCGTAAGCTAAGCCATGGCGGCATAAACCGCCGGCCGAATGAACGAGGCAGCATTGTTGTGGAGGCGGCTTTGGTGATGCCTCTGCTGCTGCTGGTTATGGTCTTTTTTATCGTGCTGATTCGGGTATGCGCTGTACAGCTTGGAGTTCAATCGGCTGCGTCACAGACCGCCCGGCAAATCGCAGCTTATATTCATCCGGCGGATTTGGCATTTCAGCAGATCAGCGGCAAGCTTCCTTCCGGGATAGGGTCAACGGCGCTGCCGGATGGCAAACTTTCCGGATGGAGTTCGATTGCCGGTCAAGCGGCGGAATGGCTGCCGGATCCGGCTGGAACGATCGCTTCGGCGGTTGTCCAGGGGGATTGGTCGCCCGTAGAAGATCTGGCGGCAACGGAGCTCGGACGCACCATTGTTGAGCCGTTGCTTCGCAAGTATGCGAATTCGACGGTCCTTGACCCCGCCCGTATGAAACTGTATCGCCTTACGCTTCCCGATCTGAAGAACAAACAGCAGCCTTATGTGTCCATAACGGCCGAGTATGTGTTACCCTTCCGGTTTCCGTTTATGAACACGCCGCTGATTTTTCGTGAACAAGCTGCGGAGCGGGTATGGGTAAGCGATGCGCTGCCTGCCAAACGGGTTGATCCGGCGGATGGGGAGGCTGTGCCGATCCGCATTATATCAATACAGCCATCACCGGTATATCCGGGACAGCGGGCTACCGTCGTTGCGCTCACGAATCCGGGGGCTTCAGCTTCTTTAACTGTGACTTATAAAAGCGGAAATAGCATAGCCAAGCATTTAGGACAAGCAGCGGCTGACCATGACGGCTACGTAAGCTGGACATGGCTTGTAGGCGGCAACACTACGGCGGGAGTGTGGGAAATGACTGCCGAATCAGCTTCAGGAATAGAGGCTTCGATGAATTTCGTTGTAGACAAAAAAAAGAATGATTAAAGCAGGCTCCATCATACCGGAGCAAAGGAGAGGATTGCGAATGGCGACAGTTGCCGCAGCGATATTGCTGGCTGCCGCATTCATCACGGATCTGCGGAAACAGATTATTCCTAACTGGCTTAATTTGTTTTTTAGCGGGGCAGGTTTACTATATCATCTCGCTGCAGGCGGATGGGCAGGCGGCCTGTCGGCGTTTGAAGGGATGGCAAGCGGAGCAGGTCCGCTGCTGCTGTTATATTTGTTCCGGGGGATAGGGGCAGGGGATGTAAAACTATTTGGAGCGCTGGGTGTATGGGTTGGCGTTATTCCAGTCCTTCAGGTGTTGTTATATTCGATTTTGTATGCGGGGCTTATCGGAATTGTATTCGTTATAGTAAATAAGCCGTTAGCAAAGCGGATGGTTACAGGAGCGATAGCGCTTGTTGTCCCCGGCATGAATATGAGCCGCCAAGGCTGGATGGCCTGGGCAAGCGGAGGACGGACATTTCCATTTATGCTCGCCGTTCTGCCGGGTGCTTTAACGGCATGGCTATATGTTTAATCCATACGATAGAAAGGAGGGGCTGATGTTGAACAAACTGGTTGTTGATTTTTCAATGGCCCGCGGGCATGAGATGCTCATAGAGCGGGAAGGGGGCTTCCGGCGCGAGCATCTGGAAGAAGTGGAGCTGCATATGCTGCAGCAATATAAAATGCCGCGTTTGCTGGACGTAGACTGGCTTGAGGTGAACGGTATTTTTACGTTTCGTTATAACCTGGAAGGCCGCAAGCTGCTTCGTCATAAGCTTCAGCTGCAGCCGATTACGATGCAGCAGTTTTATGAGCTGCTGCTGGCGGTTGTGGAAGCGCTCGATGAATGCAGGCACTATATGCTGCGTCCGGAAGGCTGCTTGCTGTCGCACGCCTATTTATTTGCAGGCGAGCAGCTGACTGACATCAAGCTTGCTTATTTGCCCTTGAAGGCCACTGCCGGAACGGAAGGTTACGGGGATTTAATGTCATTGCTTGTAGGCTGGAGCGCTTATATCGACGAAATGGACGGAGCCGGCTTTCAGAAGCTGCTGCAGCATTTGAATACCCGCAGTTTGTCCTGCCAAGAGCTGCGAGCAGCTCTGCTCGAGCTTATCGGGGAAAGCTTGCCGGTCCGGATGAATGTAAGGCAGCTGCGTAATGCCTCCGGCCGGGCGGCGGCATCTGCTGCGAGCCGGGCGGCGCAAGATGCCTGGAACGATACGGATAAGATCCATATTGCGAGCGCCAAAGGCGCGCCGGTGCAGGACGTTTCGTTCAAAGAGCACGACGTGGTGCAGGTGCAGGAACCTTTATCACTTTTGGAATATGGCGATGCGGATAGTCCGCATGAAGACGTTTTGGAAGATGAACCGATGGGCTGGGAAATGAATGACGAAGCGAAGCCGGCCAATCCTAACCGCATTAAATGGATGCTTTCGGCGGCTGTTGTTTTAACGGATGCGCTAATTTGGAGGTATATGTACCTCGGGTCACAAAGCCAAAGCGGGTTATTCATCTGCTGCGGGCTGACGCTGCTGGCAGCAGCGGGATTGCTCTTTATTTGGCGAAAGCCAAACGAGGGGGATTCCGCAGCGCACCGGGAGCTGTACGCGGCCCATGATCATGATGAAATCAAGCCGCGGCTGCTTTTGCCGGATGAGGAACCGTTTCTTTCATCCGCTTCCTCTGAAATGTCCTACACTCCCGGCCAGGCTCCCCGCTGGACCTACGGCCAATCCGCAGAAAAATCTGCTTTGGCCGGGTTATCTGCAAGCGGGGCTGCAGCCAGGAGTAATGATCAGCCCATAACTGACATGCCGCTTCGTTCAGGAGACGTCTCGCAGGCTTGGCATCAATATGAAGACCCGTTCCGTATCGCGGCTGAGGAAGCTGCTGCGGCGGCCGAGCCGGGGACAAGCGGATTAAAATGGCATGATGCAACGGAATATTTGGGAGCAGCTAAACAGGAGAATGGCACGGGTAAACAGACCGATTCGGGATTCGCCCTATACCGGGAATGGAACGGCAGCGAGCAAAAGCTGGCTTGGGACGGCGAGCTGTTTATGGTCGGCAGGTCGGACAAGCAGGTTCATTACACGGATACCGCAAGCGGCATCTCCCGGCTCCATTTTGAAATCGAACCCGGGGATGAGCCATTCACCTATTCGGCAAAGGACCTTGGTTCCAGGAACGGCACCTGGCTGAACGGCGAAGTGATGATTCCGTATAAACAGTATCCGTTTGCAAGAGGGGACATCATTCAGCCGGCAGGACTTAACGGCCCTAAATACTTTATGAAGTGATGGCAGGAATGAGTCGGCATCGCTGGCTGGAAAAATAGAAAACGCCCGGCTCCATGATCGTTTAAGATGATGGAGCCGGGCGTTATGCTGAGGCTGCTGCCTTGTTATTTGCTGGCTTCAATTTTCGTCAGCCACAGCTGAACGACGTTATCGGTTTTTTTCTCGACATATTCAAATTTCACTTTTGCATCATCATCAATTGCATTCACTTGATCCGACAGGGAATCTTCGAATTGATAGGATTGTGCACCCTGTGCGGAATCAATTTCAACGGTATGCGTATCTGCCAGACCTACGAATGTGCCTTCAGCCTGAATGGGCGTTGCGTCTGCCGGCGCTTTGCCTACATCCGTTGCGGGTGCACTCGTCTCGGTATTAGTTGCAGTTCCATTGTCAGGCGAAGCCGGTTCGGGGTCGCTAATTCCGTTGCCCGAGTCCGTTGCGGTTGGCTCCACGCTTACAACCGGCGTTGGTTCGGCGCTTGGCGAACCTTGTGCGTTGTTGTTATTGCTGCTGCCATCGCTGCAGGCCGCTGATACAAGCATCACTGTTATAAGGATGGCGCTTGCACCAATCGTGCGGGCTTTTTTGTTTTGTTTCAGTATGTTCATTTTCGTCCCCTCCTGCTGTTTTTAACGCAAACGACTGTTAAAAGTTTCAGTTTTTCTTATATACCTTTCGTTGCAAGATTTGAAACTCGGTACGTATGAGAAGTTATATGTAGGTCAACCCTTTGATATAAACAGGAAAATAGAATCTATGATGCGGGAGTCTTGGTGTAAGAGAATCGGAGATCAAAACTATTTGTTCAGCAGATGTTTATAGGGCGTGTAGTCGATGCCGTTGCGGTTAAGAAAGCTTACGAGACTTTTATAATCGCGCGCAGGGGTTGCACGGATGTATCCTTCGATGCAATGCGACTCGGTCACTTCGTTTGCCCCGGATTCGATGGCAACCTCGCCGATTTTGGCTGCGATGGAATGTTTGGCGATGTCGCGGAAAGGGCCGGGCACAGGGGATACCAGCATGTCCAGAAATTGCTTGGATTCCTCCGTCCATAAACTGCGGCTGCGCTCTACCCAGTAATTTTGCCAGTCGAGCTTGGACTTGCCGTCCTGCTTCGGGAGCACTTTCAGAAACTTGCGGAACATAAAAAATCCGCCGATTGCCATAGCGCCAACCATTACGATCGCCCAAAAAATAATGAAAAACATAAACCAGTCAGGAGCTGATTTCATCGTCTTCATTCACCTCGACATGAATTATACCGTATTCCTAGATTTATTTCGACATTCCTTGTAAAATAAGGTTTGATTAACCGAAAGGGGCGTTTAACGCATGATAAAAATCGGTTCCCATGTATCATTTTCGGACAAGGGGTTGCTGACGGCAACCAAGGAAGCTGTGTCTTACGGCTCAAGCAGTTTTATGATCTATACCGGCGCGCCGCAAAATACGAGACGCAAGCCGATTGAAACGTTATATATTGAAGAAGGCAAAGCAGCGATGGAAGCAGCAGGCATCGGTGAAATTGTCGTGCATGCTCCTTACATTATTAATCTCGGTTCGTATAAGGACGATACGTTTGAACTGGCCGTCCGGTTTCTTCAGGAGGAAATCCGCCGCACGGATTATATCGGCGTTAACAATATTGTCCTCCATCCGGGCGCTTATACCGACAAAGATGCGGAATATGGCATCGGCCGAATCGCGGAAGGCTTAAATGAGGTGCTGGAAGGCACCAAAGATACGAACGTGAACATTGCGCTGGAGACGATGGCTGGCAAAGGCACGGAAATTGGACGCAGCTTCGAAGAACTGGCTTCCATTATTGACAAGGTTAAATATAATGAGCGTTTGACGGTATGTATGGACACCTGCCATATGCATGATGCGGGTTACAATCTGACCGGCGATCTGGACGGAGTGCTGGAGCAATTCGACCGCATTGTCGGTCTGGACCGCGTCGCTGTTGTCCATATTAACGATTCCAAAAATCCGCAAGGCGCCGGCAAGGACCGCCATGCTCCGATTGGGGCAGGTTATCTAGGCTTTGAAACGGTGCGCAATATCGTTCACCATGACGCGCTGAAAGGCCGACCTTTTATTCTCGAAACGCCTTGGATCGGCAAAGTGGACAAAAAAGAACGCCCGATGTACGAAGCTGAAATTGCGCTTTTGCGCGGTGACGCTATGGAGCGTTTCGGCGGCGATTTCTTTGACCATGTAGAGCGGCTGCATCATTTCTTCGGCAAGCAGGATATTGATCCGCGCATGTTTGTGCTCTCCACCTGGGAGCTGCTGAAAAATGACGCCAAAGCGAAAAAAGCCGACCCTCGCGAGCCGATGGAACGATTGTACGATTTGCTGGAGGGCAGCGGCGCGCTTCCATCGGATATGACCGAAGAGCAGCTGAACCATCGGATTACCGCGTGGTTTGCCGGCAAGGAACTGCTTGTGAACGCCTAACGGGCGTTTGCAAGCGGTATGCTTGCTTTCTTTTTGCATCATTTCTTTTATCGGGATTTTAGGTACGCATTTATATAGAAGGAAGGAAGTTAAACGAACATGCCATCTTCATCCGATATGACAACCCAGCCGGCTTTGGACAAGGCCGGCCGCGCCCGCATGCTCATCTCCTGCCCGGACCGTCCGGGCATTGTGGCTGCAGTGTCGCAGTTTTTGTATGAGCACGGCGCTAACATCGTCCAGTCCGATCAATATACGATGGACCCGGAGGGCGGAATGTTTTTTATCCGCTTTGAATTTGATTTGACCGACCTGGAGCAGGAGCTTCCGGTGCTTGTGGAGGATTTCGCCAGAGTGGCGGACCGTTTCGAGATGAAATGGAATATATTCCGCGCAAGCCGCAAAAAACGCATTGCGATTTTTGTATCCAAAGAGGATCATTGTTTGTCCGAGCTGCTGTGGCAGTGGAAAGCGGGAGATCTGGACGCGGAAATCGCCATGGTGGTCAGCAACCATGAGGATATGCGCGGGCAGGTGGAATCGTTTGGCATTCCGTATCACCACATCCCGGTAACGGCTGAGACGAAAGGCGAAGCAGAGCGCAAGCAGTTGGAGATTGTTATGGGCAAAGCAGACCTGATCGTGCTGGCGCGCTATATGCAAATCATTTCGCCGAAGTTTATTGAGCAGTTTCCGAACCGCATCATCAACATCCACCATTCTTTCCTTCCGGCATTTATCGGTGGCAACCCTTATAAGCAGGCATACCAGCGCGGCGTGAAAATTATCGGGGCGACCGCCCATTATGTAACGGAGGAGCTTGACGGCGGACCGATTATCGAGCAGGACGTGCAGCGGGTAACTCATCGCGACAATGTGACCGAACTGAAGCGGATTGGCCGTACAATTGAGCGTGTCGTATTGGCCCGTGCCGTGAAATGGCATATTGAAGACCGGATCATTGTGCATCAGAACAAAACAGTTGTGTTTAATTAGGCCAAAAGCGGCAGAATAAGGCGGGGAGAACAACGCGGGGCTGGCGTTTTTCCTAGGATTGGAAAATAAAAAGGGACAATGGTACAATACAAAAAGCCATGTGCTTAGAACTTTGCGCGTTTTTAAAAAGATAAGAGAGATTAACTAATTGGATTATTTAGGAGGAAATGGCAAATGACAGTGACTCAAAAATCAATCGACCAGTTGTCGATTGACACAATCCGTACTCTCGCAATCGACGCAATTGAAAAAGCAAACTCGGGCCACCCAGGCATGCCTATGGGCTCTGCGCCAATGGGCTACCAGCTTTTTGCGAAAAACATGAGGCATAACCCGTCTAATCCGACCTGGATTAACCGCGACCGGTTCGTATTGTCGGCCGGCCACGGTTCAATGCTGCTGTACAGCCTGCTGCATCTGTCCGGTTATGATCTGCCGCTTGAAGAACTGCAAAACTTCCGCCAATGGGGCTCTTTGACGCCGGGACACCCGGAGTTTGGCCATACCGCCGGCGTAGACGCAACAACCGGACCGCTTGGACAAGGCATCGGCATGGCGGTCGGCATGGCAATGGCGGAAGCGCATCTTTCCGCTACATATAACCAAAACGGCTTAAATCTGATTGACCATTACACGTACGCGATTTGCGGCGACGGCGACCTGATGGAAGGCATTTCCCACGAGTCTGCTTCGCTCGCCGGCCACTTGCAGCTCGGCAAGCTGGTTGTGCTGTACGATTCCAACGATATTTCCCTGGACGGCGAATTAAACCTTTCGTTCTCCGAGACCGTACAACGCCGTTTTGAAGGTTACGGCTGGCAAGTGCTTCGCGTTCAGGACGGCAACGATCTGGATGCGATCGCCAAGGCGGTTGCTGACGCGCAAGCGGAAAAAAACAAGCCGACGCTGATCGAAGTAAAAACGGTTATCGGCTATGGCAGCCCGAATAAAGGCGGCAAAGGCGGCCATGCTGGCCCGCACGGATCGCCGCTTGGCGCTGATGAAGCGAAGCTGACCAAACAATTTTACGGCTGGCCGGTTGATCAGCCTTTCTACGTGCCGGATGAAGTGCGCGCGCATTTTGCCGAAGTGAAAAAAGCAGGCGAGCAAGCCAATGAAGCGTGGAACCGGCTGTTTGCTGAGTATAAACAAGCGAACCCTGAGCTGGCCAAGCAGTTTGAGCTGGCTATTGCCGGCGACCTGCCGGAAGGCTGGGATGCAGATTTGCCGAAATACGCAGTTGGCGACAAGGCGGTATCGACCCGCGTTGCGTCGGGCAACGCGCTGAACGGCCTTGTGAAAAACGTGCCTCAGCTGGCGGGCGGCTCTGCCGACTTGGAAAGCTCGACCATGACGCATTTGAAAGGGGAAGCGCAATTCAAGCCGGGCAGCTACGCTGGCCGCAACATTTATTTCGGCGTACGGGAATTCGGCATGGCTGCCGCTATGAACGGCATTGCGCTGCACAGCGGCATTAAAGTATTCGGCGGAACGTTTTTTGTATTCACCGACTACCTGCGTCCGGCTGTTCGCCTTGCAGCTATTCAGAAGCTGCCCGTCGTTTATGTGCTGACCCATGACAGCATTGCGGTTGGCGAAGACGGCCCGACGCACGAGCCGATCGAACAGCTTGCTTCGATCCGCATCATTCCAGGACTTACGGTTATTCGTCCGGCTGACGGCAATGAGACGTCCGCTGCTATGGCTTATGCCGTGGAAAATAAAAAAAATCCGGTTGCGCTTGTGCTGACTCGCCAAAACCTGCCGATTCTGGAAGGCACGGTGAGCGGCGCGCGGGAAGGCGTTCGCCGCGGCGCTTATGTCGTATCGGACGCTGCCGGCGGCAAGCCGCAGGCGCAAATCCTGGCAACCGGCTCCGAAGTTCAACTGGCGGTAGCCGCTCAAAAAGCGCTTGCTGAAGAAGGTATTCAGGTTCGTGTCATCAGCATGCCGAGCTGGGATTTATTCGACAAGCAGGATAAAGCGTATAAAGATTCCGTCCTGCTGCCTGAGGTTAAAGCCCGCCTTGCAGTCGAAATGGCGCATCCGTTCGGCTGGCACCGTTTTGTCGGCGACCAAGGCGACGTTCTTGGCATCGAAACGTTTGGCGCTTCGGCTCCCGGCGACCGCGTCATAAAAGAATACGGTTTTACGGTAGACAATGTTGTAAGCAAAGTGAAAGCTTTGCTGTAGCTTTAGCATCAACCGGAGCGCCGCGTTACGGCAGCGGCGTTCCGCTGCATATATCCCATCATACTTCATACACGAGGAGCTATCCGATCATGTCCCAATTCGAAAATGTTACGGCAGTAAAAAAAGCAAATGTTTATTTTGACGGCAAAGTTACGAGCCGCGTTATTATTTTCCCGGACGGCACGAAAAAAACGCTTGGCATTATGCTGCCTGGCGACTATGAGTTTGGTACGGACTCGATTGAAATTATGGAAATTTTGGCCGGCGATCTGAAAGTGCTGCTGCCAGATGAAACGGAATGGCGCCATATCCAAGGCGAAGGCGAGTTTACGGTTCCGGCTAACACGAAATTTAAACTGCAAGTAGCGGAAGTAACCGATTACTGCTGCTCTTATATTTACGAATAAGAATTCCGCAAGGCGAAAGCCTTTGGCCAGACCGGCTGTATAGCCCGGTAAGCCAAAGGCTTTTTTTATTTTTGGGAATTTTGATTCCGCGTATTTGGTTTGCAGCGGAGAACCTGCGTGCCGGGATGTTAGCCGGTCCCCGGGAAAGACCGAGGAGTCTTCAGCTATGTTAAAAGCAGGAAATGGAACGGGGATGGAGTAGTTTTTGTAGAGGGGAAAAATGGGATTGCGGAGGGATGCGTGTGATTAAGCTCGAGACAAGCAGACTGCTGCTCCGTCTATTGCAGCCGGGCGACGGGGAACAGATGGAGGTGCTTATTAATGATCACGATATCGCGAGCACAACGCTTACGATTCCTCATCCATACCCGAAAGGGGCGGCGGATTCTTTTATCCAGTACCGGATGGAGGTTGCGCGCAAGGGCGGCGGATATTCCTTTGGCATATTGGACAAAAGCTCCGGGTCGTTTATGGGCTTAGTCGGTTTGCATATCGACAAGACGCATAACCGTGCAGAGCTTGCTTATTGGCTTGGCAAGCCGTATTGGAATAAAGGCTATATGACAGAGGCGGCGGAACGGGTTGTCCGTTATGCGTTTGACGAGCTGAAGCTGAACCGCGTTTGGGCGGCAGCCATGACCAAAAATCCGGCTTCCACACATGTAATGGCCAAAATCGGGATGCGGCATGAAGGCACATTCCGGCAGCATATTAAGAAATGGGGCGTGTACGAGGACGTAGCGTATTACGGCCTTTTGAAGGAAGATAAAGGCTGATAGCCGAAGCGGTGAAGGGATTAGATAAGTGCCGCAGGATGCGATGGAGAAGCGGATATTGTCGTCGGAGCAGCTGACAGCTTGGAATTTGGAGCGCGTCGGCCAATACGACAACCTGATCCGCTCTGTCATCGAATTAAACCCGGATACGCTAGCGATCGCGGAAGCGCAGCGATTTCTCGTTACCGGCTGGATGCGCTGCTCCGCTTAGGTGATGAGAATTTGAACGATGTTGCGGCGCGTGCCGGCTACCCGTCCATTACGGTCCCCGGCGGTTACGCCGAGGAAGGCGTCATTGCGCCTGGCGGTTATGCGATGAAAGGACCGCAGGGCATTACGTTTATTGGCTCGGCATTCAGCGAGCCGGTGCTGCTGAAGCTGGCTTGCGGCTACGAGCAGGCGACCAAGCGACCAAGCTTCGCCTGGCGCCTGACTTTGACTTTGAACAGGCACTGGCAACCATCCGCAGCGGCATGCAGCAGCAGACAACAGAGCAGCAGAGGCTTTAGCAGCACCAGCAGCACAAGAGGGCTGTCCGATTCAATCGGACAGCCCTCTTGTGCGTAAGCCTGCAGATGATTGCGCTGCACCTTTCTTTCGCGTCTGCTATCCGGCGATGCCGGCTGCCGCAGCAAATCACCCTTGTTTCTTTTACATCAAATAACGCAAATAAATATAAATGCTGCAAATGGCGATAGACAGCAGCATAAGCGGAAAGGCAATTTTTATATAGGCGGCGAATTTGATCGGGTGACCTTCCTTCGCGGCCAGCCCCGCCGTAATCAGATTGGCGCTGGCGCCAATCAAGGTGCCGTTGCCGCCGAGGCAAGCGCCAAGCGACAGCGACCACCACAGCGGCTCCAGATGAATTACCCCCATTTGGCCCATTTCCTGAATCATCGGAATCATCGTCGCGACAAAAGGGATGTTGTCCAGAAATGCGGAGGCGATAGCGCTCATCCACAAAATAAGCATCGAAGTTGCAACCGGATCGCCGCCGGTCCAGCCGATCGCCTCGGAGGCGAGACGCTCAATTACACCTGTCTGCTCCAAGCTGGACACCAGTACAAACAGCCCGGTGAAAAAAAAGATCGTCCCCCATTCCACACGGGTAAGGGCATGCTCCATGGTGCGTTCGCCAGTCAGCAGAAGCAGGATAAAGGCGCCTGCAAGCGCTACGGTGGCGGACTCGAGATGCAAAAACGAATGCAGCACAAAACCAGCCATTGTGAACAGCAGGATAGAACCCGATAGAGCCAGCCGTTTCCGGTCCGTGATCATTCCCGTCAGTTCAAGCTGCATTAACTTTTCCTTATGCTCCGGTGCTGTTCGCAGCTGCTTGCGGAACAGCAGCAAAAACAGCGGGATATGCACGAGCAAAATAACTGTCGCAATCGGCGCCAAATTGTTAATGAACGCCATAAACGTCAGCTCTTTGACGGCGCTGCCGATCATAATGTTGGGCGGGTCGCCGATCAGCGTAGCCGTGCCGCCGATATTGGACGCCATAATTTGCGTAAACAAATAGGGCACAGGACTGACGTTTAGCTGCCTGGCAATGCTGAATGTAACAGGGACAATTAGCAGGACGGTCGTGACATTGTCCAGAAATGCGGAAGCGACAGCTGTTATCAGCATGAGCGCAATCAGGATGCGGACAGGATCGCCTTTTGCTTTTTTGGCGGCCCATAACGCCGCGTAAGCAAATACGCCGGTATCCGCTGTAATATTCACGATTATCATCATGCCGATAAGAAGCCCCAACGTATTAAAATCAATATGGCGGATGGCTTCGGCCTGATCCACGATGCCAAGTGCGATAACGAGTGTGCCGCCTAGCATAGCCACAATCGTGCGGTGAATTTTCTCAGAGATGATCAGCGCGTATACAACCAGAAATATAGCGATGGCATAATAAGCCTGCTGTTCCATTAGCCTTGTTCCCTCCTGAACGTTCCCAATTGTAAAGTATAGCCGAAAAAAAAGAGAAGGAGCCCGTCGATGACAGGCTCCTCCAATGAAACGTGCGTATAAAGTTATAGCTATTATAATCGTCCGCAGGCGGTGTTGTAAAGTTGCGGCGGGGCCTCGCTGCAAGACTGCAGCTCGTCGGCAACCAACTGCCTCCGGGCTTGCGCTGCAGCCGGCTGTACGCCGGCACGGCGGCTATTTTTTCGCCGCTTGCGTGCTTTCGCTGAACTTGCGGCCGGTCCACTGCTCGTACGTTTGGCCGACGCTGCACATATCAAGGCCGGAGAGCCCATCGTTTCGCCGATGACAAACAAGCTTTTGGCCGCTTCCAGCATTGGCGTAGGTACGTTCATGTTGTCCGACAGCACGGAAGACAGCTTCAGGTCCTTCAGCATAAGCGCCAGCGAGAACTGGACATCGTAGTTGCCCGTAAGCAGCTTGTCGCCCTTCAGCTCCGCCTGCTTGCTGCCGGCGCTGCCTGCTTTGACCAGCTCGAGGAACGCCTGCCCGTCCAGGCCGCCGCTTGTTGCGATGGCGAGGCCTTCGGACAAGGCTGCAATGTTGATGCCCACGATCGTATTATGTGCCAGCTTCGCTACAGCTCCGGTACCGTTCAGGCCCATCGGAATGATTTTGGTGCCCATCGCGTTCAGCACATCCATGGCGCCGCCCAGCGTATCCGAATCGCCGCCAACCATAAACACGAGCGTACCGGCATCGGCTGCCGGCTTGCTGCCCGTAACCGGTGCGTCCAGAAACTTCCCGCCGCGCTGTTCGACGCTGTTCGCGAGCTCGCGCGCCAGAGACGGCGAAATCGTGCTGCTGTCGATGACGATCACGCCGGGCCGCACCGCTTCCAGTACGCCTTTGCCGCCGTAATAGACTTCACGGATCGCATCGTCGTTGCTGATCATCGTAATAATTACATCCGCATCGCGCCCGGCATCGGCCGCGGAAGCCGCTTCTTTGGCGCCAAGCTTCACCAGCTCGTCCGCTTTGCCTGCGGTGCGGTTATAGACGGTAACGTCAAATTGTTTTTGAATCAGATTGGCCGCCATGCCGTAACCCATAACGCCAAGCCCGATAAATCCGATTTTTTTCATCGCAAATTTGCCTCCCTTATTCATCCCAAACATGCCTGTACAAGTTCTATGTATTCCCCGATCAAGATGCAGGTAACTGTGCAGTCTCCCTGCGGGGCAATAGCAGCCATTCGCAAAAAGCTTTACGTGCTTTAATGCCATAAAGGATGTTTATCTTTATTATAAAGTTTCTTCATCGATATTTCATCGTGTAAAAACTTGTTTTTAATGTTCAAATTCGATATTCTTATTGAAGCGCTAAAACAGAGGATAGGTGCCCATACTACAATATATGCCAAATGGAGGTTAATTACCCAATGAGCAAAACAGTTCAATTCGACTACAGCAAAGCGCTCTCTTTTGTTGGCCAGCATGAAATCGACTATTTCGCTGAACCAATCAAGGCTGCGCATGAAATGTTACATAAAGGAACGGGAGCAGGATCCGACTACCTCGGCTGGATCGACCTTCCGGTTAACTACGATAAAGAAGAATTCGCACGCATTCAGAAGGCTGCTGCCAAAATCCAAGGCGACTCCGAAGTGCTGGTTGTAATCGGCATCGGCGGCTCTTACCTTGGCGCGCGCGCTGCTATCGAAATGCTGTCGCATTCGTTCTACAACGTTTTGCCAAAAGAAGAACGCAAAACGCCTCAAGTATTTTTCGCAGGCAACAACATCAGCTCCACGTACGTAACGCACCTGCTGCAAGTGCTGGAAGGCCGCGACTGGTCGATCAACGTTATCTCCAAATCCGGCACAACGACGGAGCCTGCTATCGCATTCCGCGTGTTCCGCGAAGCGCTGGAGCAAAAATACGGCAAAGAAGAAGCACGCAAACGCATCTACGCAACGACAGACAAAGCAAAAGGCGCTTTGAAAAAGCTTGCAACGGAAGAAGGCTACGAGTCCTTCGTCATTCCGGATGACGTAGGCGGCCGCTACTCGGTGCTGACAGCTGTAGGCCTTCTGCCTATCGCAACGGCTGGCATCGACATCGAAGCAATGATGAAAGGCGCTGCTGACGCTCGTGATGCTTACAGCAACCCTAACGTTGCCGAGAACGAAGCTTACCAATACGCTGCAGCCCGCAACGCGCTGTACCGCAAAGGTAAAGTAACGGAAATTCTCGTGAACTACGAACCAAACCTGCACTTCGTGTCCGAATGGTGGAAACAGCTGTTTGGCGAAAGCGAAGGCAAAGACTATAAAGGCATCTATCCGGCTTCCGTCGATTTCTCGACTGACCTTCACTCGATGGGCCAATTCATCCAAGAGGGCAACCGCAACATCTTCGAAACGGTTATCCAAGTGGGTGAGGTTGCCGAGCATATTACGATTGGCCATGACGAAGACAACCTGGACGGCTTGAACTTCCTGACTGGCAAAACGATGGACTTCGTCAACAAAAAAGCGTTCCAAGGCACATTGCTTGCGCATACGGACGGTCAAGTACCTAACTTTATCGTAAACATTGCCGACATGACGCCTTACACGTTCGGCTACCTTGTATACTTCTTCGAGAAAGCTTGCGGCATCAGCGGTTACCTGTCGGGCGTGAATCCGTTCGACCAACCGGGCGTTGAAGCATACAAAACGAACATGTTTGCGCTTCTGGGCAAACCAGGCTTCGAGAAAGAAAAAGCCGAGCTGGAAGCTCGTCTGTAATAAGCCGACAGCTTATGCATAAGCAGCGGCGCTTTGGCAGGAACGGTCCATCGGCCGGCTTCCCGCCGAGCGCCGCTTTTTTTATAATAATGACACCTATGCCACACGCTATCATTGCCAAAGGCCGGTCACGGCAGAAAGTTTGGATTGTGGCATAAGTATGAACTTATGGGAGAGGAAAGCTGATGAATCTGGTCCGCTACCGCACGATCAGGCAAGAGGGAACGGAAGAAGTTGTTATTAAAAAATCCCGTTTTATCGGGCATGCGAAGCCGGTTGAAACCGAAGAGGAAGCGATCGCTTTTATCGAGGAAATCAAACGGCAGCACCGGAGCGCCACCCATAACTGCTCGGCTTATCTTGTTGGCGAGCGCGACCAGTTCCAGAAAGCGTCCGACGACGGCGAGCCAAGCGGCACGGCGGGCAAACCGATCCTGGAAGTGATCAAAAACAAAGGGCTTAAGAACGTCGCCGTTGTCGTTACCCGTTATTTCGGCGGCATTATGCTTGGCGCAGGCGGCTTAGTGCGCGCGTATACGGACGGTGCGGTAGCCGGCATTGAAGCGGCTGGCGAAATTGTGCGTGTGCTGCACCGAGAGGTGTACGTGGACGTCGATTATACGTGGTACGGCAAGCTGGAAAATGAGCTGCACGGCCGTGCCGTACGGGTAGGCGGAACGGATTTTACCGACAGGGTTATCGTCCGGTGCCTGCCTGAAGAGCCGGAAGCGGATGCTTTTATCGCGTGGATGACCGATCTGACGCAAGGCCAAGCTGTTCTGAGCAAAGGCGATAGCGTCTATTATATTGAAGGGGAATAGCAGGGGAACGCCCGCAGGCCATACAGCCTGCGGGCGTTTTTTCGCATTCCAATATGTGGAAATAAGGCTTCCATACGTTACTAATTTTAGGATTGACGGGTGCACCATGCATCTGTTAAATTAAAAATACCTAGTAATATAATAGGAATTATACAGTTGATACGGTTTGCCCCACGGCTCGAGCCGACGGTCTGGAGGTTAAGTCACAAGTGAACGCATTGTTTCGCAGCCGCAAATGGCATTTTGGGTTCCGCGGCGCAGTCATGCTGTATTTTATCATCCTTATCGTTTGTCCTATTATTGGCATTTATACACAATCTTTCTCGGCAGGCTGGAACCCTTTCTGGGAAAGCATTGCCGACCCTCTTGCTTGGAAATCCGTTCTGCTCACAGTTAAACTGGCGGTTATTTCAACGGTCGTTAACATCCTGCTTGGCACGATGATTGGCTGGGTGCTTATCCGCTACCGTTTTCCCGGCAGAAGCCTGCTGAACAGCCTCGTTGATTTGCCGTTTGCTTTGCCGACAGCCGTCGGCGGCTTAATGATTCTTCTTCTGCTTGGTCCGCGCAGCTGGTTTGGCAAGATGGGGCTGGAGATTGTATTTCATGAACCGGCTATTGTGATTGCGATGGTGTTTGTCACTTTCCCGTTTGTCATTCGCGGCGTCCAGCCGCTGCTGGAGGAGCTTGACCGTTCGGAGGAGGAAGCGGCCTACACGATGGGCGCAACCAAAGCGCTTACGTTTGTCCGCATTGTACTGCCTTCCATGCTGCCGGGTATTATAAGCGGCGCTATGCTTGCTTTTTCCCGGGCGCTTGCCGAATTTGGCGCGGTGGTGCTTGTAGCCGGCAATATCCCCGGCAAAACCCTTATCGCTTCCGTTTATATTTATGGCCAGATTGAAAGCGACAATCCGCAAGGCGCGGCAGCCGTATCCGTATTGCTGCTGACGTTTTCATTTCTTATTTTATGGACCGTTAACCTTCTGCAGGCAAGGAGGAGCGGCCAATGAGAAAGCTGTGGATTGCCTTAACGTATATCGTCTTTTTGCTGCTTCTTATTATTCCTCTCCTTAAAATATTCACAAGCTCCTGGTCGGAAGGCTGGGATGGTTTTATAAACGGGCTGGCGCGCCCGGAAGCGCTGCATGCTTTAATGATGACCGGCATTATTGTGGTGATCGTAACCGTTATTAATACATTGTTCGGCGTGATGCTGGCTGTTTATCTCGTCCGCGCCGCCTGGCTCTCCTCCCGTTGGAAAAGACTGCTTAACAGTATCGTCGATTTGCCCTATGCGGTCTCGCCGGTGATCGGCGGTTTGATGATTGTGCTGCTGCTTGGTCCGGACACTGCAGCCGGTTCGCTTCTGAACCAAGCGGGCATCCCGATTGTTTATGCGCTTCCCGGCATGGTCATCGCGACCTTGTTCGTAACCTTCCCGCTCATGGTGCGCGAGGTGATGCCGGTATTGCAAGAAATCGGGTCCCAGCAGGAGGAAGCGTCTACGATGCTGGGAGCTTATCCGTGGTATACGTTCTGGAAAGTGACCTGGCCGTCGATCCGCTGGGGCGTCATTTACGGCGTTGTGCTTACAGTGGCCCGGACGCTTGGCGAATTTGGCGCCGTGCTGGTCGTATCCGGCAATATTATCAACAAAACGCAAACTGCTACGACGCTGGTTTATCAGGATGTAGAGAACTTTAATGTCGTGGCCGCCAACGTAGTGGCGTTAGTGCTTGCGGCATTTTCCGTAGGACTGCTGCTCGTCATGGAATGGGCAAAAAAACGAAAGGAAGTGCACTAGCCATGCATATTGAGGTCCGGAATTTGAACAAAAGCTTCGGCGACTTTCACGCGGTGCGTGACGTCAGCTTTCAAATTGAAAAAGGCCATCTGATTGGCCTGCTTGGCCCAAGCGGAGGCGGCAAAACGTCCATACTGCGTATGCTCGCAGGGCTGGAGACGCCTACATCCGGCGATATATTGTTTCACGGGCGGCGCGTGAACGACTTGCCCCGCAGGAGCGGGGAATCGGGTTTGTGTTTCAAAACTACGCGTTGTTCAAGCATATGACCGTTTACGATAATATCGCTTTCGGGCTGAAGGTGAAGAAGAAATCGAAAGAGCAAATCCGCGAGCGGGTCATGTCGCTTGTGGAATTAACGGGCCTCAAAGGTTTCGAGCACCGTTATGCCCATCAGCTGTCCGGCGGCCAGCGGCAGCGTGTCGCTTTCGCCAGGGCGCTTGCGCCGGAGCCGCAGCTGCTGCTGCTCGACGAGCCGTTTGCGGCGATTGACGCCAAAATCCGCACCGAGCTGCGGACCTGGCTTAAGGAAATGATTGAACGGGTTGGCATTACGTCGATCTTCGTCACACATGACCAGGACGAAGCAATTGAAGTAGCAGATGAAATTATGATTATCAGCAAAGGCCAGTTGGAGCAAAAGGGGACGCCGTGGGATATTTACAAAAACCCGGAGACGCCTTTTGTGGCGAGCTTTATCGGCGAATCCGCCATCGTGGAGGACGTTGCGAAGCTGAGAGGTTTCGAGCACACGGCCGGCGACGGCATTAAAGCACTTGTCCGCCCGGAATATATCGAGGTCGGCAAACCGGGCGAAATCCGGCTGGCTTCCGCAGCCATGGACGGCATTGTGAAGCATGTCCACTTCCGCGGCAGCGAGTGGCTGGTGGAACTGGAGGCAAACGGTGTCAAGCTGATGACATATCGTTCGCTGGAAAGCGAAGTGCTGCATCCGAACGAACCGGTCAGCATTTTGCTGCATCGCGCTTATCTGTTTAATGATCATAAAAGCTGGGTGGAAGAAAATCGGCTGAAAGAAGATCCGATGCCTATTTATATTTAACAGCTGCAGTGCTGTTTATGGCGCCCGTTGGCAAGCAGGCCGAGTCTGCTTGCCAACGGGCGTATATCCGGAGGTGCACATAGTTGAAATTGAATCGGTTTACAAGCCGGAGAACAGCGGTCCTCCTGCTTTCCGCGGTTCTGCTGTTTGCAGCAGCAGGCTGTTCCGGGGACAAGCAGCAGAACGGGAGCGCCGGAACCGGATCTACCGCGCAAAGCGGCGATGTGAAGCTTGTAATCGGAGCGTATTCGGTTATGAAGGATGCATTTGGCGTATTGTTGCCGGCTTTTCAGCGCAAATGGCTGCAGGAGACCGGACAGAAGGTGGAGTTTCAGCAGTCCTATGATGCGTCAACTACTCAGGCCAGAGCGATTGTAGGCGGTTTTGAAGCGGATGTTACGATGCTGGCGATGGAAGGCGATTTGGATAAAATAAGCGATGCCGGTTTAATTACGCATGACTGGAAAGTAGGGCCTTATAACGGGATGATTACCCGCTCCATTGTTGTATTAGGTACCCGTCCCGGCAATCCGCTTCATATCCGCGACTGGAACGACCTGGCGCGCAAAGGCGTCAAAGTGCTGTATCCGAACCCGCAAACCTCAGGCGGCGCGCAATGGGACATTAATGCGATATACGGCGCGGGACTGAAGCAGTCCGAAGCGGAAACCGGCCGTAAAGACACGGCGTATGCGAAAGCATTCCTGAAATCCGTTAACGCCAACGTCGAGTCGATGGACAAAAGCGGAAGAGCTTCGATGGCGGCCTTCGAATACGGCGTGGGAGACGTTATCGTCACTTACGAGAATGAGCTGCTTGCCCGGATTAAGCAAGGCGTGAGTTACGACATTGTTGTGCCAAGCTCCTCGATGCTGATCGAAAATCCGGCTGCTGTCATTGACGCCAATGTCGACAAGCATGGCACACGCAAAGTGGCTGAAGCGTTTCTCGCCTACTTGCAAAGCGAAGAAGCGCAGCGCGTGCTGGCCGACTACGGCTTCCGCCCGGTCAACGAACAGGTGGCGAAGGAAACCGCCGGCAAGTTCAAAGATCCGGCCGATCTGTACGATATTTCGTATCTTGGTGGCTGGCCGGCTGTCAGAGATTTGCTCTATAGCAAAAAAGGCGTTTGGTACCAGGTGCTGGCCGGCATTTGAAGGCTGTCACACACAGTCCGCCGGCGATGCGGAGAGCATAGGCTTTGGCTGAAGCTTTGACTGAAAACGGTGAAGGAAAAAAGCTGTTCCAGCTCGAATGGCGAGAGCTTTATGCTCTGCACGGCCATTCAATGCCGGAACAGCTTTTTTTATTTCACTGCATACTGATTACGCTCTTAACGAATATTAACGGGCAACCAGGACAGGAATAGCCGTATGATGCAGCACGCCATGGCTTACGCTGCCAATAAGCAGACGGTTAATGGCGCCGCGGCCATGGGAACCGATAATGATCAGGTCGGCTTTTTCCTTATCCGCGATGCGGCATATCGTTTGCACAGGATTGCCTTTCGCGTTCAGGAAGGTAACGCGGTCTTCCAAACCTTTTAATTCAGCAAACAGCTTTTTCTCCAGTTCGGAGACATAGTTTTTTTCAGCTTCGTCCATTTCTTGCGGAATAATCATGCCGGGAGGCAGCGTAGTTAAGTTATCGGTTACATAAACGGCAGTCAGTGTAGCTTTCGGGAACGCTTCCAGCATCTTGCGAGCGGATACCACCGCTTTTTTGGAATCGTCAGAGCCGTCTGTTGCCAGCAAAAATTTGTTCATCAGGTCGTCCTCCTGTACATGGAATGTTGTACATATATGTATTATACAACATTTTGGACGGAAACCGAACCGCCTTCATAAATTGGTTAACGCGGCTCCCGGTTCCTGTAGGTGTTATTTCTGGTTAAGCACAAACTTTTCAATGACATGGCGGACGCCGTCTTCGTTGTTGGTTAAGGTCACATAATCCGCGATTTCTTTCAGCGCGGGAATGGCATTGCCCATGGCGACGCCAAGCCCTGCCGCTTCAATCATTTCATGGTCGTTCCAGGCGTCGCCGATTGCGATAGTTTCCTCCAAGGTACAGCCGATATGCGCCGCCAGAAAACGAAGGGCATGCCCTTTAGTGCCTTCCTTGTGCATAATCTCGAGATAGTGCGGCTTGGATTTCGTAATATGCGTCCGGTCGCCGATCAGTGCCTTCAGCTCTACCGCAAGCTCATCCAAATAGGAAGGCTCATCGATTATGAGCATTTTAGGTGTCGGCAGCTCGATCAGCTTATTGTAATCCGGTTCTACCACATAAGGGATATTCGTTAATGTGGAATATTTTTTGATTTTGTCATTGTGTTCTTTGGCATACAAAATATCATCCGTATACAGTTGCAAATGAAGCCCGCGCTGCTCGGTAAATGCAAACAGCTCCTTCGCCGCATCCTGCGGCACGTAACGTTCATAAAGCACTTTGCCGTCGAGCAGCGTTTTCACAAGCGCTCCCTGGTACGTAATGATCGGGACGTTCAGTTCGATTTGCCGCGCAATTTTTTGTGCGGATGCAAACATGCGCCCGGTTGCAAGCGTAACGGTGACGCCTCGTTGAATGGCACCCGCGAGCGCCTGCTTTTGCTGCTCAGATACGGATAAGTCATCGCGAAGCAGCGTATCATCTACATCAATGGCGATCAGTTTGTACATGCTTGTTGTCCTCTCCCTCATCGTTCAGCTAGGCCAATTGTAGCGGAATTCATAAGCCCGTTCAAGCTGAAGGAGGAAATCATTGGCATATATCGTGCGCTGTTAGGAAGCGCCATTCGCAGCGTGGAGAGCGGAGCGCGGGCTGCATACAGGCATCTTCCCAAAATTAGCGGCTGAACACGCATTTGAGCTATAATAACGCATAGGGCTCGTCATTTATTGCATTTATTACATATGGGAGATGAAACCATGAACGGTATGATAAAAGAAAAAGCCAGGCAAAACCGGACCGCGCTTGCCGTTATCGGTGCGGCTGTTTGCGTGATCATCGGGTTTATTTTGTGCTGGCTGTTAATGACGTATAAGTATCCCATGCTGAAGGAGCCCGCTTTTCAAAATTTCACGGCTTCCTATCATCAGGTGATGAACGATTATTTGGACGGGGCTAAAGCGGAAGATTTAATTAACGGCGCTTCCGAAGGGATGCTGGCTTCGCTGGGCGATCCTTATTCCAAATATATGTCCGGAGAGCTTGGAGAAGCTTATACGCAAGGTTATAAGCCGGATTTTAGCGGCGTTGGCGCCGAGGTAAGTCAAGAAGGAACGAAGTTTGTTATTCAAAAGGTAGTGAAAGATACACCGGCGGAGAAGGGCGGCGTGCTGCCGTACGATGTCATCACCGCCGTAGACAACACCCCGGTGGAAGGCAAAACGCTGCAGCAGCTGACCGACATGCTGCGCGGCGAAAAAGGGACTAAGGTGAAGCTGACGCTTCAACGGCCGAAGGCGGAGAAGCCGGTCGAAATCGAGCTTACCCGGGATACGATTCCTGTTGTGACGGTCACCTCCGAGATGCTGCCGGGCGGCATCGGGCATGTGACGATTTCCAAATTTGCCGATAAAACCGCTGATGAATTTAATCAAGCTATTGATGAGCTGCAAAAGGACCAGCCGCTGAAAGGTCTGCTGCTGGATCTGCGCTCGAATCCGGGCGGCTTGCTTACTCCGACAATTGATATTGCGAACAAGCTGGTGCCGAAGGGCAAAGAAATTGTTCAAGTTGTCTACAAGGACGAGAAGAAGGTTTATACGTACAAGTCGAATCAAAAACAGCCGTGGACGGTTCCGATTGTAGTGCTTGTGAACGGACAGTCGGCCAGCGCCAGCGAAGTGCTGACGGCGGCGCTAAAGGAATCTGCCGGAGCAAAAGTGATCGGCGAGAAGACATTTGGCAAAGGCATCGTGCAGCAATTCCGCCAATTCAAGGACGGATCGGTGCTCAGTTTGACGGAAGCACAGTGGAAATCGCCTAACGGCGAATGGATTCATAAAAAGGGCATTGAGCCGGATGAAACGGTGAAGCTGCCGGATTACGCTTATTTGCCGTATATTTCGGGTACGGACTTGAAGCAGGGGGCGTACGGCGATGATGTGAAAACCATCCAGACGCTGCTCAGCTTGCTAGGTTATTCGCCGGTTGGCGATGCCGGTTATTTCAGCGGACAGACGGCGGATGCGCTTCGTGCGTTCCAGGCGGCGGAAGGCCTTGACCGAACCGGCGTCTATGACAGCGCCACTGCTCATACGTTAATGGATACGATGCAGCAGAAGCTTAAACAGGAAGACACCCAGCTGCAGCAAGGCCTAAAAGAGCTGGAGAAGTAGCGGTCGTATACAGCAGATCCGCAACGTATGCGGGTATGGCTGGGCTGCGCTGCCGGATCCAAGCTGCAGCCCGGCTATAAGTTTAAAATAAGGCGTTCCTTCGCATTTCGCGGCGGAACGCTTTATTTGATGGCCAAGCCGGCTGCGCGCAGCCGCTTCAGAAAACAATAGGCACATCTATCCGGATGGGATATAATTAACGAATACCCAATATTTTACTTGGATAGGGGTTGTCATTATGTTTTTTGTTGTGCAGCGTTACGTGGGTTATGCTTGTATCGCATTAGGCGTTTTATTAAGTTTTTCGGGGAATTTGACTTACTTGCTGCTAAGCCTCGCCGGATTTGTTCTCGTATCCCTTGGTTCGATAGCGGAATCAGCGCAATGGCTGTATGTGCACCAGTCCGGCATGCCGCTGAAGATGAACCAGGTGCAGATGCTGATTTCCCGGGCGCCCAAATTCAGCCTTTATTCGAATAGCTTGACGCTGCAGTCCGCCCGCGGTTTCGGCGCCGGCGAATATTCTATCGTCCGGCTGAATAATGAAAACTACATTCGGGTGCGCCCGTTTGTCCAATATGTAAAGCAGGACGGGCGGGAATACACCTTTTCTTTTCCGGGAATGAAGCCATTTACGAAGGAATGCGCTTTTGCTTACCATGCGGGAGTGGAGTTGTTTGGTTATCAGGATCAGGCTTACATCCGGATAGACAGCCTTGGATTAGACTTCCATCTGAAAGGTGATCAAGCTTATTTTGAAGTGAAGGAATCGGACGGCTTGACGTCATAAGGACAAAAGCAATACGGAACGGGAAATTTAATAAAGAAGCTTCTAAACCGCACAAGGCGTTTAGAAGCTTCTTTGCGTTACTCATAATCAACGATAGGATACGGATTTCTTATTTGGCCAGCAGTGCGGAAATATCGCTTAACTCCAGCAGCTCGTCTTCGGTCAGCCGGAAGTTCATCGCCTCGGCGATTTCGCGGGCATGATGGGGCTTGGAGGCGCCAGGGATAGCAAACACCGTATCGCCTTGCGAATGGATAAGCCAGTTCAGCGCGATTTGCGTTGGCGATACATCATACAAATCAGCCAGCTGTTCCAGCTGGTCGATGAGCGGCTGCGTTCTTTTCAGCACAGACGGCTTGATGCCGCCTGCCCGTTTCCGCAGCGGGGACAGCTCGGACAGCAGCTCGGCGTTTTTATGAAACTTGCCGGTCAGCAGCCCTTGTTCAAGCGGACTGTAGGCAATGATGGCGCAGCCAAGTTCCCGGGCTGCCTGCAGCACACCGTTCCGTTCAATCCGCCGGTCCAGCAGGTTATATTTCACCTGATTGGAAGCGAGCCGGAGCCCGAATTGGCGCAGCGTGCGGTCCGCCTCGTACATTTGCTTTGCGGAAAAATTGCTTACGCCGATGTGGCTTATTTTACCTGCTTCCGCCAGCTTCGCCATCTGCTTCATCTCGCTGGATACTTTCGAGAAGGAGAACGGCTGATGGATCTGGTACAAGTCGATTGGACGCCCCTGCAGCTTTTGCAGGCGGATGTCGATGGTTTTCGGTATATGGGATGCGCTGCGCAGGAGCGGCCACCATTTGGTTGCAATGCTGGCTCCGGCGCTTAGCGGCTCCAGCTTGTTTAAAGCGGCTGCAAGCACCCGCTCGGATTCGCCGCCTCCGTAAGCTTCGGCAGTATCAAACCAGTTGACGCCGCCTTCAAGGCTCAGCTTGATGATTTGCTGCACAAGCTCTTCTTCCAGCGGCGACCAATATTTGCCGATCAGCCCTTTGCCGCTGCTAAACTGCCAAGTCCCAAGGCCAAGAGGAGACAGCAGCATATTTGTAGGTCCAAATGGACGTGTTACCAACTAATATTCCTCCTTTAATCGAATCATGATACGAAGAGGCTTGTCTATATTTATCAATATCGGCGTACGACTATTGTAACAGATTTTGCATCGCAATTACCTATTGTTTCCTGTAAAAGCAGCTGTGAAAAAGGAAGAGACCTCCGCCGTTTTGCCGCGGTAATAGGCGGGCGAGCTGATGTACAGCTCCTCCATGGCACGGGTGACGGCGACATAGGCAAGGCGCCGCTCTTCTTCAACCGCGTCATTCGCCTCCTGGTGGACGGCGCGGTCACGGTTTTTGGCGGCGGATAATGCCGAGCTGTGCGGTAAAATGCCTTCTGATGCACCGGCTAGAAATACTACCGGAAATTCCAGCCCTTTCGCTTTATGAATGGTCATGAGCGATACGGCATGATGTGAGCCGCCTTGCTTCAAGCGGGTTTTCATCTGCTCATGCCGCTCGCCGATTTCGTCGATAAAGGCAAGAAAAGCGTCCACCCGTTCGAAGCGGGCCGCCGCCGCTTCCAGCTCATCAAGCATTTCTTTTAATGTTTCTTTATGCTCGGTCTGCTGCGCTATCGATTTGCCCATATCCAAATACTGATCGTAGAAACCGCTCCGCAGCAGGCGTACCGCTTCCTTAGGCTTCATCGTTTCCAAAGAGCGGATCAGCTTGATCCGTTCTTTGATTTTGTCCTGATGGAACGATTTCAAAAGCGGATAACGCGTCAGATGAATAAGCGGATATTTTTTGGCTTTAAGTTTCTCCTGCTCCCGGATAAAAGCCATCGCCTGGTCGCGGTTGACATACAGCGTCGGAGCCATCTCGGCCATGGCGTCAAAATCGCGGCGGTTCACTGACAGCCGCAAGTGGGCGATCAGCGGTTTAATAACGCCGTATTCGTAAAACGAATCGCGGCTGCCATAGTCGATAAACGGCACCTGCCGGATGACCAGCTGATCGAACAGCGCGCGGCTCCCGCTGGCACAGCGGTACAATACGGCGAAATCGCCGTATGCGCGTTTGCCTTCCTGCTGCAGCCTGACGATTTCATTCACGATCAGCTCCGCTTCATCATCAGCAGACTTAGGCCGGGCAAACAGCGGCAGCGGCCCGGCTGTCTTGGCTGCCAGCAGCGTCTTTTCCCTCCGCTTCCGGTTCAGCTTGATCACAGCGTTGCCAAGCGCAATAATGCCGCCGCCCGAGCGGTAATTGACATCCAGCACGACCTGTTTGGCTTCCGGGTAGCGGTGCTCGAAATTTAATATATATTCGCCTCTTGCACCGTTAAACGAATAGATCGTCTGGTCGTCGTCGCCTACAGCCATGAAGTTGCGGTGGCGCTCTGCCAGCATCGTAATGAGCTCGTATTGCACCCGGTTAGTATCCTGAAATTCGTCCACCATAATATAGCGGTACCGGTTTTGCAGCGATTGCAGCAGTTTGTCCTCGCGCTGTAACAGCCGGTATGCTTCCAGCAGCATGTCATCGTAATCCATCAGCTGCTGCTCCGATTTCCATTCCTCGTATTTCAGCAATATCGCCTTGACGTTGTAGTCATCGCTGGATTTATCCGGCAAAGCTTCAAGATCCGCCAATTGCATTTTATAAGACGAAAGCAGCGCAATTAAGGTTTCCGGCTGGAATTTCTCTTCCAGCCCCCGCTCGCGGAGCAGCCGCTTAAATATAAACAGCTTACGGGCATCGTCGCCCAGAATAGCCTGTTTAAAGCCGCTCCGGCGAAGGAGCAGCAGGCAAAACGAATGGAACGTACGGGCTTCGATCCGTTTGGCCGCGGAAGGGCCGATCATCGGCATGCGGCCGATTCTCGCCTGCATTTCGTCGGCGGCTTTTTTCGAGAAAGTGACAAGCAGCAGCCGCTCCGGATCAACCTTGGCATGGGCGAGCAAGTAGGCGGTCCGGCTTGCAAGGACGGATGTTTTGCCGGAGCCTGCGCCAGCGAGCGTAAGAAGCGGCCCGTCCAAGTGGCGTACCGCTTCGATCTGGCTTTTATTCAGTTTCATGCCGCCGGCTTCCAAAGCACGGAAAAAATCGGCGTCCCGCTCACGGCTGCTCACAAGCTCCACGCTTGTTTGGGCTGAAGCCCTGGGAGCCGCCAGCAGCGGTTCCTTGCGCACGCCAATCGGCGTTCTATAATAATGTTTCATTAACTATCACCTGTTTGAAATCGCTAGTATGGGTATATGTGCTGGAAAAAGACCAACAATCATTATACCATGATAAATAGAAACGTCTTGAATAAAATAAAAGGAAATAAAGGTTTCTGCCGTAAACGGAGGGGTTTCACCATGATTGTACAAGCGGAAAAGAAAGATGCCAAAGCCGTTATCGCCTTAATGTATGAGGCGATCGGCAGCGCAATTGCCCGGTCTTTGACCGGCGCTGAACACGATGACGAAGCGCTTGCTGCGCTGGAGCAGCTGTTTGCCGAGGAAGGAAACCGGATCAGCTACCGGCATGTGCTGGTTGATAAACGGGAAGGGCAGATCGCAGGCATGCTGCTCAGCTATTCCGGCGACGAAGCAGCCGAGCTGGACAAGCCGCTGGCAGAGCGGGCGATGCGGCGGACGGGAGCCAAGGAATACGCCATCACGCAGGAAGCGGCGGAAGGCGATTATTATTTGGACGCTATTGCAGTAGATGCCGCATACCGGGGCCAGGGCATCGCATCGGCGCTTATAGCGGCGTTTGAGAATAAAGCCGCCCTGCTTGGTTACTCGCGCGCGACGCTTATCGTAGAGCCGGATAATGCCAAAGCGCGAGCGTTATACACGCGGCTAGGCTATAAGCCGGAAGGCGAGATTGTGGTCAGCGGCAAGCGTTTCGGCCGCATGGTCAAGTTCGTGCTGCCGGCTTGATGCGCATGGGATGCGCAGGCATGCTTTAGAGATTGAAGACTGAAGAAGATTGAAGCGGCAATGGAGAAGAAGGTTCCGGATAAGACTGGATAAAATCGAACGAATGTTGCTCCGGCGGTCTCTCCTAATGAAAAATGCAGCAGATTCCACTCCTAATCGCGTCAAGCGATTCAGGCGAATCTGGCTGCATTTTGTTCATTATAAGCGGCTGCTGCAAGCTTAAGCTTCCGGGTCGCCATACGGCAAGCCGTTTATATAATAGCTGTCTTCCCGGTACGTGCGGAACGCCACCTCAATATCGGCTTCGCCCAGCTTCAGCAAATGGCGGGTTACCGTTTCAGCAAAGGCGTTCCTGGTATCGCTCCCCCGTTCAAACCAGGCCACTTCAACAAACAAATAGGCGGTTTCTTGTTCCGGTGCGCCAAACACGACCGTACAATTGGCAATTTCCATCGTAAAATTATCTGTGCCGCATTGGCACAGAGCGGCAAGCTCTTCCGCCATCGGTTCGCATACGGCGTGCAGCTTGTCGGCGGCAATTCCTTTAAACAATAGGTGAGGCATTAACGTTGTCTCCTTTTTGAGCTGATCTAATCTGCTTCACTTTAATACTATAACCAGGTTCAAAAGTTTCGCTTTGCTGTTTTTTTGCAAACAGGCTGCCGCTGGCACCTGTCAAGTGGTATGCTATAAGCATATCTCCTGTAACCTATAACGGAAAGCGGAGGCGACCACTTCATGTTTACGTTGAAGGAAAAGCAATATATGCTTGAGCTGCTCAAAAAAAACCAGCGCCGTTCAATGTTTGGAGCTAAAACCTTGCCGCCGGAACATGACAGGCTGGTGGATAAGCTGGAGCAAATGATCCGTAACGAGCTGGTGAACGGCAGGCATTAGCTGCCCGGCAGGAGTGCCGCCAAGGCCTATAACCGGCTATCGGTTAAGCCCGGTTAACGCAGCAGCTGTTTCAGTGCGTCATCCAGCTGCCCATATTGAAATTCAAACTGCTCCTGCAGCAGTTTATCCGGCAGTACCCATCTGCTTTTCAAAATAAGCTCGGTTTCGGTCCCAATCGCCCAGGCGCCTGCTTCCAGCATCCATGCTGCTGCCGGCAGCCCCCAGCGCCGGTTCAAATGTTTCCGCAGCAGCCGCATCAGCTCCCGGTTTGGAACGGGATTGGGCGCCGCGCAGTTAATTGCGCCGCTTAAAGAGTCATTTTGTTGAATAAACCGGATGATCCGGTATACATCCTCGATATGGATCCAGCTGAACATTTGCTTGCCGCTTCCTTGCGGCCCGCCAAGCCCCGCCTTCACCAGACGGCGGTATGGCGTCAGAACGCCGCCCTCCCGAGCACAATCGCAATACGCAGCGACACTTGCCTTGTATGAGGCAAATCAAAATCAAAAAACGACTGCTCCCATGCTTTGGCGACATCAACCGAAAAACCAGTGCCTATCTCGCCGTCTTTTTCCGTCATCGGCCGGTCTTCGGCATGCCGGTATATGGTCGCCGTGCTTGCATTCAGCCATAGCGGAGGCGGATTATCGCAGGCGGCAGCCGCTTCGCCTAGCGCCGTAGTAGTCCATGTGCGCGAATCCATAATTTCTTGCTTGTTTGCCGCCGAATAACGGCAGTTTACAGATTTGCCGGCCAGATTGATCAGCATATCCGCGCCGTTCACCGCTTTGATCATTCCGTCTTTTTGGTCCCAATTGATATGTCCGGGCTGCCTGGATATTAGCACAACCTCATAGCCATGCGCCCTGAACTTCTCCTGCAAATAAACACCAACAAATCCGGTTCCGCCGGCTAAAACGATTTTTCCATTTTTCATGTTTGCTCCCTCTTTCTATTCATTTGAACCTCCAGTTAAAATATTTGCGGCAGTACTATGCAATCATAGAGGAGCAGCATCTCTATAATTGTGGTAAAATGGTATAAAATAGCATTTTATTCGAATGGAGGCTGGAATATGGACAAAGCACAGCACCCTGCCCTTAAACTGTACAGCTATCATGTATGGGCGAACGACAAGTTGTTCGGAAGGCTGCGCGAGCTGCCGCATGAGGTGTACACGCAGGAGCTTACCAGCATTTTTCCGACGATTGAAACGGTGATGAAGCATATGTATACAACCGATTTGATGTGGCTGGAAGTAATGAAAAATACACCGTTCCCGGAAGTGGTCGCCTATGTGCAGAGGCTGAGGGAAGAGGCGGTTTCTGCCGGTTTTGAGGAGATGGAAGAACGTTTCAAACATGGTGCCGGATTGTACGAAGATTTTTTGGGCGGCAGCGATTTGGACAAGCCCATTACGGTTACGCATCCGCAATACGGGGCTTTGGAGACGAGGCTGTCGGAGCTTGTCCAGCATGTCGTGAACCATGGCACTTACCACCGGGGCAACGTTGCGGCAATGATCCGGCAGCAAGGTCATGCCGGCGTATCGACGGACTATGTTTTTTATATATACGAGCAATAGATGGAAAAAGTTTCTTGCGAATGAATAGAAGCGCCTTGCGGAACGCTGGTTGAACAGGTTCCGCAAGGCGCTTCTATTCATTCGGCCGCCCGGCAGCAAGCGTGAAGCGGGAGCCGCTTCGCTTTACACGGCGGCAGCATAGCGGTACTCTATTATTTGAGGTTTTTTTAGGCAAGGCATAAACGGCCCGCTGCCGGATATGCGGTCAGGATAGGAGACAGAGGCTAATGGACTTGAAACCACATGGGCTGATCAGCCAATCGGAAAGTTATTCGGAACTAAACGGCAACGTGCTTGTTATGGTTTCCGTCGAAGCGGAACGCGAGGCCGTGCTGCGCGGCCTGCAGGGCAACAGCCGCTTCGAGGTGCGGCTGGCCGGCGTCGGCATGGCGCTGGCGGCGGCCAATACCGCATTTGCGCTTGCCGCTGCGGACAACTGCGGCCTGGTCATCTCTGCAGGCATTGCCGGCGGTTTTGCCGGACAAGCCGCCATCGGCGACATTGTAGTGGCGACAGACATCGTCGCGGCCGATCTTGGCGCAGAGTCGCCGGACGGCTTTTTGCCGCTGGACGAGCTGGGCTTCGGCAGCTGCCGCGTGCCGGTTCCCGCGGCGCTTGCCGCCCGTGCCGCAGCTGCTTTGCAGGCGGCTGGTATGCCGGCGAAGGCCGGTCCGGTGCTTACGGTCGCGACGGCGACCGGCACGGCCGAGACAGCCCTTCGGCATGCGGCGCTTGTTCCCGGCGCTGCTGCCGAAGGCATGGAAGGCTACGGCGTTGCGGCGGCAGCACAGCAAGCCGGGCTGCCGGCCATGGAGGTGCGGGCCGTTTCCAACGCCGTTGGCCCGCGCGATAAAGCCGCGTGGCGCATAAAAGATGCGCTGAACGCGCTTGAACAAGCTTTTGCCATTTTAACGGAGGTGCTTTAACGATGAATATTGCCTTTTCCCCGTGTCCAAACGACACTTTTATTTTCCATGCCTTGACGCATGGGCTTGTGCCCGGTGCGCCGGAGTTTGACGTTACGTTTGCCGATATCGACATTACCAACCATCTTGCGGCAGCCAAAGAAGGGCCGGAAGTGATGAAAATTTCGTACGCTGCGCTGCCATGGGTGCTGGACGATTACGCTTTGCTTCCATGCGGCGGCGCTTTAGGCCGGGGCTGCGGCCCGCTTGTGCTCACCCGAAGCGGCATCGAAGGGCAAGGCGATCCGGCATCGCTGGCCGGCAAGCGGATTGCCGTTCCAAGCGAGCGCTCAACCGCTTATTTGCTGTTCCGGTTATGGGCGGCGCAAAACATTCCCGGCGGCGCAGGCGAAATTGTCGTTATGCCTTTTGATGAAATTATGCCGGCGGTCCGCGACGGCCGGATGGATGCCGGGCTTGTTATCCACGAAGCGCGGTTTACGTACCAGAACTACGGCCTTGCTCTGATGGCCGATATGGGCAACTGGTGGGAATCCGACACTGGGCTGCCGATCCCGCTGGGCGCGATCATTGTGCGGCGAACGGCGGATATTGACCGCGAGGCGCTGACGGGATGGATCCGCAATTCGGTGGAATATGCGTGGAAACATCCGGAAGCCTCCCGCGAGTATGTGCTGAGCCATGCGCAGGAAATGTCTCCTGAGGTAGCTCAGGCGCATATTAATCTGTACGTCAACGACTTTTCTGCCGATTTGGGCAAAGACGGCTATGCGGCCATTGAAGCGCTGCTTGGACGCGCTGCGGCGGAAGGGCTTGTGCCGTCCTTTGATCTGGCTGCGCTGAGAAGCTAGAAGGAACCGCCAGCCTGTATAGTGCCGCAGCCCGTTATGAAAGGGCATGTATTGCAAAAAAAGGCAGCCGGCGGCTGAACGAAGCGCCCCCATCGTTGGTGATTGGGGAGGGGCGGCGTTCAGCAACCGGCTGCCTTTTTTTTATTTTGATATAACTCCGACTCAACTTCCAGACAAGCTTCCGTCATGTTCCATCGCCATTATGTCATGGACGATATCGCCGACCGTCACCTTCTCCAGTTCAAGTTCCAGCGCACGCTGAGCGGCGGCAAAATGGGATTCAAGAGAGGTTTGGACATGGCGGCCGATCAGGCAGTCAGGATTCGGATTGTTATGCATGGAGAACAGATCCGTACCGTGTTCGGGATTGACCGCCCGGTATACATCGAGCAGCGTAATGCCGGCAATCGGCTTCGCGAGCTTGGCGCCGGCTACCCCCGGACGCGCTTCGACCATTCCGGCATTGCGGAGCAGGCCGGTAATTTTGCGGACAACAGCCGGGTTCGTATTGATGCTGCTCGCCATATATTCCGACGTATTGACGTTTTCCTTATTCGTATCCAATAAAGCTAATATATGAATGCCAACCGAAAGCTTGGTATTAATGCTCATGGCTATTCCCACCATCCAATTGCGTTTGCTTTGCTTGTTATTACTGCTATTGTAGCAAATAAACGGACAAGTGGGTATTCGAGCGGAGCAGCGTATCCAAAAAAACACCAGGCTGCCCGCGATGTGCCGGCAGCCTGGTGTTTAGTGCTCTCGTTTATTCCGCCTGTACGTTTACACGCCGGAGTAAGCCATAAATCCGCCGTCCACCGGAACGGTCGTGCCGGTGACGAAACCGGACATTTCTTCATCGGCCAGCCAGAGCAGCGTGCCGAGCAAATCTTCCGGCTTGCCGAAGCGGCGCATCGGCGTATGGGTCATAATCTTCTGCGAACGCGGGGTCAGCGAGCCGTCTTCGTTCGTCAGCAGCCGTTCGTTTTGCTTCGTCAGGAAAAAGCCCGGAGCAATCGCATTTACGCGGATGCCTGCATCGGCCATATGAACGGCCATCCACTGCGTGAAGTTGACGATTGCCGCTTTAGCCGCGCTGTAAGCAGGCACTTTGGTCATCGGCGACGGCGCGCTCATGGACGAGATATTAATGATCGTTGTCCCTTCGCGGCCGACCATTTGCTTCGCAAACTCCTGCGTCGGGATAAGCGTTCCGACCATGTTCAGGTCAAACACGTTGCGGAAGCCGGATACTTCCAAGTCAAAAAAGGATACGACATCCGGGTTTGCAACATCTTCCGCCTTGTACGTTTCGTTCGTCGTAATGGCGCTCGGATGGTTGCCGCCGGCGCCGTTGATCAGAATATCGCAAGGGCCAAGCTTGCTTGCCACTTCTGCGGCAGCCGCTTTTACGCTTTCAACGGAAGTCACATCGCAGCCTACAGCAATCGCTTCGCCGCCGGCGGCCACAATTTCAGCCGCAACTTCCTGGCCGCGTGCAGCAGTGCGGTTCAGCACTGCTACGCGTGCGCCTTGGCGGGCCAGTTCAATAGCCATTTCCCGGCACAATACGCCGGCGCCGCCGGTTACAACCGCTACTTTGCCTTTAAGGGATGAATGAAGAGTGCTTGGTTTCATGCTTTTGCGGCCTCCTTGCCTTCAGCCTGACGCTGGAATGCGTCCCATAATCCCCACAAGTACATAATGCCGAGAGCGCGGTCGTACAGGCCGTAGCCCGGACGGCATTGCTCTCCCCACAGATGGCGCCCGTGGTCCGGACGGGCGAACCCGTCGAAACCTTCTTCGTGGTAAGCCTGGACGATGCCGGTAATATCGACGCTGCCGTCCTGCGTGCGGTGCGACGTTTCGATAAAATCGCCGTTCTCGTACCGGCGTACGTTGCGGATATGCGCAAACGGAATTTTATCTGCGAATTCGTGGATCATGCCGACGATATCGTTAGCCGGATTTGCGCCAAGCGAGCCGCTGCACAGCGTGATGCCGTTGTACGGGCTGTCCACGATGTTCAGGAAGCGGCGGATGTTGTCCTGGCTCGTCATAATGCGCGGCAGGCCAAAGATCGGCCAAGGCGGATCATCCGGGTGGATGGCCATTTTGATATCATGTTCGGCTGCAACCGGAATAATTTCGTTCAGGAAGTAGGTCACATTATCCCACAGATTTTCTTCGGTTACGCCTTTATATTGCTCGAACAGCTTGGTCAGATGCTGGAGTCTTTCCGGTTCCCAGCCCGGCATCGTCAAGCTGGAGTTTTCGTTGATTTTGTTTACCAGCTCAAGCGGGTCGATGTTCTCGATCCGGCTGCTTTCATAAAATAACGCCGTGGAGCCGTCTTCCAGCTCTTTGTGCAGATCGGTGCGCAGCCAGTCGAACACCGGCATAAAGTTGTAGCAGATCACCTTGACGCCAACCTGCGCCAGCTTGGCGATCGTTTTTTTGTAGTTGTCGATATACAGGTCGCGGCTTGGCAGGCCAAGCTTGATGTCCTCGTGAATGTTTACGCTTTCGACAACCTTCAGATGCAAGCCGGCTTTGTCGGCCTGTTCTTTGACCTGAATAATTTTGTCCATCGGCCATTCTTCGCCGGCAGGAACGTCATGAAGCGACCAGACGATGCCTTCCACCCCGGGAATTTGCCTGATTTGATCCAGGGAGACGGTATCGTTCCCTTCGCCAAACCAACGGAATACCATTTTCATGCTGAAATCCCTCCGTTATTTGAAATAAGCTGGGTATTTCTCCTTGAGCAGCTGCTGGTCATGGATGCTAAGGCTCATATGCTCGCTCATCAGCTGATCCGCGCGGGCGGCATCCTGGTTTTCAATTGCTTGAACCATTTGGGTATGCTGCTCGTACAGATGCTCCCAATGATGATCCGTCGTAAGGCGGAGCATCCGGCTGCGGTTCAAATGAGCGTTAATTTGCCCCAGTACCGCCCATGTATTGCTTTTATTGCACCCTTCAAAAAGAGTGCGGTGATACGCTTCATCCAGCTCAAACATGCGGTTATGGTCCAATTCCTCAATTCCGGCCTTCTGCAGCAGCAGATTCGCTTTCAAATCAGCCAGCCGCGAAGCGGGGAAGCTGGCGCATGCCAAGCGGATAACCGCACGCTCCAGCTGCTCGCGCATGAACCGGGCTTCTTCAACAAGCTCGGTATCAATAAGCGAAACAAACGTGCCGCGCTGCGGATATACTTCAAGCAGCCCTTCCTGAGACAAACGGACGAAGCTTTCTCTGACCGGCGTCCGGCTTACATTAAACTGGACCGATATTTCCTTCTCCGACAGTCCCGTTCCGGGAAGAAGCTCCAGCCGAAGGATCTGCTCCCGAATCGAATGATAAACAACGTCCCGGGTTGAAACCGGCTGTATCTTCTTGGTTAAATCCATTGATCCACCTCCTTGCAGCGGAATATGACATGATGACGGATATGATGCTGTATAACGATTGCGATCGTTTTCATACTACCACACTTGTATGGTAGTATGGTAGTTCTTTTGCGAATGTCGGATTGAATTTATCCATCGCGATATTGAATTTTTCTTTTATGGATAATATTTACTGCAAATAGGCTTAGATGGTAGATTTGTTTGGTCTAATACCAATTAAATAGATGAGAATTATATGAAATAGACTGCGGTTAATTGGTACAACTGTACAGGGACGGGGGAGCACTATGAGCAAAAGATGGCTTGTTCACTGGCTGGATGAGCAGAAGCCGGTCTATGAAGCGCTTGCCAAAAGCATTTGGGAGAAGCCAGAGCTTGCTTTCCAGGAGCATTTTGCCGCACAGTCGCAAATCGCGTTGCTGCGCAGCGCCGGCTTCCGCGTTACGGACGAAGCGAGGCAACGGCAATTGAAAGCATTCGTTTTGCTATAAAACCAAGTGAAGTAGTTTGTTTAGTTGGTGAATCGGGCAGCGGCAAAAGCGTAACCTCGCTTTCCATTATGCGGCTGCTTGGCGCCAGCGGCGTCATCAAACAGGGCAGCATTCGATTTAATGGGGAAAACCTGCTGCAAAAACCGGAATCCGAGATGAGGAAAATACGCGGCAAAGATATATCTATGGTATTTCAGGAACCGATGACTTCGCTTAATCCGGTATTTACGATCGGCAGCCAGCTGGTGGAAGCCATTAAGCTGCATACGGGATTAAAAGGCAAATCGGCAAAAGCCCAAGCGGCCGAAATGCTGAGAAAAGCCGGCATCGCCCGTGCCGAAGCGGTCATGAAGCAGTATCCCCATTCATTGTCCGGAGGGATGCGTCAGCGCGTTGTCATTGCAATGGCGCTTGCCTGCAATCCCAAGCTGCTTTCCGTTGGCAGGCCTTTTTTTATTCATGCCTTATTCATAATAGAAGCTTATACTCTAGTAAAGTTTTAAAGCGCTTGGCTCGATTATTATAGAGTCTATTCTACTATTCAAATGAGGTAACCAAATTTCATAGACAATCCCACCCATGCAATGCTACGATACTATTAAACTACTGATATCCATATTCTGGAGGTTGCTTTGTGAAAAATAAAATGATAGCGCCAGCCTTGCTGGCTCCTGCAATTGCAGCAGCTTTGCTTCTTACTCCGGTTGGGCAGGGGGCGGCCTCCGCAGCAGCGGTTTCACCGCAAATCACCTTATCCGCCTCCGCAGCAGCAGCTAACGTAAAGGTCGAAGTAGATGGAAAGGCGCTTTCTTTAAATCCGGGGGCATTTACGCAAAATGGCGTTACTTATGTGCCGATGCGGGCTATTTTTGAAGCGCTTGGCGCCTCGGTCACATGGGAGCCGACGACGAAAACGATTATCGGCAACAACTACGATACGACCATCACCTTGTCCATCGGCGTCAACAAGGCGGTTGTGAATGGCAAAACGGTAAACCTGAGCGCAGCGCCAATTGAAAAAAACGGCACCGCTTTTGTGCCGGCGCGTTTCATCGCGGAGTCTCTTCATGCAGAAGTGAAATGGGTGAACCAGACTCAAACCGTACAAATTACAAGCGAATCGGCCATTTGGGAAAAGGAATATGCAGAATGGCAAAATGATCAGAATCAAGCCGTATCCGACTCCGCCAAAATGACGGCTGAACAAATCGTGGATCAATATGACGGCAGTATCGTAATGGTCAATACGGTGTATAGCGACGGCACGGGCATCGGCAGCGGCATTGTTGTTGGCGACCATTACATCCTGACGAATTATCATGTTGTGAACGGCGCTACTTCGGCGACAATTGATACGATTTATGGGGACACGCTGACGGTGCAAGGCGTGGCGGCTTATGACGACAACACCGACTTGGCAATCATTCAAACGAAAGAATCGCTCAGCAATTATTATATTGATCCTGTTCCGGTTACAACGAGCTTCCAGGCGGTGAAGGGCGGAAAAGTATACGCTATCGGCAGCCCGCTTGGCGTTCAAAATACGGTTAGCGAAGGATTAATCAGCAACGTTACAAGAGACGGAATGGTCAGCATGATCCAGACGAATGCGCCTATCGATCATGGCAGCTCCGGCGGCGCTTTGTTTAACGAATACGGCCAGCTTATCGGCATTACATCTTCCGGCCTGGAATCGCAGGCGAATTTGAATTATGCCGTATCGGCGATACATGCCGCGCTGCTGATGCAGGAGCTGCCGGCTAGCCCTGCGGCGGATGTCGGATTCTTGCCGGATTCCGGTCCGGGCACGTTAACAGGCGCTTCGATGGACACGATCCAGAAGTATATGAAAGATAACTACAGTGCGCTGACTTCGATGAATCAGGTTATTCAGATGACAGACTGGAGCGTCAAACGGGACTCGAAAAACTGGATTGTCATTAATGCGAATATCGACCCGCTCTACTATTCGTATTATTTTGATTCCATCAAGCCGGATTTGAGGTTGTGGGCGGTTACAATGGGATACGACCTGCACAAGCTGCTTCCGAATGAAACGATACAGTTCCAGCTGTATTATGACCGCACTTTCGGCTTTGAGCCGCGCGGGTTTGACGCTTCGGACGTAACCAAAACCGGGGACGGCAAATGGCGCGTCCGGTTGCCGATCTTGGATATGCAGCTGAAGGATCAAATGCTGATCCAGTTAAAAGACTAACAGAGATGCAGGATGAAGAGGAACGACTGCGCGGGATGCCGCCGGCCGCTTCCTCTTCTTTTTTTCATTCAAGTCCGCTAAAATAAGTAACATCCTGTACCAATGAGAGGGTTAATTGAAATGAAAGTTGTTCTTTCCACACTGAATGCCAAATATATTCATACATCGCTTGCGCTCCGCTGCTTGAAGGCGTACAGCGCTCACGAATTTGATATTGATATTGCCGAGTATACGATTAAAGACCCGGCGATGAACATCGTTTCGGATCTGTTTGAGCGGAAACCCGACGTAATTGGCTTCTCCTGTTATATTTGGAACATCGAAGAGACGATAACCGTCATTAATATGCTTCGCAAAATTATGCCTGAGGTGCATATTATTTTGGGCGGTCCTGAAGTCAGCTATGACACCGAACATTGGATGGAACGGATACCCGAGGTTGATTTTATCGTGGTGGGCGAAGGGGAAGAGACGTTTAACCATCTGCTGAAAGAGATCGAAGGCACCCGCAAATACCATATGGTATTTGGCATCGCCTACCGGAAGCAGCGTGAAGGATACAAGGAAATATTGCTGAATCCCGGACGCCCGAAGCTGGACCTCGCCACGCTGCCGTCACCGCACCGGTTTGATGAGGATTTGCCTAATCTGGGGAACCGCATCGTCTATTTCGAGACGAGCCGCGGCTGTCCGTTCAGCTGCCAGTTTTGCCTCTCCAGCATTGAAGTTGGCGTACGCTACTTCGATATGGAGCGGACGAAAGCGGACATTTTGTACCTGATTGAGCAAGGCGCCAAGCTGATCAAATTTGTAGACCGGACGTTCAACATTAAACGGGATTATGCGCTCGAAATGTTTAAGTTTCTGATCGAAAATCATAACGGCTGCGTATTCCAGTTTGAAATTACAGCGGACATTATGCGGCCTGAGGTGCTTGATTATTTGGCTGAGCACGCGCCGGCGGGCATTTTCCGCTTTGAGATCGGCGTTCAGTCGACGAATGATATTACGAACCTGGCCGTGCAGCGCCGCCAGAACTGGACGAAGCTTGTCCGTACCGTAACCAAGGTGAAGGACTCCGGCAAAATCGACCAGCATTTGGACCTCATTGCCGGCCTTCCGCATGAAGACTATGACACGTTCCGCAAAACGTTTAACGATGTGTTCGCCCTCCGTCCGGAAGAGCTGCAGCTTGGCTTCCTGAAGATGCTGCGCGGTACCGGGCTGCGGAACGACGCGGACAAATTCGGCTACGTGTATATGGACCGCGCTCCGTATGAAATGCTGGGCAACGACTTGATGCCGTTCGCTGACATCGTGAGGATTAAGCGGGTCGAGGATGTGCTGGAGAAGTATTGGAACGCGCACCGGATGGATCATACGCTGCTCTATTTGGTTGACCGCGTATTTGCATCGCCGTTTGATTTCTTCCAGGCGTTTGGCGACTTCTGGGAACGGCGCGGCTGGCAAAAAATCGGCCATCAGCTTGAAGACTTGTATACACGCTTATGGTCGTTTTTGACGGAGGAAGGAGCCCGGCTGTCCGAAGGCCGGCTTGATCCGGACATTGCGTTTGGTTTAATGAAGCTCGACTATTACAGCGGGCATCACTACAAGCCGCGGAAAACATGGTGGGACGCCGTCATGGACAAAAGCGACTGGAACAGCTGGCTGAAGCGCCTTGCCGAACGGCCGGAGGACATATCGGCGGAATTTGCCGGGCTTGGCCTTGCGGAGCGGGAGCTGCAGAAACACGCCGTTCTGGAAAAGCTGCCGTTTGATTTGAAGCGGTACTTGGACAGCGGGACTATTGATAAAACGAACGGAACGCTGCTGCTTACGCTGTACGCGCTTGAGGGAGCAGGCAACAAACGGCCTGCGCCTAAAATGTTTACATTGCAGCTGGACCGCCAGGCGGCCTCGCTGTAAACAGCTCTTTTTGCCCGCGCTGTACGTGCAAGCGGGAATGATATAGCGCGCAGCAGCGTAAGGACGCCACAGCGCAGCGTAAGGACGCCACAGCGCAGCACGAGGACGCTATAGTGGAGCGCAAGCGCAACCGATACAGCGCAGCGAAAAAAAACCACCGAAGCTGGATGAAGAGGGAGCGGGGCAATCCCCGCGCCACACCTTTTCCAGCTGCGATGGTTTTTTTTGTTTGTTCCGGCATTCTGTGTATTGCCAAGCTGGCTAATCATGCCTATCCCGCATAGGCCAGCGCCGCTATGCTCAGCTAATCTCGCGCATGCTGCGAACCCGGCATCGCGAAGCTGGCTAACCCGTCTCTCAGGAGATTTAGCGGCCGGGCACTACGCTGCGAAGCACGGTCATTTGGCCGTCCAGCTTATAAGCGCCAAGGTTAGCCGGCAGCAAGTAGCATTCGCCGTTTTTCACCGGTTTTTCGCCGCCTTCCCAAGCGATGGTGCCGCTTCCTTCGGCGATGACCAGAATAGCGAAGCTTTCCGGCGAAGTCTCCAGCTTCCAAGGCGCGGCTACAACGCCTTTTTCCACAACAAAATACGGCGAGGAGGCGATGGTAAGCCATTCGCCCGGAGCCGTCTCCGTCGATGTCATGCGGGTTGCGCCGGCACCATCGTAAGCAATCACATTCAGCGAATCCTCGATGTGCAGCTCTCGCAGCTTGCCGTCCAGACCCGGGCGGTTGTAGTCGTACAGCCGGTAAGTCGTATCCGAGTTTTGCTGAATTTCTGCAACGACCACGCCTGCGCAAAGCGCATGAACGGTTCCTGCGGGGATATAGAAGGCATCGCCGGCTTTGACCGGCACTTCTTGCAGCGTATCCATGATGCGGCCTTCCCGGATGGCCGTCTCCATCGCCGACCGGTCGACCTTATCGCGCAAACCGTAAATGATTTTGGCGTCCGGCTTGGCATCCAAGATGTACCACATTTCGGTTTTGCCGAGCTCGCCGGCAGGGAGCCGGTCATAATCGTCCGTCGGGTGAACTTGAATCGACAGATCATCGTTGCAGTCGAGCAGCTTGATAAGCAGCGGGAAACGCCCGTTTTTCTCGGAGAAGCCATTGCTGCCGAACCATTCGCGCCCATATTGTTCACGGATGTAATCCAGCCCTTTTCCGGCCAGTTCGCCGTTCGTTACTTTCGTCGTGCCGTTCGGGTGGTCGCCGATCATCCAGCCTTCGCCGATGGCCCCTTCCGGCAGCTCAAGGTCAAACTTTTCCAGCGCGCGGCCGCCCCATACACGTTCTTTCATTTCCGGTTTGAATTGCAGCGGATAAGGTTGTACAGTCATGATTTCATCTCTCCCATGGATGCAAATTGGTTAAACGACTGGCTCAAACAATTCCAACAGTTCACCGTCAGGACCGTAAAAGAAAAAGTAACGCGCTCCATCCGGCAGTGTCGTAATTTCGGTATCCCGCAGATTGACATCTAATGATTTGATCCGCGCCAGCTCGGCATCCAGATCGTCGACCGTAAAAGCGGCATGGTGAACCCGTCCTTCTGCGGCGACCGGCCCGTTGTAGCCTTCTACCAGCTCCAGAATGGTCTCTCCCGCTTCAGGAAAGGCGAGGAACGCCAGACGAATGACTCCGTCGTTATGCAGCATCGTCTTTACATGCTTTAAGCCAAGCACCTCCGTATAAAAAGCGACGGAACGTTCAATATCGGATACCATAATGCCAAGATGCTCGATTTTTTTCACTGCCATTTGCTTTCACTCCTCTTTTATTTTTTCGTAACGGCAACCAAATAAGGAGATGCCGTACGCTGAAGCTGACGGTAGATGACGGCCTGCGCCAGATCCACAGGCAAGCCAGCGGCCCATGCTTCTACGGCGGCGGCCTCTGCTTCGCCGCCGGGATGGCCGGGATACACCACGCATGTTATAATGCCGCCCGGCCGAAGTACGGACAATGCGGCGTTCAATGCTGCTGTAGTGGAATCCGGCCTGGTTATGATCGAAGTGTCGCCCCCGGAAAATAGCCGAGATTGAACATAACCGCTGCGATTTTGCCGCGGTCGGCTTCATCTATTTGGGCCGCCATCTCTTCATGGCTGCCCAGCACCAGCTTTACACGAGGCTGCGCTTCCAGCACAGTCAGCCTGGCGGCGGTTTTATTCAAAGCTTCCTGCTGAATATCGAAAGCGTAGACCGTGCCTTTGGCGCCTACCAGCCTGGCCAGCTCGCACGTATCTACACCGCCTCCTGCAGTAGCGTCAATCACTCTATCTCCTGTAGTTGCCCTTTCCGCAATCCAGCGGTGGGCCATGCTTATAACGGATATAAATCCCATATTCTACTCCTGTGTCCAAAGCTTGCCCTGCCACGTGCCGCGCCGTTTCAGCTCGGCGTCGATACCGTTCAGGACCGCCCATTTGTTTGTGCTCCACATCGGGCCGATCAGCAGATCGCGCGGAGCGTCTCCCGTCAGCCGGTGCACAATCATTTCCGGCGGTAGAAATTCAAGCGTATCGGCAACAAGCTTGATATATTCATCCTGCTCCAGAAATCGCAGCAAGCCGGCTTCGTATTGCTTGACCATCGGCGTTTTGCGCATCAGATGGAGCAAATGGATTTTAATGCCCTGCACATCCATCCGTGCAACTGCCCGCCCGGTTGCCAGCATCATGCCGTGGGTTTCCTGCGGCAGGCCGTAAATAATATGCGCGCATACCCGGATTCCGCGTTCGCGCAGCCGGCGGACCGCATCCTCATAGCAGGCTGTATCATGCGCCCGGTTGATCAGCAGCGAGGTGGATTCGTGAACAGACTGCAAACCCATCTCCACCCATAAATACGTCCGTTCGTTCAGCTCCGCTAAATAATCCACGACATCATCCGGCAAGCAGTCCGGCCTGGTCGCAATGGAAAGCCCGACAACCCCCGGCTGCTGCAAAATAACCTCATAATATTCGCGGAGCGTTTCGAGAGGCGCATACGTATTGGTATACGCTTGAAAGTAACCGATATATTTGGCATCCGGCCATTTGAGATGCTGCCGGTCGCGTATTTTCGCAAACTGGGTGACAAGATCGTCGCGCCGGCTTCCGGCAAAGTCGCCCGATCCTCTTGCACTGCAAAACGTGCAGCCGCCTTTCGCGATCGTATTGTCGCGATTCGGGCAGGTAAAGCCGGCATCGAGGGTGACTTTGAACACCTTTTCCCCGAATTGCTGCCGCATTTCGTAATTCCAGGTATGGAACCGCTTGTCCATCCAAAGCATCGGCTCAGAGCCGGTAACGGGTGTTTCTTGCATCTTGTTCTCCTTCTGAATCGTCGCCTTTAACAACCCTATTTTAGCGAAAAGGAACCGGAATTGCCATGATGAGTTGCATCTCATTTGAATTTATACCAACTTATACAACTGGGAAAAAGTTTATTTTTCTGGTAATTTAGGCTTGCTAAACCTTACATGATGTGTTAAATTAAAAGTGCGACAAATCAATAAAAAAACCTTACATGTCTACTTCGAACTTCCCGTCATAGAACGTCGATTAACTGGAAATAATGTTAATAAATCGATGAGGTGATGAAGATGAGTTTAACGGCTAAAATTCCGCATGGTGAAGAAACGGTTACAGTTGAGCTTACGGTAAAGGAATTAATGGCGCTTGCAGGAATACGTTTCCATGGGAACCATACCATTGAAGTTTCGGCCCGCAAAAAGCTGAATGAAGCGATTGAAGAGAAATTCGACATCGAGCGCGCGGATGAAGCGCCGATTGCTTACCAGCAGCTGGTATAAACATACCCGAGAGCTTTAAACCGCAACGTCAGGAGGCGCCATTCGGCGGCCTCCTTTATTTTTTGCCGGCAGAAACGCGCGGCGGGCCTGCTTCATCATGAAGAAGGGAGCAGGCCCGCGTTCCCGCCGTCTTTACAACGGGCGTAATCTTGGGCAAAATAGGACTAGTTTGTGCAAGGCGAACCTGCTTCCTCGAATAGGGCGTCTTGCAATTGAATAGGTGGAGGATTATCCGTTATGCGTTTAAGAGGCAGAAAAGGAATATTGGAAAGCTTGGAGCAGCAGCCCGAGCTGGTTGTGCTGGATGCTGCGCCGCACCGGGGGAAGTGGCATCAATTTTTCGGCAACAACCATCCGATCTATGTGGAGCTTGGCATGGGCAAAGGCCGCTTTATCAGTGAAATGAGCGTGCGCAATCCGCACATTAATTTTATCGGCGTCGACATGTACGACGAGCTGATCCGGCGCGCCAGCGAAAAAGCAAGAAACGCGTGGAGCGGCAAAGGCGTAGAATCGCCGCCTAACCTTGCGCTGCTGCGTGCTAATATTGAGAAAATCGAAGAAATGTTTGCGCCGGGAGAGCTGGAACGGATTCATTTGAACTTCAGCGATCCGTGGCCTAAAAGCAAACACGCGAGAAGACGGCTGACGCATCCCCGTTTTTTGAAAAAATATATCGAAATTTTGAACGAAAACGGTGAAATTCACTTTAAGACCGATTCGCAGTCGCTGTTTGAGTTTTCGCTTAACAGCTTTGCCGAGCTGGAACTGCAAATGGCCAATATTTCGCTGAATTTGCACAAGGACGGGCCGCGCGAAGATCTCGTGTTTACAGAATACGAAGGCAAGTTTATGGAAAAAGGGCAAAATATTCATCGCTGCGAAGTCATTATCGGCGAGAAGGCGCTTGCCCGTTACCGTGAAGCAAAACATGCGGCTGCCGCTGCCAGCAAAGCTGCGGAAGAAGCAAGCCGTGAAGGGGAAGAAGCCGGCCTTGATGATTAAGGCGCTTTAAATAAACGGCATCCACAAGTATTCGACGGCGATGGCCGTTGTGGCGCCCAGCATGGCCCCTGCGGCAACGTCGGAAGGATAATGCAGTCCCAAATACATGCGGGACCAGCCTACGGAAACGCCGACCAGCAGCGCAAGCGGTACAATAACGACCAGGAACATATTCATGAATACAATCGGAATAAGCCAGGCAAAAATAGCTGTAGTATGCCCGGAAGGGAAAGAGGAGTCCTTCAGCGGTTTTTTGCCTGTGTTTACTTCGGGCAATGCTTGATAAGGGCGGAGCCGCCGGAATTTTCGTTTGACGATGGCGACGGGAATGTGGCTGATGATTACGGCCAGCAGGCATTTCCAGCCGGTTATGTTCCATGGCGAAGGAGCTAGCCATGCCGCAAGCAATGCGGTTGCAAGCGTAAAGGTAGCGCCGCCGGTATGCGTAATTAGACTAAGCCATCTGCCAACCCATTCATTGCGCTTATACGCAGGCCTTCGATTGGCCCAAAGAAGCAATTGCTGTTCTCTCGTTCTCAGCCACCCGATTGTCTTCCTCACTCAGCTGCCCCCTCTTATTGATTTCTACAATAGGATTCTACCATGCTTTTGTTCTCCGGATGTTAAGGGAAGCGTTAGTGCCGCAAATTAACAATATCTCCACTTTATATTTATTTGACATTAACAATGAGGGGATACAATAACCTGAAATCAAGGTTTATCCGTTTCAGGTCCCGATATGGATTCGTTATACCCGGTAAGGGGCTTGCTCCGGAATCCTAATACGGAGGCGGTACGATGATGCGACTTGCGTTGTTTACGGATACTTATGAACCCGAGATCAATGGTGTGGCCCGCACGTTGGCAAGATGGATTGCGTACCTCGAAAAACAAGGCGTCGCCTGCAAAGTGTTTGCCCCTTCAACCGAAATTGCCGTCCGTCCCCAGCCCGGCGCTTTGCCTTACAAAAACTCCAATTCGGTTTCCCGCTTTGCCAGCCTTCCTTTTTTTATGTATCCGGAATGCCGCATGGCTTTGCCGAATCCGCGGTATATCCGCAAAGCGCTGCAAGACTTTCAGCCTACGATGGTTCATGTAGCCACTCCTTTCAATCTTGGCTTATGCGGCATCCATTATGCCAAAAAGCTGAATCTTCCCCTTATGGCTTCTTATCATACCAATTTCGACCGATATTTGCCGTTTTACAATTTGCAATGGATGGAAAAACTATTATGGAGGTATATGAACTGGTTCCATCAAGATTGCAGCCAAATCTTCGTGCCGACGCATTCGGTCAGAAACGAGCTGATTGAGCGCGGCTGGCAGGCGGACCGATTGTCGATCTGGAGCAGAGGCATTGATACAAGCCGTTTTCATGACCAGGCAGATGTCGGACAATGGAAGGAGCAGCTTGGCATCGACAAAGACGCCTACGTCGTTTTATATGCAGGACGTATGGCGCCTGAAAAACAAGTGGATGTAGCCGTTCAGGCGTTTAATCAGTTCCGTCAGCGCATAACAGGCAAGGCCGTGCTTGTGCTGGCCGGTGACGGCCCGTCTGCTCCGGCTATCAAGGAACTGGCCCGGAAGGAAGGGATCGAAGCCCGTTTTGCCGGCTTTCAGCAGCAGGAGGCGCTGCAGCAGTATTATGCAGCGGCGGATGTGCTGCTGTTTCCTTCGCCGACGGAAACATTCGGCAACGTTGTGCTGGAGGCAATGGCTTGCGGCACGCCTGTTATTTGCGCCAATAAAGGCGGCGTCACAGATACGGTGCAGCACGGAAAAACTGGTTTTTTATGTGAGGCCGGCCATTCTTCTGATTTTGCCGATGCTCTCGAACGGCTGTATGCGGACAGAGAACTGGCAGATTCTTTTGCCAAAGAAGGAAAAACATACAGCGTTAATCAGTCCTGGGACGCCATATTTGCGCAATTGTTCGAATACTGTATAGAATTGTCCGAAACCAGCCGTCCGCCGCTTGGACATATCGCAAATTAGAATAATTTAAGAAACCTTTTGGGCGGTTTTGTCGTTTGGTAAGGACATAAGTTCTAAAAGAGCTGTAATCCAATGAAAATAAGGGAAAGGCGGTGGAAATGGAGGCAATGCGCTTTTTTGTTGCAGCTCTTTGCCGGTTTCCGGATGGTTTGAGCCGTTAGGGACTGGATTTCGCTTTTGACAAAAAAGCAGAACAAATGGAAAATCAGTAAATATCTCGGCACTCTGTGGGGCAGAGATGCCAAAAATAAAAAAAGAGATAACAAAGAGAAAGCCGGACGGCCCGCTTTTCATGGAGCGGGACCAGAATCGGCAACATTAAAAAAGGGGTCTCAAGGGGGCAACACCAAACCATGTTTAACACCATTATGCTAGTGCTTCAAATCGCTTTTGCTTTACTGGGCTTGTACCAGCTGTTTCTGTCCTTTTTCGGCTGGCGCCGCAAAAAGGAAACCATTACGCACGCGCCTAAAAAATCGTTTGCGCTGCTCATTGCGGCACATAATGAGGAGCAGGTTGTCGGCGCATTGATCGAAAACCTGCTGAAGCTGAAATACCCGCGCGAGCTGTTCGACATCTTTGTCATTTGCGACAACTGCACAGACGGCACCGTCAGCGTAGTGAAGAGCTACGAGGGCGTATACGCCTGCGAACGCACCAATCCGAATCTGCGCGGTAAAGGTTACGCGGTGGAATGGATGCTGAAGGAACTTTGGAAGATGAAACGCAGCTATGACGGCGTTGTTATTTTCGACGCGGACAACTTGGTGGCGACAGACTTCCTCGATTACATGAACAATGACTTGTGCAACGGAGCGAAAGTGATCCAAGGTTATTTGGATACAAAAAATCCAAACGACTCGTGGGTCAGCTCGGCCAACGCCATCAACTACTGGTTCTGCAACCGGCTGTGGCAGCTGCCGCGCTACAATTTGGGCCTCTCCAACTTTTTGGGCGGCACCGGCATGTGCTTTGACGCCGCTTTGCTGAAAGAAATGGGCTGGGGCGCTACAAGCCTCGTCGAGGACTTGGAATTTACGGTCCGCTGCATTCAGCGCGGCATTTACCCGAAATTCAATTTCGATGCCAAAGTGTACGACGAGAAGCCGATTACGTTCCGCGCGTCCGCAAGGCAGCGCCTTCGCTGGATGCAGGGGCATTTTGACGTGACGCGCAAATATTTGCTGCCGGTGCTGTGGCAGGGGATTAAAGAGCGGAGCATGGTGAAAATCGATGCCGCCCTGTATATCTTCAACGGCTACAACTTCCTGGCCGGCTTCTTTATCGGCGTTGTTTATTACGGCGATATGATTTTGCCGGGCGAACCGCATCTGACTTCGGTATACGGCTTGCTGCCGATCTGGCTGACCATTCCGTATATGGCATACGTGCTGATGCAGACGCCGCTTGCGATGATGCTGGAGCGCGTCGAGTGGAAGCAATACTTCCGGCTCATTACGTTCCCGCTGTTCCTGCTGTCGTGGTGGCCGGTTACGGTCCATGCGTTTTTTACGCAAAACAACAAAACATGGAGCCATACGCAGCATACGCGCGTCATTCGCCTGGAGGATGTGCAAAGCAAGCAGCTGTAATCCTGCAAAAAGAGTTTGACACGGCATACTTGGCTATGATATATTCACTGAGTATTCCAAATGACAACTGACGCTGCAAGAAGAAGCGCCCGCTTCTCACCTTCCGGAGCAACCGGCTGGTTTTGCGACATTAATCGATGATGCTGTTCTTCCTCCGGCATGAAACGGACTGGAGAGCGGCGCTAATGAACGGTTATGAGATGCGGGCTCGCTGAGTCCGCATTTTTTTATTTTTCAGTGTATGGTCAGGCATTTAATATGGAGGTGGCAAATCATTAGCAGAGAACATCAAATTAACGATGAGATTCGGGCTAGAGAAGTACGTGTAGTTGGAGCGGACGGCGAACAGATCGGCATCAAACCGGTTCGAGAAGCTTTGCAGCTCGCTGCGGACTTGAATCTGGATCTGGTGAACGTCGCTCCTGCGGCCAAACCGCCTGTATGTCGGATAATGGACTATGGAAAATTCCGTTACGAGCAGCAGAAGAAAGAGAAGGAAGCACGCAAGAATCAGAAAGTTGTTGACGTGAAGGAAGTTTGGTTCCGCGCCAATATCGACGAACACGATTATCAAACGAAATATCGCAACGTCGTGAAGTTTCTTGGCGAAGGCGACAAAGTGAAAGCTTCTGTCCGCTTCCGCGGCCGTGAAATTGCGCATGCAGCGATCGGTCAGCGCGTGCTGGAACGCCTTTCTCAAGAAGTTGCCGATTTGTGCGTCATTGAGCGTGCTCCAAAGCTGGAAGGCCGCGCAATGATCATGATTCTGGCACCGAAGAGCAGCAGCTAAAACCCTTAAGGAGGATAATTCACATGCCTAAGATGAAAACACACAGCAGTTTGAAAGACCGTTTCAAAATTACTGGTACGGGTAAAGTGAAACGCTACAAAGCGTTCAGAAACCACTTGCTTTCCCACAAATCCGGACGTCAAAAACGCGGTCTGGCTGAGCATCCGCTCATGGCACCAGGCGACGTACGTCGTCTGAAACAAGGCCTTTCCAACCTGAAATAATAGCAATATCGAATAAATTCAACCCACAGGAGGTTTCCACTCATGGCAAGAGTTAAAGGCGGTTTTGTCCGCACTCGTCGTCGCAAAAGAATTCTGAAGCTCGCAAAAGGTTATTTCGGTTCCAAACACCGTTTATTTAAAACAGCAAAAGAGCAAGTTAACAAATCGCTTCTGTACGCATACCGCGACCGTCGCCAAGTTAAACGCGACTTCCGCAAACTGTGGATCGTTCGTATCAACGCTGCAGCTCGCCAAAACGGCCTGTCCTACAGCAAATTCATGTACGGCCTGAAACTGGCTGGCGTACAAGTAAACCGCAAAATGCTGGCTGACCTGGCAGTGAACGACATTGGCGCGTTCAACTCCCTGGCTGGCGTAGCAAAACAAAACATCAACGCCTAGTGCGTGACGGAAGGTTGTCTGCTCGACAAGAGCCGGACAACCTTCTTTTTTATGTCCGCTGCGGGGGAAAAAGAAAGACGACGGTGGATGCTGACATCACCGTCGTCTTGTTATTTTGCTTCGGCCCATTTTTACTTTGGGCGCCGAATAGCTTTTCTTTTTGAGCACGCCGCCGCTTGATTTGCTGCTGGACTTGCTGCTTGATCCCGATCCGAGGCTGGAGCTGCTTTTGTCGTTACGCAATATTTTGCCGACTTTTGATGATGTAGATCCGGAGTCGGAAGAGCCGCTTCCGACGGCTGTGGAATCCGCCGTTTTGGACCGCTTGAAGATGGAGCCTGTTTTGTTTACTGTAACCGGCGGTGCGGCTTTTTTATCCTGTTCGGTAGGCGTCCGGTATTTCGTCTGCGGCTGATAAGTATCTTTGCTGGAGTAGCCGCGGTAATCGCCGCCGCTGTACTTGCCGTGGTCGAACAAGCTGCCGATTACGCTGGCCAGCAAATAACCTTCCAGGAAAGACGGATTATAATTATGCTGAACGTATGACTTGGAATCAACCTCAATTAGCGTGTCTGCCGGGTTATCGGGCGATTTTTGCAGGTTAATGATTTCGTCCGGGTAGACGAGAAACATCCGGTCGCCGCTTTGTTCCGACTGCTGCTCGGGATGCTTCTGATCGGCAAGCTTGGCAGCGACCTGCGGCACGGTCTCTCCGGCTGCACGGTACACATAAGAGGTCTGGCTGCCGGAGCCGCTTGCGGATACAAGCGGATAGTTTTCCTTGATGGAATCGCCGATTCCGCATGCCGCCAGCATCGGTACGATAAAGCTGAGTATAATAACAATTTTAATGGCATGTAGCCAGCGATTGTTCAAATCGATCCCTCCTTGGTGCGGAGTTCGTTAAAAAGCTGCTATGACAGCGGTAGACGCCGTGTACCGGCCCGGCAGCGCATTGGCATCAGCCGCGCAGAGCATGCGGACGTCAGCAGCGCAATGGCATCAGCCGCGCAGCACGCGGACGTCGGCCGGCAGCACCTTCTCGCCCGCATACAGCATAAACCGGCCGTCCTGCCATTCGATGCGGACCAGCTTCATGTCATCGGACTGATAAGACCAGACATACTGCTCGCCGCCCTGCTTAAACGGGGTTTTGCCTGTACATACAATAAAACCGGAATACTGTTCTTCCAAGTGGTAACTTCTGTCATCCAGTTCCAGGATGGTTGGCACTTCCTCCACCGAGTCGAGCCGGCCGTCGATGGGTTCGTATAGCTCGTAGACGGTGCGCTCGCGTTCCTCCACCGCCAAATATTTAATGTCCGTGCCGTCCTGCAGCGTAAGCAGCACGGCATTGCGGCTCCGGTTTTGCGTTCTGCCGGTTACCTGGTACGTCACAAGCGATACTTCGCATACGTCGCCTGCCGTTAATGACAAAATGCTTTTTTCCTCTTTGATCGGTTCGGGTTTGGCGATCAAGTTTTTTACACGTTTAAATAAGCTCATAAGCGTAATCTCCTTATTTCAGCTTCTGCTCCGGGTTATACCGCGCCGATGATCAGCGCACCCGCCAGATGGATGGAGCCGGCGAACAAAGCGTAGTTGATTTTGCCTTCATGGATGCCATCCTCCAGCTTGATCCGGCTGGCTGCAGACAGCCCGAAACGGAACAGCCATTCCATCAGCATCAGGATAACAAATGACACGACGGAAATAATAAGCGCTTCCCCGATATCTCCCGACTTATGAATGGATTGTCCTAAAATATACGCTTGCGCCGCAAGCTTCATGACAAACCGTACCGTGACCGCCGTATTGCCGTCGCGTATTTCCTGTAAATCCTTGTATTTGGTAGTTAATGAATCCAGCAGCATCAGTACGAGCAGAAGCACTGATCCGAACACGGCCCATACCGGAATGCGTGCAATTTCGATCCAATCCATAGGAACCCTCCTGCATGTTTATAATGGAGCCGTTACTGCTTCTCAAAGCAAATCCGCCGGTGCACGATCTGGCCGATCTGCGCTCCGGCGGACCATCACGCTGTATACAGCGCAGCGTAAGCCGTTATTTTTGCTCGTATTGCTTCAAAAGAGCCGCAAGCTCATCTTCAACGGCTTTGTTTTTGTTCAAGTTCGCAAATTCTTCATCCAGCGATTTGCCCTTGGAAGCATTCAGCTCGTTGCTGGCCTCGGCGCGAGCTTCCATTTGCAGCATTTTTTCTTCCATGCGCTTCAAGCCGGATGCCGCGCTGTCGGTGCTGAAGCCGGCCATCGACTTGTTAATTTGCTCCTGCGCTTTCGCTGCATTGTAGCGGGCGGCAATCGTTTCGCGTTTGTTTTTCATTTCGGTCAGCTGCTTGCGCATTTCATCCAGCTTTTCGCGAAGATTATCGGCAAGCGCTTTGTTTTGGTCAAAGCTTGCTTTATATTCGGCCGCTTTGCTTTCGGCAGCATTTTTTTCTTCCAGCGCTCTGCGCGCCAAGTCGATGTTTTGCGCCTGCGCTGCGATATGCGCCTGCTCCGTGCGTTTTTCGACCAGCTGTGTTTGTTCCTCATACAGCTGTTTGAATTTTTTCTCAAGCGCGATTTGAGCTGCTACTGCTTTCTCCGCATCCTCCAAATCTTCTTGCATGTCGCGGATATACTGGTCCGTCAGCTTGATGGGGTCTTCCGCTTTTTCGATCAGGGCATACACGTTGGATAAAGTGAGGTCGCGTAAACGTTTGAATATGGACATATGGTTATCCTCCCGAGGTTTTTAATTTTGGCACCGATGAGATGATATACGACAAAAGGCGCATCCCGTTTCAATAAATTTTATGCCGGCTGCGGCACACATCGCTCTATATCTATTCATTGCCCCATCCAATTTTTCCTGCGTGGACGAACGAACAGTCCAAAGATTGTAGATGGGAATAAACTGAAGAACAACGGGAAAGGAGGAGTTCTCATGAGCAAGGTTTCTAGAGAGCAGGCAATAAAGCTGGTTGGTAAAGAAATATATGCAGTCCGCAAAGACCGGTCGGTTGTAACGGGCAAGCTTGTAGAAATACGGGGCGACCATTTGTATATTTCACCGCTTCCTCCGAGAGACGGCAAAACGGTGCAGACACGGGCGTTTTTGCTGCCGCTTGTCTTATTTGATTTGCTTGCCATCGGCACGCTGCCATTTTTCTTTGGAGGTTTCGGAGGTGGATTTGGCGGCGGCTGCGGAGGAGGCTGCGGCGGTGGCGGGTACGGCCCGAGCGGGTATGGCGGAGGCTATGGAGGTGGGTATGGCCCAGGCGGCGGCTACGGACCCAAAGGTTATGGCGGCGGTTACGGCTACAGCCCGAAAGGCTACAGCAACGGCTATGGAAACGGCTTTGGCAAAGGATATCCAAACGGCGGCTTCTATTAACGAGGAAGCGGCTTGATCATTTCATAACAATGCAGATCGGGGTAGTAGTGGCTCCGTGCATAGCCAAGACGGGCATAAAATTGCTGCGCTTTGTTGTTAATGTCATCGACGAACAGCCGCGCTGTCTTGCAGCCATGTGACAGCCCATGCGCTTCACAGGCCGCCATCAGGCGCCGGCCCCAGCCATAGCTGCGGTATTCCGGAGCTACGGCCAGCATATCGACAAACAAAATGTGGTCCATCACTTCAAAATGGACAAAGCCAAACGCAGGGGACATAGTTCCGGCAGAGGCCACGTAAGTGACGCCGCTTTGGAACCTTTTCGGCAGCTCGCGAATGGCTTCGGCGCTGTCGGTTACCGTATAGGACAGAGGAATAAGCTCTGTCCGGATCAGCTTGAACAAGCTTCGGTCATCCAGCTTGGCATTCCGGATTCGTATCATCTGGCAGGCGCTCCTTTTGGGATATTTCCCGAATGTTGATGGAAGCGTGAATAAGAGCTCGCGCAAAATGGCTACAATAGCTTATGACCTGCTGGTAAAAGATGTACGCCGGATTTCGCAAGATTGGCTTGTATAAGTCCTTGACTAACCGTCTGCTGGGGCATATAATAATAAAAAATCTTATCCATACTTTCATCGGCTATGATGAGGACGAAGTGTTAAGGGCTCTTTTGCTCAGAGAGCGGACGGATTTGCTGAGACCGTCGCCATTATCCCTTTTCTACGAGCTCACCTCGGAGCTGTTTTCCTGAAAAGCGCATATTTGCGCGTATTAGGGGAAATCGCAGGGCACGCGTTATTGTGCTAAAGGTAGAAACGGTTGTGCGCACACGTTTTTACCTGCGGAGGTTGTACATCGCAAGATGTGCAGCAAAGTTGGGTGGTACCACGGAAGATAAACCTTTCGTCCCTCGATGCTTCAGGCATCGACGGGCGGAAGGTTTTTTTGGTTTATACGAAAGGAGGATGACTGATGGTCACGCAAGGTGCAACACTGAAGTCAAAAGAAGAGTTAAGAGAAAAAATGATGAAACCCGAAGTTATTACGGGTTCTGAAATTTTGCTCCGTAGTTTGGTGCTGGAAGATGTGGAGTGCGTATTCGGTTACCCGGGCGGCGCAGTGTTGTACATTTACGACGCGATGCACGGTTTCTCCGATTTCCATCATATACTCACAAGGCATGAACAAGGCGCCATTCACGCAGCTGACGGCTATGCCCGTTCCAGCGGCAAAGTTGGCGTATGTATCGCAACTTCCGGTCCGGGAGCGACGAATCTCGTGACAGGCATTGCAACAGCTTATATGGATTCCGTTCCGCTTGTTGTCATTACAGGCAACGTCGTATCCAGCCTGATCGGCAGCGATGCTTTCCAGGAAGCGGACATTACCGGCATTACGATGCCGATTACGAAACACAGCTACCTGGTTCGCGACGTTGAGGATTTGCCTCGTGTCATCCATGAAGCATTCCATATCGCCAATACGGGACGCAAAGGCCCGGTTCTGATTGATATTCCGAAAGACGTATCGGCGGCCAAGACGCTGTTCAAACCGGTAACGGAAGTGAACCTGCGCGGTTATAATCCGACGGTTGCGCCTAACAAACTGCAGATCGACAAAATGCAAAAAGCGATTGCAGAGGCGAAACGCCCTCTCATTCTGGCAGGCGGCGGCGTGGTTTATTCCGGCGGACACGAAGAACTGTTCAAATTCGTAACGACAACGGGCATTCCGATTACGACAACCCTGCTGGGCCTTGGCGGTTTCCCAAGCGGCCACGAGCTGTGGCTGGGCATGCCGGGCATGCACGGCACGTACACGGCGAACAAAGCGATTCAAGCATCCGATCTGCTCATTTGTATCGGCGCACGCTTTGATGACCGCGTAACCGGCAAGCTTGACGGCTTTGCGCCAAACGCCAAAATCGTCCATATCGATATCGACCCTGCTGAAATCGGCAAAAACGTCCCAACCGACATTCCGATTGTCGGAGACGTGAAGACGGTGCTTGAAGCGGCGAACCAATCGGCTGCATGGGCGGCAAATGCGGATGAGTGGCGTGCGGAGCTGCAAGTGTCCAAAGCACAATATCCGTTCACGTACGAAGATTCCGAAACGGAGCTGAAACCGCAGTGGGTCATCCAGCACATCCATGAAACGACTGGCGGCGATGCCATCGTGACAACGGACGTAGGCCAGCATCAAATGTGGGCGGCGCAATATTACAACTTCAACAAGCCGCGCTCGTGGGTCACTTCGGGCGGTCTTGGAACAATGGGCTTCGGCTTCCCATCGTCGATCGGCGCTCAAATGGCCAACCCGGGCCGGACGGTCGTATCCATTAACGGCGACGGCGGCATGCAAATGTGCGCGCAAGAACTCGCCATTTGCGCAATAAACAAAATACCAGTCAAAGTTGTAATAATCAACAACCAAGTATTGGGTATGGTTCGCCAGTGGCAGGAATTGATTTATGATAACCGCTACAGCCATATCGATCTTTCCGGCAGCCCGGACTTCGTTAAGCTAGCGGAAGCGTACGGCGTAAAGGGTTTGCGTGCATCGAATAAAGAAGAAGCACGCAAAGTGTGGAAAGAAGCGCTCGACCATGACGGTCCTGTTGTCGTAGAGTTTGTCGTACGCAAGCACGAGAACGTTTATCCAATGGTGGCTCAAGGCAGCACGCTGGATGAAATGATCATGGGGGATGCGTAATATGAAAAAACATACGATTGCAGTTCTGGTTAATGACCAGCCCGGCGTTCTGCAGCGCGTTTCCGGCTTGTTCGGACGCCGCGGCTTTAATATCGAAAGCATTACGGTAGGCGCAAGCGAAGAGCAGGGCCTGTCCCGGATGGTTATCGTCACGACGGGTACCGATCAAATGCTGGAACAAATTACGAAGCAGCTGTACAAGCTGATTGATGTAATTAAAGTAGTAGACTTGAGCGCAAGCCCGATGGTTGCGCGCGAGCTGGCTCTTTTGAAAGTAAGCGCGGAGCCGAATGTCCGCCCTGAAATTTTTGGCGTGGTCGAAACGTTCCGCGCATCGGTAGTTGATATCGGTACGCATTCGCTGATGGTTCAAGTCGTTGGCGATACGGACAAAATTGACGCGATGATCGAGCTGATGAAACCATACGGCATTAAAGAATTGTCGAGAACCGGCGTAACGGCGCTTACCCGCGGCAATGCGCGTTAATGCGTTAAGGCTTTGCTGCTTTTATTCCAAACATAACTAAATTAGAACAAACTAACCAATTTGGCTGTACGCCCGCTTTGAGCGGGAGTTTAAGAGGGGACCGCCCAAAAGTTTCTTTAGGCTACGTTCTCCACTTAAACACCCGCTCAAAAGGGTTAATTAAAAGGAGGCAATCATATCATGGCAGTTACGTTGTACTACGAAAAAGATGCAGAGTTGAACGTTCTTCAAGGCAAAACCATCGCAGTAATCGGTTATGGCAGCCAAGGCCATGCCCAAGCGCAAAACCTTCGCGACAGCGGCCTGAAAGTCGTAATTGGTATCCGTGCCGGCAAATCCGCTGACAAAGCAAAACAAGACGGCTTCGAAGTACTGTCCGTTGCAGAAGCGACTAAAATCGCTGACGTTGTACAAATTTTGATGCCAGATGAAACACAAGCCAAAGTTTACAGCGAAGAAATCGAACCAAACCTGAAAAAAGGCGCGGCTCTCATGTTCTCCCACGGTTTCAACATTCACTACGGCCAAATCGTGCCGAACAAAGATACGGACGTATTCCTCGTTGCGCCTAAATCGCCGGGCCACATGGTTCGTCGTACGTACGAAGAAGGCTTTGGCGTGCCAGGCCTGATCGCCATCGAGCAGGACGCTACCGGCAATGCAAAAGCAATCGGCCTTGCGTATGCAAAAGGTATCGGCTGTACGCGTGCAGGGGTTATCGAAACGACATTTAAAGAAGAAACCGAAACCGACTTGTTCGGCGAACAAGCTGTTCTTTGCGGCGGTACGACGGCTCTCGTTAAAGCGGGCTTCGAAACGCTGGTTGAAGCAGGCTATGCGCCTGAAATGGCTTACTTCGAGTGCTTGCACGAGCTGAAACTGATCGTTGACCTGATGTACGAAGGCGGTCTCGCTACAATGCGCGACTCCATCTCCAACACAGCGGAATACGGCGACTATGTAACCGGTCCTCGCGTTGTAACGGACGAAACGAAAAAAGAAATGAAACGCGTTCTGGAAGACATCCAATCCGGCCGTTTCGCACGCGACTTCATCCTTGAAAACCAATCGAACCGCGCTATGCTGACGGCTACCCGCCGCAACGAAGCTGCTCATCCAATCGAGCAAGTGGGCAAACAGCTGCGCGAGCTGATGCACTGGATCAAGAAGTAATAGCTGTCTGTAAAAAATAAGGCGTTAGCCCTGAGATCATCCCGGTCTGCAGGTCCTCCTTACCGATCCCGTGAGGGAAGGGAAGAGGGGCTGCAGTCCGGGATGTTTTTATTTAAGCGGCCGAACCTGCGGTAAACCGATTGGCAGGCGCGCCGTCCGGCGAAGTGGCCTGTTTCTTTTATTGCCCTGATGATAGGCTGTGCCTATAGAGTCGATAGCTTTCATATCTTTGTTTAAACGGCCGAAGTATGATACAAATGATAATAGATTGAGAATAATAGAATGGGCTACCCCCATTAACGTTGAGGAGTGTATACAATGGCAGAAGTGAAAAAAATCGCAGTTATCCCGGGCGACGGCATCGGTCCCGAAGTCGTAGGTGAAGCCCTTAAAGTGCTGAAAAAAACGGAAGAGCTGTTTGGCTACCAATTTGAAACGGAGCAAGGTTTGTTTGGCGGTATTGCCATCGACGAGAAAGGCACGCCGCTTCCGCAGGAAACGCTTGAATTGTGCCAAAAAGCCGACGCTGTGCTGCTTGGTGCCGTAGGCGGTCCAAAATGGGACAGCAATCCGAAGGAGCTTCGTCCGGAAACCGGCCTGCTTGGCATTCGCAAAGCGCTGGGCTTGTTCTCGAATATCCGCCCTGCGACGGTATTCGACTGCTTGAAGGAAGCTTCGACGCTGAAGCCTGAAGTGCTGGAAGGCACGGATCTGATCGTAGTCCGTGAACTGACAGGCGGCATCTATTTCGGCGAGAAGTTCCGCCGCGAAGGCGCTAACGGCCAGGAGGCCGTAGACACTTGCGTATATAATGTACAGGAAGTGGAGCGCATCGTCCGCCAAGCGTTCGAAATCGCCGGCACGCGCCGCAAGAAGCTCGCTTCTGTAGATAAAGCCAACGTGCTGGAAACATCCCGCCTGTGGCGTGAAGTGGTAAACCGGATTGCGCCGGAGTATCCGGAAGTGGAAGTCGAGCATGTGCTCGTAGACAACTGCGCAATGCAGCTGCTCCGCCGTCCGTCCAGCTTTGACGTTATCGTAACGGAAAATATGTTCGGCGACATTCTGAGTGATGAAGCAGCTATGCTGACCGGTTCGATCGGCATGTTGTCGTCCGCATCGCTGGGTGAAGGCAGCTTTGGCCTGTACGAGCCGGTACACGGCTCTGCGCCGGACATTGCCGGCCAAGGCATCGCGAACCCGATCGCTACGATTTTGTCCGTAGCGCTTATGTTCCGTCTGACGTTTGGTTACCATGAGGCGGCGCAAGCCATTGAAGATGCCGTGAAGCATGTATTGGATGCCGGACACCGCACGGGCGACATTGCCGTAGATAAATCCAAAGCAGTGGGAACGGCAGCAATGGGCGATCTGATCGTTGCGGCAATGAAAAAATAATTATTTATAATTATTATAAAAAGATATTCAATGCAATATTGACTTTATTATCGCATAATGGTACATTTATTTTCGAGGTCATTAGTTGACAATCATTATCATTATCGCGAAAGCGTCAAGGAGGACATTCGAATATGGCAGAACGTTTGGTAGGCCGCCCGGCTCCAGATTTCACAATGGAAACAGCAACGGGTAACGGTCAAGATTTTGGTACAGCATCTCTCTCGGATTACAAAGGTAAATGGCTGGTTCTGTTCTTCTACCCGCTCGATTTCACTTTCGTGTGCCCGACGGAAATTACGGCTCTTAGCCTTGCAGCTGACGAGTTCAAAAAACTCAACACTGAAATTTTGGGTGTCAGCGTAGATAGCAAACATAGCCACCGCGCATGGATCAACACGCCGGTGAACGACAACGGCCTTGGCCAACTGAACTTCCCGCTTGCTTCTGACTTGACTAAAAAAGTCGCTAGCGATTACGGCGTTCTGATCGAAGAAGAAGGCGTTGCACTGCGCGGCCTGTTCATCATCGATCCAGAAGGCGAAATCAAATACCAAGTCGTTAACCATAACGACGTAGGCCGCAGCGTTGACGAAACGCTCCGCGTATTGCAAGCTCTGCAATCCGGCGGTCTGTGCCCAATGAACTGGAAACCAGGTCAACAACATCTGGTTGCGAAATAAACATACGATTTTTGAAAAACGGCTGTTCCGCAGGTCAAGCGACCTTGCGGAACAGCCGTTTTTTTGCTGCCGCCTTTCGTTTTTTGTCTGAATGTAGGGCAATGAGTCGCTCATAGTAGGACCATAGAAACGGTTCATAAGACACTTTTTATAAATTGGATGATTTTTCTTGAAGGAATTGCGCTCGCTGAAGACGAATAAAATGTAAAAGATCATGTTGAAACAAGAGCAGGTTATGATTGGCATTAGCTTAACTTGGGGAGGGATCGCCCGATGAGTTTTTGCTGTGGAGCCAGTATGATTGGAACAAAAGGGACTTTGAAGCACATTCGGACACACATTCACAATGTTCCGATTATGTTTTGTCCGGTTTGCCATCGTGTTGAAGTTCATTACCTGATTGAGACCGAATATGAAATATTAGCAGAATACGCAAATGGCGATGGCGCTTCCGAAGTGGATTTCCAGGATTATGTAGAAAAAGAGTATTTGACGTTATTTGAAAACTGCGTAAATCATGAAGACGAAGACCCGATGGACGTGGTTGAAAGCCAGATTGATATATCGCTTGACCTGCTTACATTTGCCAAACAAATACAAGATACCGAGTGGGAACAAGATCTGAAAAAAAGGCTGGGGATGCTCAACAGCAGGCGCAACAAGTTAAGGCAGAAACGAACGAAAGTGTAACGTTGCCTGCAGACAGCGGTCTGTTGTTGCGTGTGTGATTGGAGCTTTTTAACGCCTCCGGAAGGGGGGCGTTTTCTTTTTTGTTGAGGTTCACTATACCCCCATAAGCCTTTTTCATAGACCGAAATGTATGAAAAAGAGGTGGAGCGATTGTTGCTGGTATTGTTCAAGCGGCTTTTTCAGAAGGCAACGGCTGAAAAAAAGCCCGAAACGGAACATAATGCAGCTCCTGAGCAACAAGTACATAGCATTTTACAAGGCGATGAGCTTCTTCGGGAACGGTTTATCGAAGACTATAAGCCTTTTATATTAAAAGCAACAAGCCGGTTCTGCAAACGTTATGTCAATCCGCAAACCGATGATGAATTCAGCATTGCGCTGGTCGCATTTAATGAGGCAATTAACCAGTACTCGCCCCATGCCGGCAAGTCTTTTTTAGGATTCGCGGAAACGGTTATCCGCAGAAGGCTGATTGACTATGTCCGCAAGGAGCAAAAACATTCGTCTGTAGTTGCATACAGCGCTTACGAGCAAGAGGATGAGGAGCAGCAGCTCTACAATCCGCTTGAAACAAGGCGGGCGCTGCAGCATTATGAGAAAGCCCAGGTTTCGCATGCGAGACGGCTGGAAATTGCGGAGTACAATGAAGTGCTTCAGCAATACGGCATTACATTTTTGGAGCTTGCTGAAAACTCGCCCAAGCACGCCGATTCGCGGCAAATGCTGATCGGGATATCGAAGACGCTTATCCGAAATAACAGGCTGCTGGAACAGCTGCAGGCAACCCGGAAGCTTCCGGTCAAGGAGCTTACGGAGCTAAGCGGGGTATCCCGCAAAACCATTGAACGGAACCGGAAATATATTATAGCTGTTGTTTGCGCTTTGACAGGAACGTATCCTTTTTTACAGGATTATTTACAGGCTGGTGGCGGTAAGCAGCAAGACCGGAGAGAGGGGTTGGAAGGTTGAGTCGGGGAGTCGTAATGGAAATCGGAAAACGGCATATGGTTATCATGACTGCCGATGGCCAGTTCATCAAGGCCGTTCGTGAAGGCTTGCCTCAGATTGGCGAAGAGGTGGCATTCATCCCTGCGGCGGCAAACACGGCGGTACGCTACCGGTATTGGTATACCGGCGCAGCGGCAGCAGTGCTGCTGTTTTTAATCCCTTTGATCTTGTTTGTACAGCGCCCGCATCCGGTAGTCGCTTATTTGAGCGTCGATGTGAACCCGAGCATTGAGCTTGGCGTAGATGACCAGCAAAAGGTAAGAGAACTAAAAGCGTTTAACGATGACGGCCAAAAAGTGATTGAAGGCATTTCGTTTGAAGGGGACCCTGTCGGCCAGGTTGTATCCGATTTGATGAATCATATTGTTGCCTTAAATTATATTAAAACTGAACGAAAAGATATTGTCATTACAAGTGTGTTGCTGCGTGACGGCGACAACCGATCCGATAAGCTGGAGAATGACATTACCTCTATCGTTAACCGGATGGTTTCCGATTCGCTTGCCAAGCTGCCGGCGAATGCTTCCGCCGATGTAACGTTGCTCAGCGCGCCGAAGGAGCTGCGGGAAGAAGCCGCACAGAATGGCATTTCCTCAGGGAAAATGGCCGTTTATTTGATGGCGAAAGAAGAAGGATACGATATCGGCATGGAGCAGCTGAAGCACGAATCGATTGATCAGGTTACGAAAGAAATCGGGGGCGTTCCCGCTATCGTGGCCAAAGATTCGTCGCAAGCGAGCAAAAACGGGCTTAAACAGCTGGTTGAAAAGGAAAGAAAGGCGAAGACGGCGCAAGCATCCGGCGATAACGCCGATCCCAAACCTTCCGCTGCACCCGCTCCTTCGCAAAAGCCTGCGATGACGCAAAAGCCCGCAGCGCATTCTCGACCTTCCATGCCGCAGGCTTCAGCCCCGGTACTTGCAGTGCCGCGCAAGCCGGCAAGCCCGGCGGAGCCAGCACCGGCTTATACGGATAAAGGATACTCAGACAAGGCGCAATCTTCGCATTCTTGGCAATGGAGCGAATCGGTTAAGCCGGACAGCCCGGGAAGGATAAAAGTTACGGCCCCTGTAAAGCCGGACCGGAGCCAGAAAGAAGACAAACCTAAGAAAGGCCGGAACGAAACGGAACACTTAAGGCCGGGCATCAAGAAGCTGAAGCCCAATACGGAATCCGGCAAATTTGGCCAAAGAGGAAAGCAAGCCGGCAAAAATACGGTTCAAAGTCAGCAGCGTCCTTATAGCGAAAAACCTGCTGGCGAAAAAAATCAAATCGGATCGAAATGGAATGAGACAAGTAAAATCTGGAGAACGAATCCATTATTTTCGCATGCCTCGTAATAAATATGGTCTAGTGCAATATATGAAAAGTAGGGGTTTAGTCTTAAAGCCCTTTTAGAAATATGTCAAAATAGGAATAAAAACATAGTAATTCGACATTATCTCTGGTTGACACTTGTTAAATATTATTACTATGATTAAGTAAATCATTGGAAATATTTATAATGCTTACCGGAGGTCTAAATGATGCAGGCGATTCAAAAGAATTATTATTTTCCTGCGCTTGCCGGTTATATCCGACACGGCAAGGAATCCTCCTTACAGCAGGCCAGAATGATTGGCAAACAATTGCAAGGTGCTGATCCGGAGGATCTGATTGCGCTGCATGAAGAGTGTATGCGGACGCTTATTGCCAATGTGGAAACGGAAGAAGCGCTGAAGCTGTATAACCGTTCCGTTTATTTTTTAATTGAAGTTATGGTTGCGCACCGCCTTCACCGGGAGCCGGGCGAGCAGATGGACCAGAAGTTTTCCGAAATGAGGGAAATGCTGTACCGTTCCAACCGGTCTTTTGAAATGGTCAAAAGCAAATATGAAAATATACTGCAGCATATGGACAGCGGCATCGCGCTGTTTGACAGCGACGGTATATTGTCTTTTGTCAATTTGCAGATGGCCAGGCTGCTTGATGTGCCGCGACGGACGCTAATCGGCTGCAATTTTACCGAAATATTATCCCATAAGAAGCTGGATCGTTCGAAACGGCGGCTTATATTAAAGCTGTACAAAGAAATTCATCAAAGGCACAACACTTATTATGAGATCCAGGACAGGGAAGGGCGCCATCTGCTGGTTACCGTGACGTACGGGGATGAACTCGAAGGCGACCTGCTCATTAGCGTCAAAGATGTATCGGAATATAAAAAGATCGAGCAAACCGCGCTTCAAAATGACAAACTGGCGATATTGGGACGCATATCAGCAGGTATTGCCCATGAAATCCGCAACCCTCTCACCTCCATACGGGGATTTATTCAGCTGTTGAAGCCTTATTTATTTCAAGTGGGCAAAGAGGAATATTTCCGTATCATCCTGGCGGAAATTGACCGCGCAAACGACATCATCTACGAATTTCTCAACTCCTCCAAACCTTCGGCTCCAATGAAACAAATTATCCCGATCAACGAGCTGATTAAGGAAGTTGCTTTGCTGACTGAAAGCGAAGCTTTAATGCGCAATTGCCAAATCAATCTGGAGTCGTACAGTTCCGAGAAGGAGCTTAAAGTTTCCGTCGATGTGAAACAAATGAAACAGGTCATCCTGAACATTGTCAAAAACGCGCTTGATGCCATTGAGGAAGTGCGCGGCGAGCGGCGGGGGCTTATTGATTTGATTACCCGGGAAGACGGCCGTTATGTGGAATTGACGATCAGGGATAACGGGAAGGGGATGGACCGCTCGACGCTTAACCGGCTGTTTGATCCTTTTTTTACAACGAAGCAGTCCGGCACGGGGCTCGGGTTGTCCGTCAGCTACCGGATTATCCGCAACCATAACGGCACCGTGCGCGTAAACAGCGAAATCGATGCAGGCACTTCATTTATCATTTATTTGCCTTTGGCCGAGTAAAAGCGTAATATTTTGAAGTGTTGATTTTGATGTTTGCAAAGAGAGAGGATGGAACAATTGACTATTCAATTTACATATGGCGCTGCACAAACGGGCAATCAGCAAAGCGACGCAGTTGTCCGCTTTGTGAGCGCGCAAGAGCTGCAGCAGCCTGCGGGAGCAGGCCTTCCGGCGCAGATCGCTCAAGCGCTTCAGCTGGCAGCGGCGGGCGAGCTGTTTAAAGGCGAAACGGGGCAGACGGAAGTATATCCGACTTACGGGCTTATGCCCGCAAGCTATATTTTATTTGCCGGCCTCTCGGGCCAAGGCGATGCCGGCCAGCTCCGCCTGGCGGCTGCAGCCGCTGCGAAGGCGTTAAAGCGGATCAAAGCGCGCACAGCAAAAGTAGAGCTTAGCCGCGAATTGGCAGCGCAGTTTGACGGAAGGGCGGCTGGCCAAGCTTTGGCGGAAGGGCTGACGCTTGCGCTGCACGACTGGCTGCCGTTGAAGCGGGAAGAAGCGTTCCGGCATGAGCTTGCCTCTGTGCAGCTGTTCCTGTTGCCTGAAGCGGACGAGGAGACTGTCCGGGCGTGGACCTCTGGCTTGCAGCGCGGCGGTATATTCGCGCAAGGGGTATGCTACGCCCGTGACTTGACCAATATGCCGGGCAATGAGCTGACACCGGAGAGGCTGGCATCTTATGCCGAAGATTTGGCACGCGATTATGATTTTGATATCGAAGTTGTTGATGAATGGAGCGCGGCTGATCAGGGGATGGGCGGCTTGCTGGCCGTCGGCCGCGGCAGCGTGAACGAACCGCGGATGATCGTCATTCATTACGAAGGCGCGCCGGACAGAAGCGACGTATGGGGATTGGTCGGTAAAGGGGTTACGTTTGATACCGGGGGAATCTCCCTGAAGCGGGGACCGGGTATGGAAGAAATGATTTCCGATATGGGCGGCGCTGCTGCGGTACTGGGAGCCATGCAAATTATCGGAGAGCTGAAGCCGGAGATTAACGTCATCGCCGTTATTCCGGCGGCTGAGAATATGCCTTCCCACCGTGCGTACAAGCCGGGCGATATTATTCGCATGATGAACGGCTTGACGGTTGAGGTAACGAACACCGACGCAGAAGGGCGCATTGTGCTGGCAGACGGTCTGACGACCGCAATCCGCCGGGGAGCTAACCGCATCGTGGATGTTGCAACGTTAACCGGCGCGGTTGTAAGCACACTAGGGGATCATGTTTCCGGCACCGTCGCGAATGATGAGAAGCTGCAGCAGGCGGTGATCGAAGCAGGCCAAGCAGCCGGTGAGCGCATTTGGGCATTTCCGGCGTATCCGGAATACCGCAAAGAGCTGAAGAGCTCGGCGGCTGATCTGCGCAACAGCGGCTGGCGTTATGCAGGAGCGATTATGGGCGGTTTATTTATCGGAGAATTTGCCGAAGGGCTGCCGTGGGTTCACCTTGATATTGCAGGTACGGCTTTTGTCGAAAAAGGACGCGGCTGGGAGCCAAAAGGGCTACCGGCGTGATGGTTCGCACCCTCGCTGAGCTGCTGCTGAAAAATTAAAAACTATTCTATGATTATGATAACCAATAACCCTTTCATGGATATACTATCTGTGAAGGGGTTTTCATTTGATGCTGAGTCGATATACATTCAATCTGAAATTGATATTGATTAAATGAGTAATTCAAGAGCGAAATAGCTATTATGCTGCCTTCAGATAGTTTCATTCTCAAATTGAGATTATTTTTTTCCTTAAAAGGGTTAGAAACGGAGAAAACGCAAAGAAACGAGAGCAAAACGAATGTTTACCCTTAGTGAATTAGCAGAAGAAGTTACTACAACTGAAGAACAAGAATAATGGAAGTTGAAGCAAGGTAACGTTTTCATTACAATAAAGATGGTCTAACAAGTTTCTCAAGATGAGAGTGGAGGTCTTCAGCAATGAACACCGATGATTGGCACGATTCCCCTTGGAGCAGCTATTATGGTCCCAATCTTGGCTATGTGCAAGAGCAATATGAACAATATCTAGCAGATCCGGATTCAGTCAATTCGACATTCCGTGAGCTTTTTGCGACATGGGGCGCTCCTCCGGCAGATTTTGCGAATGCTGCAGCAGGCTCCAAAGCGCCTTCCGTGCCAAATGATCCGGCAGCGCTGAAAAAAGTAATGGAAGCGCATCATTTGGTATTAAATATTCGCAGATACGGACATTTGGCGGCGGATATTTATCCTTTGGATGAGAAGCGCACGACTGCCAAAATCGATCCGGCTACTTACGGCTTAACCAAACAGGATCTGGCGGCTATGCCTGCATCGCTTATTTGGGAGAATGCGCCGCTTAACATTACGAACGGCCTGCAAGCCGTCGAGCGGCTTACGGAAATTTATACGAACAAGACTGCATATGAATTTTCACATATTCAAGATGAATCGGAGCTTCATTGGCTTAATCAACATGCTGAAACTTCCGCCGAATCTCAAGTGTTAACTGCGGCAGAACGGACTGAAGTGCTGGACCGCCTTATTCAAGTCGAGCAGTTTGAGAACTACTTGCATAAAACGTTTGCCGGCCAAAAACGCTTCTCTATCGAAGGCGTGGATATGCTCGTTCCGGCCATGGACGAGATTATCCGTTTATCCATTCAGGACGGGGCCGAAAACATACTGGTCGGCATGGCTCACCGCGGGCGGCTCAGCGTGCTTGCGCATGTGCTGAAAAAGCCATACGCCAAAATACTAGGCGAATTTTATCATCCGCCTCTTGATATAACAGATCCAAGCGAACTGGACGCCAACTTCGGGATGTCCGGCGACGTGAAATACCATCAAGGCGCAGTGTATAACATAACGGATAGCGGCGAGACCAAAGCAACCATCACGCTCGCCAACAACCCAAGCCACCTGGAAGTGGTGGATCCGGTTGTAGAGGGCTTTACGCGCGCAGCGCAGGAAGACCGCTCGCAGCCTGGTTTTCCAAAGCAGGATGTCAGCAAAGCGATTGCGATTACCGTCCACGGCGACGCAGCTTTCCCTGGCGAAGGCGTTGTAACGGAAACGCTCAACTTCAACAATCTGCGCGGCTATACGAACGGCGGGACGATTCATATTATTACGAATAACCGGATCGGCTTTACGACCAATTCCGAGGATTCCCGTTCCACCATGTATTCCAGCGATGTGGCAAAAGGTTTCGATATTCCGATTATCCACGTTAACGCGGATGACCCGGATGCGTGCATCCAAGCTATTCGGATTGCCTATGAATACCGGAAGCAATTCAAAAAAGATTTTGTCATCGACATGATCGGCTACCGTCGTCACGGCCATAACGAAGGGGATGACCCTGAAGGCACGCAGCCGCTTGTTTACAGCAAAGTCCGCAAGCATCCTACCGTTGCGGCTCTTTATGCCAACACGCTGGTTAGCCAAAAGGCGGTTACGGAACAGCAGGTAGCCGAAATGAAACGGCAATCGGCAAATCAGCTTCAGCAGGCTTACGAGCAAATGCGCGAAGAAGCGGCGCAAGGGCATCACACGCATGTTCCGCGCATGATTTCGGAGCTGCAGGCTGTCACAGGCGTACCGCTTGAACGCCTGAATGAAATCAATCAGGCGCTGCTGAACCGTCCGGAAGGATTTACGGAATATCCGAAGCTGGCCCGTATTTTGCAGCGCCGCGGCACGATGCTGAACGAAGGCGAGAAGGTTGACTGGGGCCTTGGCGAGACGCTTGCTTTTGCAACGATTCTGGCAGACGGCACGCCAATCCGCTTAACCGGCCAAGATTCGGAACGCGGCACATTCTCTCACCGCCATGTGATCTTGAACGATCAAATTACTGGCGAGAAATTTTCGCCGCTGCATGCTATTCCGCAAGCGAAAGCTTCGTTTGCGATCCATAACAGCCCGCTCACGGAAACGGCCGTTTTGGGATTTGAATACGGCTATAACGTATTTTCGCCTGAAACACTTGTGATGTGGGAAGCGCAGTTCGGCGACTTTGCCAACATGGCGCAAAGCATTTTCGACCAGTTTATTGCTGCAGGCGAATCGAAATGGGGACAAAAATCGAACCTTGTCGTATTGCTGCCGCATGGGTTTGAAGGCCAAGGGCCGGAGCACTCCAGCGCTCGTCTGGAACGGTATTTGCAAATGTGCGCAGAGAATAACTGGACTGTCGCTAACCTGTCGAGCTCAGCGCAATATTTCCACCTGCTCAGAAGACAGGCGGCTCAGCTAGGCACCGAACACGCTCGTCCGCTTATTCTGATGACGCCAAAAAGCTTGCTCCGCAACCCGCGTGCGGCTTCGCCGGCAGCGGCGTTTGGCGAAGGCTCGTCATTCCAGCCGATCGTGGCTCAGCCTGGACTCGGCGCAGAGGAAAAAGAAGTGAAACGTATCGTTTTGTGCTCAGGACGGATTGCGCTTGATCTGGAAGAAGCGCTGCCGGCAGAAGGAACGGAATGGCTGCACATCATCCGCGTCGAACAGCTTTATCCGCTGCCGCAAAATGAAATAAAAGCGGTATTCGACCGTTACAAAAATGTGGAAGAAATTGTATGGGTACAAGAAGAGCCTAAAAATATGGGCGCCTGGACGTATATGGAACCGCGCCTGCGCGAGCTTGCGCCTAAAAAAGCGGCTGTCCGTTATATCGGCCGTCCGGATCGTTCCAGTCCGGCAGTAGGTTCGGCTGACGAGCATAGCGTTGAACAAAAATGGATCATTAACACAGCATTAAACGGTGAAGCATACGTCAAGGGGGTTAAAGCAAATGTCTGATATTATCGTACCAAGCCTGGGAGAGTCGATTACAGAAGGTTCGATTTCCAAATGGCTTGTTAAACCGGGTGACTCGGTAAACCAAGGCGACGTTCTGCTGGAACTGGAAACGGATAAAGTCAATATTGAAATCAGCTCGGAAGAAAGCGGCGTAATCGCCAGCATTTTAAAACAAGAAGGCGACAACGTTAATGTTGGCGAAGTCATCGGCACGATCGGTGCATCTGCAGGCGGAGCGGCTCCGGCAGCCGCTCCTGCAGAAACGCCTGCCGTACCGGCGGCGGCTCAGCCGTCTGCGCCGGCAGCTGCTCCTGCGCCGTCCGTACCGGCTGCAAGCAGCCCCGATGTGATTGCTTCTCCGGCTGCCCGCAAAGCGGCACGCGAGCAAGGCATCGATCTGGCGCAGCTCAAAAACACAGCCGGCACTGTGCTGGCAAGCGACGTACGTGCAGCTGGACAAGCACCAGCTCCTGCAGCGCCTAAAGCTCCGGCCCCTGCTCCAGCAGCGCCGGCACCCACGGGAGGCAAGCCGGTTGACCGCCAAAAAATGTCCCGCCGCCGTGCAACCATCGCGAAACGCCTCGTAGAAGCACAGCATACAGCTGCGATGCTGACGACGTTTAACGAAGTGGACATGACAGCGATTATGGATATCCGCAAACGCCGCAAACAATCATTTACGGAAAAACATGAAGTAGGACTAGGTTTTATGTCCTTCTTCACGAAAGCTGTCGTTGGCGCTTTGAAGCAGTTCCCGCTGCTGAATGCAGAAATTGACGGCGAAGATTTGCTCGTTAAGAAATTTTATGATATCGGTATTGCCGTATCCGCCAAAGAAGGCCTTGTAGTACCGGTCGTTCGTGACGCAGACCGCTTAAGCTTTGCGGAGATCGAGCGTTCGATCAGCGATCTGGCGAAAAAAGCGCGTTCGAACTCGCTTGCTTTGTCCGACTTGAGCGGCGGCAGCTTTACGATTACGAACGGCGGTACATTTGGTTCGCTTCTGTCGACGCCGATTTTGAATGCGCCTCAGGTTGGTATTTTGGGCATGCACAAAATTCAGTGGCGTCCGGTTGCCATCGACCAAGAACGGATGGAAAACCGTCCGATGATGTACATCGCCTTGTCGTATGATCACCGAATCGTCGACGGCGCAGAAGCGGTTCGTTTCCTCGTAACCGTAAAGGAAATGCTGGAAGATCCGGAATCGCTGCTGCTTGAAGGCTAATTGTTGATATCTTGCATTAAATAAGGCTCGTGAAAGGGGACATATCCTTTCACGAGCCTTTATTGTTTGGCGGTGAGCTGGCAGCATGGCCAGCGTTCAGAAGAAACGGTATCCGTTCAGGTAAACAGGCTGATAAGGAGCGGAGCTGCACATAACGTTACGAATGCGGTAAGCATCATGGCGATGCCGGCAACGGAGCCTGTAGCCTGACTGTACTCAAACGCTTTGCTGATGCCGGCCGAATGCGCGCTTGTTCCGAATAAAACGCCGCGGGCTACCGGGCTGCGGAACCGGCACCATTTGATTACCAGCGGGCCGATGATCATGCCGGTAATGCCGGTTACAAGCGTTGAAACGGCTGTAATCGTCGGCAGACCGCCAATCATATGGGAGATGGAAAGCGCAATTGGCGTTGTGGCCGAACGCGGAGCGAGGCTTTCTACAAGCTCGCTGTTAAGACCCAGCAGCTCGGTAAAGCCGGCTGACGTTATGAATGCAGCCAATGCGCCGCATGTGACGCTGACGCTAATGACCAGCGCGTATTTGCGCAAAATATCGAGGTGTTTGTATAAAGTCACCGCAAGCGCGATGGTTGCCGGTTCAACCATATCGGTGAGCAGATGCGAACCGCTGTTATACGTTGCAAACGATACGCCGCAGCTTTTGATGGAGGCAATAACGATAATGGGTGTGATCAGCAGCGGAGTTAAGTATATTTTCGGATATTTGCGGTATATCTTCTTCGCTGCCCCGTACACGATGATCGTAAACAATAGCCAAAATACAGATGCAAACATCGGGTTAAGCCTTCTTTCCTTCAGGATCCGTAACCGGCCGTTTGCGGCTGATCCATTGGGCAGCAAAGCCGGTACATAACATGACAGCCATCGTACTTGCTACAATAATAAAAGCAAGCCGCAGGCCGCTGGTTTGAATTAAGCTTTCATAATTAACGATGCCAACCGTGGACGGAATAAAAAAAAGCAGCATTTCGGCAATTAACCATTTGGCCCCCAGATCAATCCAGGATAAGCGGATAATCCGAAGCTTTAGCAGAGCAAACAATAGTCCGATTCCGACGATGCTTCCCGGGACGGGCAAATGGAGCCATAACACAATGGCGTCCGCGATTTTTGAAAGAATAAAAATCGCGGCAACTTGCAGAACGGTTAGCGTAAGCAGACGCAATTGCCTAATGGGCCAAGGCAGGATGACTGATTTCATGAGCGGACGGCTCCTTTCTTTTCGAATTCAAGTGTACAGCATTCTTTTTCATAGGTAAAATGAATTTACAGTATGGTTTACATTCCGTTCGGTTATAGATGGAGGTCTGTTTGTGGAGATACGTCATTTGCAATATATAACGGAAATTATGCGGCATAATAGCTTTACGAAGGCAGCGCAGGCGCTGCACATTACGCAGCCGTCCATCAGCAAAATGATTAAAGGGCTTGAAAACGAACTGAGCCTGGAAGTATTCAACCGCGACAGCAAACAAGTCAAACTTACGGATACCGGCGAAACGATTGTCCGGTATGCCCAGCCGATTTTACAGCTGTTTGACGATCTGATGACAGAGCTGCATGATTTAAGCTCTTTGCGCAAAGGAAGCATTCGCATCGGCTTGCCGCCGATGACCGGAGCGAACTTTTTTCCCGTCGTCATGAAGCAGTTCCAGGAACGTTATCCCGGCATTGCCGTTCAAATGGTGGAGGAAGGCGCCAAAAAAATTGAGGAATGGCTTGGTGAAGGAAGCCTTGATGTTGGCGTGGTGCTTCTTCCGGTTGACCCGGACAGTTATCATGTTATTCCGCTTGTGCAGGAACAAGTGATGGTGGCTATGCACCCCGGCCATCGGCTGGCTGCCAAAGAACAACTTGCATTGGAGGAGCTTGCAGAGGAGCCATTTCTGCTGTTTGCAAGCGGATTTGCGCTGCATGACCGGATTATTGCTGCTTGTGAGCAAGCAGGTTTTATGCCGCGTATTGTTTATGAAAGCTCGCAGTGGGATTTTCTACGCGAGATGGCTGCGGCTAATCTGGGCATTACAATGCTGCCGGAGACGATATGCCGTTCTTTTGATCCGGGGAAGGTGAAGGCCGTGCCGCTTGCAAGGCCGGTTATTCCGTGGCAGCCGGCAATGGCTTGGCGCAAAGAAGGTTATTTGTCGCATGCTTCGCGGGCTTGGATTGCATTTATTGAGCAGAAATTCAGCCGCAGCAGCGGGGAGACGGGCGATTTATAATGCCATAAAAAAAGTGACCCGCATCTCTGCGGGTCCAAGGCATTGCTATATATAACATTGGGGTTGAATCTGATTATAGGGGCCAAACCTTAATGGAAGCTTAGTACAACATTATAGAAATATAAAATCGGAGTTGTGAGGCTTACATCTGGCTGCGATAAGTGCCAAGCCGGTTAAGGATAAAAGGGGCAGGTTCTGTGCTGCGGCGTTCGCCGGACTGGCCGGACGTGTTTTCTAAACGGCCCGCCAGCTCATAAAACCAAGCTTCGTCTTTGGCAGCCAAAGCGATGTCAATCAGGCTGTGCAGCTGAACTGCGTTTAAATCCTCATACACAGGCAACGCTTTAATCCAGTTGTAGCGTACAGCAGCCAGCTTGCCGACCGCTCGTTCATTATCCGATTGCACGACCCGCACTTTAGCGATATGCTGCCCGGCATCCGATGCTTCCAAAAAACCGGATATCCATTCTCCTTCTGCCGATCTTCCATGTACCCAATCGCCGATTTCGTAGCTGTTCATATTCATCCACCGCCTTACTGTATTCGTATCGATTATTCCACAGTGCAGTTGAACTGTAACAAAAATCTATACATTTGATTGAAAAGAAGAACGAATGGGGTCATTCGTTATGTACTGTAATATTAATGGATACAGTTAACGGTGTCAACTGGTTCTCCAGCTCTATTATAGTCAAAATGTATATCTTTTACGCAACTCCGCAATCATTTGCCGTACAGCTTGTTCATCGGGCATAACAAGCCGGCTTGCCGCCTGCGCCATCCCTTCCGGCGTCTGCCCTGCGCGTACTGTTTCCCGAACGGCTTGGACCAAATCAGGCCAGCCTATTCCTGCAAGCTCCTCCAGACTGGCCATGCTGTCCGTCTCCACAAGCGGGTAAGCGCCGCTTTCGGCTCCAACGGCCGCTTCATCATAGAAAGAACGGACAAGCTTGGCGCGCTGGCTGCCGGAGCCTTCTGCAATAATAAATGCTTGAATGATGAAAGCATTGGTTTGCCTTCTTTGCGCGATGCCGCAAAACTTATATCCGCTTATGCTTAAATCATAATCACCGGGACAATAAGATCCGGTTACTTCACCTTTCAGAACGGTTTTCTTCGTCTGTGCCAGCGATTCGTTGATTAACTGGTACATCCGCTCAAAATCGTTGCGGTAATCGGTTTTATCCTGTTTGGGCATAATAAGTGAAATATTGACGACTCCCGGGTCCAGCGGCACCGCCGCTCCCCCGAATTGCGAACAGCTGTATGCCAGCCTGCAGCTTCAAGCCGCTGCGCGCTTTCTGCCGCAAAAGGAAGCCTGCTGTCGCGAAGCCCCATAATAAATGCAGCGGGATGTCGCCATAAATGGCATATAGCCGGGCCGCCTTGGCCGGTTTCACGGCATAACAGCTCGTCAAGCGCAAACGGCTCAAGCGGATCTCCCTGGTAAGGCGATTCGGTCCGGTCAAGGAGCAGCATTTCGGGAAAATAAACAGCTGCCGCCGATTCATTCCTGTTCATATTCGGATATATCCTTTCCTTGTGGCCGTGTTAACATACGGTTATCTTTCCCATTATAACATCTGAACGTTGTTATGAACTAGGCCGGCGCTTCATCGCATGGCCAATCGTTTTCGTGTTTTTCTCATCATTTTCATTGCCCGGGCAATAGCAGCTTATCTAACAACATTTAACGACACTCCTGCTGTTTAATGTCCCCGGCAAGGTCGCACAATAAGCTCGAGGATAATTGTGCGCATTGGTATGAGCAACAATGATAACCGGTATCCCGCCCTGTTTCATCGTCCAGCCGCCAAAACGTATGTTGTCATTTGAAAAAATAGACTTGCATTTTAGGCGAATGCCAGTCTATAATGTGACAAGAGCAATTGCAGTTAACACTGTAACTTTTTTTGGGATTAACTGTGAATTATGTTACTCAGTTAAATTCAGCTCAAACCATCATATAGTTAGCGGAGGGAATAATTGTGGCAAAAGTATTATTCGTTAAAGCAAACGACCGTCCTGCTGATCAAGCGGTCAGCGTAAAATTGTACGAAGAGTTCCTGAAAACGTACAAAGAAGCTCATCCTCAAGACGAAGTAACGGAATTGGATTTGTTCGCACTGAACCTTCCTTACTACGGCAACACAACGATTACAGCTTTGTACAAACAAAGCCAAGGCTGGGATCTGACAGCGGAAGAGAAACAAGCAGCTGATCTTGCGAACGGGTACCTGGATCAATTCCTGGCAGCAGAAAAAGTTGTTCTGGCGTTCCCGCTCTGGAACTTCACTGTTCCTGCTCCGCTGATCACTTACTTGTCTTATCTGTCCCAAGCAGGCAAAACGTTCAAATACACGGCTGAAGGCCCAGTTGGTCTTGCCGGCAACAAAAAAGTCGCATTGCTTACTGCACGCGGCGGCGTATATTCGGTTCCTCCTATGGATTCGATCGAACACGCCCTCAAACTGGTTCAAGCAACAATCGGCTTCTGGGGCATTACCCAAACCGAAGAAGTTGTTATTGAAGGACACAACGCGGATCAATCCCGTTCGCAACAAATTATTGCAGACGGCCTGAAACGCGCTGCTGAAGTTGCTTCCAAGTTCTAATCCATTTCTTCTACTGATAAAAGCTCCGCCGTTTAAAACAAACGGCGGAGCTTTTTTTGTCTGTTTTTTAAACAACATCCCCGTATTTTTGAATAGGCAGGCGGCTGATTGCGTCTCACAATGAGAATAAGCATTTGGATATAACGCGAACAGATGTCCAGAAGGAGGCGGCAAGCTGTGATGAACAGCCCTTTGAAATTTGATTTTGGATTAGGGGAACCCGAACAGGGCTTTGTAAAGGTACAGCCGGATACCTATTATACGGAACAGACAGGATACGGCTTTGACGGCAGCGGGACGGTTAATGCCCGTGAGCGCCAGCATGCGGACAAGCTGCGCCGATCGTTTTGCATTCCGGTTCATGCATCGTTTATCGTTAACGTTCCTAATGGCAACTATACGGCGGCGGTAACGATGGGAGATGCGATCGCGCCGGCTTCCACCACGATTCGAACCGGCCCGGGCCGGTTGGCGGTTTATGAAGCGGAAGCGCCGGCAGGACAATACATCGTCCGCAGCTTTGCGGTTCATGTAAATGACGGCAAGCTGCGGTTAACATTTTCCGGCAAGGCTCCCCGTGTAAATGCGATTGAAATAAAGGAAGCGCCGCAAGCTTCCACCTTATTTTTGGCCGGCGATTCGACCGTCTGCGATCAGGACGTATTCCCTTATGCCGGCTGGGGTCAAATGCTGCCGCTCTACTTGAATGCCGACGTTGCTGTCGCCAATGAGGCAAAATCCGGCCGCAGCTCCAAAAGCTTTATCGGCGAAGGCCGGCTGCAGCCGATTCTGGAGCGGATGAAACCCGGCGACTATTTGTTTATCCAGTTTGGGCATAACGACGAAAAGAAGGACGAAGAACGCGCTACGCTTCCATTTACGACATATAAGGAGCATCTAAATAGATATATCGAAGAAGCGCGGGCGAGAGGAGCAATCCCCGTCCTCCTTACGCCTGTGCAGCGGCGCAAGTTTAACGACCAAGGCCATGTGATGGATACGCATGGCGATTATAGTATTGCGATGAAGGAGCTGGCGCTGGAGAAGGACGTGCCGCTCATTGATCTGGCAGGCAAAAGTGCAGAACTGTACGAACAGCTGGGGATGAGACATCCAAGTCGCTGTTCATGTGGGCGTATCCGGGCGAATTTGTCCATTTTCCGGAAGGAGCTCAGGACGATACGCATTTCCAGGAACTTGGGGCGATCCGGATCGCCCAGCTGGTTGCGGAGGGGATACGGGAACTGCCGCTGGAGCCGCTTTATCTGTCTGTCCGGATCTGACCTGAGGATAATCCAAATTCGTTTACACAAAATCTATGATTCCTGCCGCCGAAATCAGCTATGATAGAGGAGAATTCATTATTAATAAAAAGGCGGCGTGATAGGATGATGGGCGCAATTGAAACAGCACAGCAAGTATTATCCGGCAGGACCATCGACCTGGTGCCGCTTGAGACGGAACATAAGCCGGCTTTGATGGAAGTGCTTCGCAATGAGGCGATATGGCAGTATACATGGCGCAAAATAACGTCCGAGGAGCAGGCGGCGAAGCTTGTTGACGAGGCGCTGGCAAGCCAGGCGGCCGGTACGCAGCTGCCGTTTGCCGTTGTAAGCAAATCTACCGGACAAGTTGTGGGCACAACCCGCATTGCCGCTATCGATTTATATCATAACCATGCGGAGATCGGTTACTCCTGGCTGTCTCCGAAGGTATGGCGTACTTCTGTGAATACCGAATGCAAATGGCTGCTGCTGCAGTACTGCTTCGAACAGCTTCGTGTACAGCGCGTACAGTTTTCGGTCAGCCATTTCAACGAACGTTCGATGCGTGCGGTTGAGCGGATTGGCGGTGTTCGGGAAGGCGTCCTGCGCAGGGCGCGGAACAAGCCGGACGGCTCGGTGCATGATGTTGTAATCTACAGCATCCTGGATCAGGAATGGCCGGATGTAAAGGAACGCCTGCTGGCGCTGCTCGACAAAACCTACAACTAGCGGCTGCAAGCCGCAGTGAATTGAGGCCCCGTCTGCGTGCGTCAGCACAAGCACATCTGGCAGAGGCGCGCATCGCAACGGCAGCTCAATCGGCTAAGGCGGCCGCGCCGGCGTGCATCCAGCAGCTTACAACACCACGAGAGGCCGCGCCCGCATGTCTTCATGCAGGTGCGGCCTCTTTCCTTTACGTCCGTTTGCGGTAGTCGCGCGGCGACAGCTTGGCGATCCGCTTAAAGGTTTTGCCGAAATGGGAAAAGTTGTCGAAGCCGACTTCGGCAGCGATGTCCGAAATGTTACGGTCCGTTTCCCGCAGCAGCCGCTGCGCCTCCTTGACTCGCGTCAATAGGATATAGTCCGTAAACGGGAAGCCGGTTATTTCTTTGAATTTGCGGCTTAAGTAATACGGGCTGATGTAGAACTGCTCCGACAAGGCGGCCAGCGTAATCGGCTCGGCAAAATGGGCGTTAATATGCCGGACGATTTCCGATATTTTGGCATGGAGCGGCGTGTCATGGTAGATCGGTACCGGCTCGTGCTGCTGCAAATAACGCGCTACCCCAAGAAGCAGTTCGGTAACGGCCAGTCCGGGCGTAAGCTCGTAGCCCGGCGGTTTGTCGCGGATTTCCGCAAGCAGCCGGCGCAGCAGCTGGTCGATCTGCCAATGTTCCTGCCGCGGCAGCCGGATCACTTTGCTGGCCTGCCGAAACGGACTGAGCAGGAGCTCCTGCTCGGCTGGAGCAAACCGGCTTAAATACCACGGCCCGAAATGCATAATAAGCCGATCGTGCTCCGGTTCGCCGGCATGCATCGTCTGGTGCAGCTCATCAGGCGCTATAAACACCAGATCTCCTTGCTCCACCGGATATGAACGGTCGCCTACAAAATAAATGCGCTGCCCCGACAGCATGTAATACATCTCATAATACGGATGGTAATGATCGGCTTCCATCGTATACGGAGAAGCTCTTTTTACATATTCGACGTACAGCTTGTCAATATCGCCGAACCGGTACAGCAAGGTGGATTATCCATATCGTTTCTCCCTTTTGCAAGTTGCTTTATTTGCGCAAGATATGCGGCATTTCAGGCGAGAAAAGCATGATTTGACGAGAATTATAGCATTAAAATGCGTTAAGATGAAGCCAAGATCAATCTAGCAAACGATAAAGGATGGATACGATGAGCGCTAAGAAAAAGTATGTTCTTGTAGGTACAGGCGGGAGGGCGGAGTTTTTTTATTCCGCAATTGCAACCGATTTCAAAGAAACGTCCGAGCTTCTTGCCTTTTGCGATATGAACGAAATCCGGATGGAATACGCCAACAAGCTGTTGACGGACAAATACAACTATCCTGCTGTTCGCACGTATAAATCCGACCAGTTCGACACGATGATCGAAACGGAAAAGCCGGATGTCGTCATCGTCACCAGCGTAGACCGCACGCATCATACGTATATCATCCGCGCCATGGAGCTTGGCTGCGACGTGATTACCGAGAAACCGATGACGATCGACGAGAAAAAATGCCAGGATATTCTCGACACTGTAGAGCGCACCGGCAAAAATGTCCGCGTCACATTCAACTACCGCTACGCGCCGCATCATACGAAAGCAAGAGAGCTGATCGCAAGCGGCGTCATCGGCAAAGTGACCTCGGTTCACTTTGAATGGCTGCTTAATACGCAGCACGGCGCCGACTATTTCCGCCGATGGCATCGTGACAAGCGGAACAGCGGCGGTCTGCTCGTCCATAAATCTACGCATCATTTTGATCTGGTCAACTTCTGGATCGGGTCTCAGCCGGAATCCGTGTTTGCTTACGGCGATCTGCTGTTTTACGGCCGCGAGAATGCGGAACAGCGCGGGATTACTTCATTCTACGACCGTGCGACCGGCAACCCGAATGCCGAAGGCGACCCGTTTGCGCTGCCGCTCGACAGCAACCCGCATCTGAAGGCGATGTACTTGGATGCGGAACCGGCTGACGGTTACCGCCGCGATCAAAGCGTATTCGGCGACGGCATCAGCATCGAAGATACGATGGGCGTGCTTGTCCGCTACAAAAACAATGCGATTTTGACCTACTCGTTAAACGCCTATTTGCCATGGGAAGGCTACCGGATTGCATTTAACGGCACAAAAGGCCGCATCGAAATGACGATTATCGAGCAGTCCTATGTCAATTCCGGCGGCAGCAAAGCGGAAGAAGGGGCGTTAAAAGCCAAAACGATTACAGTATTCCCGATGTTTGGCGAGCCGTATGAAGCAGAAGTAGAAGAAGGCGAAGGCGGCCATGGCGGCGGCGATCCCGTGCTGTTAAACGATTTGTTCGGCACGCCTGTGGAAGATCCGTTTAACCGGGCGGCGAATCATATCGACGGCGCCAGATCCATTCTGACCGGCATTGCCGCTAACCGTTCGATCAGAACCGGGCAGCAGGTCCAAATCGCCGATCTGGTCCGATTCCATTAACTATCGCGGCTGCGGACCGCTCCAAGCGCCCACAGCCAGCTTTTTTCGGATGAAGGAGCGTGCCTTTCATGAAACCGTTTTTGGATGAGTTTTTTTTGCTTACGAATGAAACCGCTGTCAAGCTGTACGAGCAATACGCCAAGGATATGCCCATAATTGATTACCACTGCCACTTGAGCCCGCAGCAAATTTATGAGAATACGGGTTTTGCCAATTTGACCGCTGCCTGGCTGTATGGCGACCATTACAAATGGCGTGCCCTTCGGGCAAACGGCGTTGAAGAGAAATATGTAACCGGCGGCGAAGGCGTAACCGATTATGACCGGTTTACAGCCTGGGCGCGGACCGTTCCGCAAACGGCGGGCAACCCGCTGTACCATTGGTCGCATCTGGAGCTGAAGCGTTTTTTTGGCGTGGATGAGATTATTAATGAATCCAATGCCCCGGTTATTTGGGAGAAAGTAAACGGGCAGCTGCAGACGGGAGCTTTTAAAGCGCGTGATTTGATAGTGAAATCCAACGTCGAAGTCATTTGCACAACGGATGATCCGGCGGATTCGCTGGAATACCATTTGAAGATAAAAGAACTGCCGGATTTTAAGGTTAAGGTGCTGCCGTCCTTCCGTCCCGACAAAGGGCTGGAGATCAGCCGCCCCGGTTTCCTGGAATGGGTCGGCAAGCTGGGCGAAGCTGCAGGCAGCCGGATCGGCAATTATGACGGCTTCCTGGCCGCCTTGGAAAAGCGGATCGCTTTCTTCCACGAAGCGGGATGCAGAGTATCCGATCATGCGCTGGATTACGTGCCTTATGCTGATGTGACAATAGAGCAGGCGGCAGCCGTATTCGCCAAGGCACTGGCCGGTGAGGCGGTGACACCGGAGGAGGAAAAACAGCATAAAACATATACGCTGATCTATCTGGGCAAACGGTATGCCGAACGCGGCTGGACGATGCAGTTCCATATTAACGCTTCGCGCAACAACAATTCCCGAATGTTCGGCAAGCTAGGGCCGGACACCGGTTATGATTCGATCGGCGACAGCCCGGTAGCTTTTCCTCTTGTGAAGCTGCTGGATGCGCTGGAGACGGAGGGTGGGCTGCCGCGTACGATTTTATATTCGCTGAATCCAAACGATAACGACATTCTGGCTTCTATTATCGGCAGTTTCCAGGGCGGCGGCATTCCGGGCAAAATGCAGCTTGGGTCGGCTTGGTGGTTTAACGATACGAAAGACGGCATGGAAAAACAGCTGAAGTCGCTGGCCAATATCGGGCTGTTGAGCCGTTTTGTCGGCATGCTGACCGATTCGCGCAGCTTCCTGTCGTATACGCGGCATGAATATTTCCGCCGGATCTTATGCAATATGCTAGGCGAATGGGTGGAGAAAGGCGAGCTGCCGGACGATCTGGAATGGCTGGGCGGCCTCGTGCAGAACATTTCATATCGCAATGCAAAGGAATATTTTGGATTTTAATGAAAAGGAAAGAGCTTCCCCTCCTTGCTTCAATAAGCAATTTTGGCTAAACTTTAGGCAGGAGGGATTAGCATATGGGTTCGAACCGCAATAATCCGATAGGCCCGCCTCGCTTTGCGATAGCCGTGCATACGCTTATTTTGCTTGCGCATTGCGGCTGCTTGATGACGAGCGGCGCGATTGCCAAACAGGTGAATTCGCACCCGACCTTTTTGCGCAGAGTACTCGCGCAGCTTGCAGGAGAAGGGATCGTTGAAGCACGCGAAGGCAGAGATGGCGGCTATTTTTTGAAAGCTGATCCCGACCGGCTTACTCTTGCCGATATTTATATGGCAGTCCGGCAGGAATGCACCGAGGAATGCCCTGGCACGGAGCAGTCGGCTCAGTGCGCATCGGCGTCACATCAGATTGATCAGCAGCTGGAAGCCATTATTGCTCTGACCGAGCAGCGTACTTATGACTTGCTTAAGCAATTTAAATTGTCGGATATTATGAATAAGCTAGTTTTTGACGCATCTGTAAAGTAGAAAAGCCGCGCTTGGACTCAAATGTCCGGCACGGCTTTTTTGCTTGTTTCCGGTAAAATGGCAGTGCGGCCAATTTTCAGGCGTGTACGCTTAACGCGGTTAAAGCATGATCCAGCATACCGATCATCTCGTCGATTTCGGCTGCGGTTACGACAAGCGGCGGCATTAGCCGGATCGAAGACGGCTGCGGCGCATTAATAAGCAGGCCGTTATCCCGGCATAACGCAACCAGCTTGTCGCTGCTCAGCCCGGAAGGCAAGTCGAATGCTAGGAGCAGTCCCTTGCCCCGGATGTGGTGCAGCTGGTGCTTCACCGCAAGGGAACGGAGCTGTCCGGTCAAGTATTCGCCTTGTTTGGCGGCATGTTCAGGCAGGTTGCGTGTGATGATCTCCTGCACGACGGCAAGGCCTGCTGCCATGCCAAGCGGCTGTCCGGTATAGGTGCCGCCTTGATCGCCGGCATCGAATAAATCCAGCTCTTGTTTGGCCAGCATTGCGGATAATGGGAATCCGCCGCCGATGCCTTTGCCCAGTGTCATAATATCCGGCTCGATCCCATAGCGCTCGTAGGCAAACATGGAGCCGGTACGGCCAAGGCCGGTCTGCACCTCGTCGGCAATGAGCAGCAACCCGTACATATCGCATGCTTTGCGGATGGCGTACAGGTAGCTTTCGTTTGCTTCATGCACGCCTCCTTCGCCTTGCACCAGTTCAAGCATGATTGCGCAGGTGCCGGAATGAATGGCTGCAAACAGCGCATCAATGTCGTTAAGCGGCACATGGCGGAAGCCGGGCACCTTAGGCTCAAACAGCTGTTTCCAATGCGGCTTTCCCGTTGCGGACATCATCGCCAGCGTGCGCCCGTGAAAGCTGCCTGTCATCGTAATAATTTCGTAAGCGCCGTCCAGCTTCAGCGCGCCGTATTTGCGCGCCAGCTTCACGGCGCTTTCGTTCGCTTCCGAGCCGGTGCTGGTAAAAAATACTTTGTCGAAGCAGGATATATCGGTAAGCAGCCGGCTGAATTCCAGCATCGGTTTATTATAAAATGAAGGACTCGCATGAACGAGCAGCGAGGACTGGCGGCTAAGCGCTTCGTGCAGCACAGCGGGAGAGTGCCCCAGGCTGTTGACGGCCCACCCGCCGACAAAATCCAGATAACGTTTGCCCTCCGTATCCCATAGATACATGCCTTCGCCCCGCTCCATCACGATATCCGGACGATTCGCCGTAAATAAAATCGAGTTCAATGCCCCATCAGCCTCCTCAAAAGGATTGATTCAAGTACATGTGAATAAATATACATAAATACAAATAAAAATACAATACCTTGCATAAAAAACCTCAGCTTATTTTGGCTGAGGCTTGTTTTATTATTGCATGGAGTAAGACTGGCGAAACTGGCGGGGCGACATGCCGTTTTTGGCTGTAAAGCTATTTGTAAAATAAGGAATGTTCTCGAAGCCTACGAACCGGCCGATCTCCGCAATCGGCCATTCGGTTTTGAGCAGCAGCAGCTTCGCCTGCTCCAGCCGGTAATGCGTCAAATATTCGCCCGGCGTCATGCCGTACACCTGCTTCATGCATCGGGTAATGTAATTGTAATGATAATGCAGCGCCTCCGATAACGACTGGCTTGTCACCCCGGATTGATAATGGTTTCTTAAATACGCTTCCGTTTTTTCCGCCACTACGATGGCGGGAGGCGCGTATTGCTCCAACTGGCGCAGGTCCATCATGCGGAGCAGTTCCTCGAACGTCTGCTGACGGCTCCAAAAGGCGCTGGACTGCCGTTCGCCGGAAGCTCTGACCAGTCGTTCCATCAGCCGGTACGTTTCATTCGGATAAGGCATGCTCCAATATTTGGGCAGGTGAAGATAATACGGCGGCGACATAAACTTGCGCAGATGCTCGTCCTGGTTCCAGCAAAAGCTTTCGCCGCTCCCTTCCTGCCACTTGCCGGCTGTGTGAAAATGCACCCAATAAAAGCTGCATGCCTCTTCGCACGGCTTCACCGAATAATGGTACAAATCGGGGCGAAGCACAAGCGACTGGCCGGCTTGTAACGTCCACTGTTTATTTTCTTCCCCAATATGCAAGGAGCCGCGCTCGATCACAATAAAATCAAACAAGCCAAGCTGCTTCCGGCTTGGATGCTGATCGCCCGGATCGTAGACCGCTATGCCGCATTCGATAAAATAAGGGACCGGCGGAGCGGCAAAAGCAAGAATCGTTTCAGGTTTGTTCACCCGGGACTAACACCTCCTGCCAACGGATAGTGAAGTACGCATCCGATCATCACTCGGAGTGTGAAATATTATAATTTTTAGGTTTGGTTTACTTATTTTTCATAAGAAAAATATACCATACAATAAGGAGCTAAGGTGAAATCCAATAATTAAAGAGGTGTTTGGCAATGGCGGAGGCAGCATCGATGGAACGGTCAAGAATACTTCCTTTGACAAAAGTAAACGTAAACGATCCATTCTGGAATTATTATTGCAATCTGGTGCGGCATACCGTTGTTCCTTATCAGTGGGAGGCGCTTAACGACCGGGTGGAAGGCGCGGAGCCAAGCGGAGCGGTACGCAACTTTAAAATTGCCGCCGGTCTCGAGCAAGGGGAATTTTACGGCTTTGTGTTCCAGGACAGCGATTTGGCCAAATGGCTGGAAGCAACCGGCTATTTGCTTGCTACCAGCCCCGATCCGGAGCTGGAAGCCGTTGCCGATGAAATGATTGATATTATCGCGCGGGCGCAGCATGCAAACGGCTATTTGAACACCTATTTTACAATAAAAAAACCGGGCGAGCAGTGGACGAACCTGATGGACTGCCACGAGCTTTATTGTGCAGGGCATATGATTGAAGCCGGCGTAGCTTATTATAAAGCTACGGGCAAGCGGAAGCTGCTGGACGTTGTAATCCGTTTTGCAGATTATATCAATGAGGTATTTGGTAATGAGCCGGGCAAGCTGCAAGGTTATGACGGACATCAGGAAATCGAGCTGGCGCTGGTGAAGCTGTACGAAACGACCGGCAGCCGGAACTATTTGAATTTAAGCCAATTTTTTATTCACGCACGCGGGACGGAGCCGAATTTCCTTGTTCAGGAGACGCAAAGCCGCAACTATGAAAGTCATTGGGGTTTTGTCCATCCGAAAAAAATCGACACGGCTTATTTCCAGGCGCATCAGCCGGTCCGCGAGCAGGAGCATGCAATCGGGCATGCGGTCCGCTTCGTCTACATGCTGTCGGGCATGATTGACGTTGCGGCCGAGACCGGCGATACCGGATTGTTTGCGGCATGCCGCAGGCTGTGGGACAACATGACGGAACGCCAAATGTACATAACGGGCGGAATCGGCTCGATGGCGCATGGCGAAGCATTTTCCTTCGATTATGATTTGCCGAACGATACCGTCTATGCGGAAACTTGCGCATCGATCGGCCTTGTGTTTGCCGCGCAGCGAATGCTGCGGCTGGAGCCTCATGCCAAATACGCGGATGTGCTGGAGCGGGCGTTATATAACACGGTGGTCGGCGGCATGGCCCGCGACGGCAAACATTTCTTTTATGTTAATCCGCTTGAGGCAGATCCAAAAGCATGCAACGGCGGCAACAAAAACTACGGCCATGTGAAGCCGGTCCGTCAGGAATGGTTCGGCTGCGCCTGCTGCCCGCCTAATGTGGCAAGGCTGCTTGCTTCGCTCGGCAGCTATTTGTATACGGCGGACAACGATACGGTGTACGCCCATCTGTACATCGGCGGCGAAGCGGAAGTGGAGCTTGGCGGCACAACGGTTGTGCTGAAGCAGCAATCGGAGCTGCCGTGGAGCGGGTATGTCCGGTTTGAAGTGCAGCCGGAGCAAACAGCGGTATTCAAGCTGGCCTTCAGGCTGCCGGTATGGAGCCCGTCTGCGTCGATTACCGTCAACGGCCAGACATACAAGGCGGGAACCGTAAACGGCTACGCGGTATTGGAGCGCACATGGCAAGCCGGCGATACGGTAGAGCTGGCGCTGGAAATGCCGGTGATGCGCATGCACAGCCATCCGCTGGTGCGGAGCAATGCGGGCAAAACAGCGCTGCAGCGCGGACCGCTTGTGTACTGTCTCGAGCAAGCCGACAACGGCGAGCATCTGCATGAACTATCGCTGCCGAAGGAAGCGGAGCTGTCGTGGCGTAAAGCGGAGGATCTGCTGGACGGTGTAGTGGTCATCGAAGCCGAAGGCGAAAGGCTGAAGGCGGAGGATTGGGGCACAGCGCTGTACAGCGCTTCAGCGGCTCCGGGAACCAGACTTCAGCCGCTCCTGTTTATACCTTATTTCGCATGGGCGAACAGGGGAGAAGGAGAAATGGCAGTTTGGGTGCGGGAAAGCTAACATGCCCGTTTAGGCTTAGCGGCCTTTGCGCCTCACGGCGAGGCAAAGGGCTGCCTTGCCTGAAAGCGGCAGGCGCGGATATGCGCTGGCCGTGCTGTACAAGCGCGGGAGATGGAATACAATACGTCCTCTGGGACTTCGCGCCCGCGAGTGCGCATGGCGATTCGGCAATCCCTCCGCCATTATCCATGACGGAGGGATTGTTCATCATCGGCATTTTGGCCGATGCCAATTTCCCGGCTCCATTATTCAACGGCGTCTCGCTTCTTAGCAATTTGGATTAGATCCGAAACCAGGAAACCGTTTATTTTTAAACCGGTAATGTCGCAATCCGTTATTTCAGCATGGGATAGATCACAATGGTTGAACTGCGCATGGGAAAGATGGCTGTTCTGGAAGCTGACCGGTTTGTATTGCCCTTCCGGATTATAGCCGGCGTCTCCTTCTTTAGGAAGAACGATATGATGAAAGGCTGTTCCGAACAGATGGATGTGATCAAAGACGGCATGGCTTAAATTGGCGTGCTGAATCTTTAATCCCGACAGATTGGCGTTCGAGATTTTGACACCGCCCATATGAATATCATCCATAACCATTCCGCTCATGTTGACGTTATTGACTTTGGTATTGGCCAAGCTGACATTATCAATAGCGAGTTCCTCCGCTTTCACATCCTGCCATTTAGAGCCTGATATATCTGCCATGTGCAAATTCAACGGGCGCGCCTCCAAGTTCATTCCACGATCTCCTTTGAGAAAAATTGACTTCCCTCATTAACTTCGATATATAGAGGCGGCATCCTTTTTACAATTCGTCCGCTTCTCATCAAAAAACAGATATGCCGTAAAAAATCCGGTTCCGGGGCTGCTTCATTTTTGGTATACTAAATATGATAATGATAACCATTATCATATTTGGGAGGTGCCATAATGGATGACCATGCTCCATACATGCCGAATAGCGGCATTGAATATAAAAGCCGGCCGGAGGAATGGATCGTCCGGCTGCGCGATGTCGAAATGCTGGCTGCAGGCGGCGGAAGTTTGCAGCAAGGGCAGCAGCTGACCTATCATTTTACGCTTATTGCACTGTTAAGCGGGGAAGGGCAGCTGAAAATCGGCAAAAAAAACTATCCGATGCTGCCGGGAACCGCATATATCTGCTGGCCCGGCCATACGTTTGGCGTGGTGTCCGCAGACATGTCCGCTGCAATTATCCGCTTTGATTTGTACCGGGAGCAATCCGGCGCATTCACTCAGCTGGATGGCGATTCCGGGCAGGAAGGACTACTCAAGGAAGGGGCTAAATCGTTTGATTCCGGGAGCAGGCTGGCCGACGCGTGCCGTTCCATGCACGCCGGCTGGGGCAGCGGCCAGCCGCTGAAGCGGATGCAGGCGCAGATCGGGCTGCAGCAGCTGCTGCTTGAGCTGCTCGCCGCATCCGGCGGAGCGGCGGATACGCGGGAGGGGCTGGAGCAAGCGAAGGCGTATATGGAGCAGCACAGTTCCGAAGCGCTGACGATGGAACGGCTGGCCGCGATTGCGGCGGTAAGCCCCAAATATTTTGCCGAGCTGTTCAAAAAAACGTACGGTGTCAGCGCCCATGAGCATATGGCGCAAATCCGGATGGCGAAAGCGAAACGGCTGATGCTCCATTCCGGGCGGAAGCTGCGCGATATTGCGCATGAGGTCGGGTATGAGGATGAATTTTATTTCAGCCGCAAGTTTAAAAAAGAACACGGCTTGTCGCCTACCCAATTCATGAACAGGCGCAAGCGGAAAATCGCCGTGTACGGCCCATCCGTCCTGATCGGCTACTTGCTGCCGCTGCATGTTATCCCTTATGCCGCGCCTCTGCATCCGAAATGGGCCGACTATTATTACGATCATTTTGCTGCGGACATTCCGTTTCATCTTGACGGCTTCCGCCAAAATTACCGCAAAGCGGCCAATATGGACATGCTGGAGGAAGCGAAACCAGAGCTGATCATGTGCCCGCCGGGACTGGAAGATTGGGAGAAGGAGCGGCTGCAGGCGATTGCGCCTTATTTTGAATTGCCGGAGGTGCACCGGGGCTGCTGGAAAAATACGCTGCGCTCCGCGGCGGACTGGCTGGATGAGCGGCCGGAAGCGGAACGGTGGATCACCGCTTTCGAACGGGGACTGGCTTTGGCCAAGGACCAAACGGCCGGCGAGCTGAAGGATGAGTCCGTGTTGTTTGTTTGTATTGTCGGCGATCAATTGTACGCGTCCTGCAGCCAGGGGGTGGAGGACATTCTCTATAACGGCCTGGGCATCCGCAGGCCATGCGGCGCCGCTTTTTCCGGCTTATACCATACGCCGCTTACCGTCGACCAGCTGTCCCTGACCGGCGCCGACCGGATCATTTTGCTTGTCCGTCAGGACACGGAGTCGCTTGAATACTGGCGGAAGCTGCGCATGTCGCCCGGCTGGCTGTCGCTGGATGTTGTGCGCAACGGGAAGCTGATGCAGGTGTCATCCAGCCCTTGGCGGGAATACTCCCCGATCGCCCTGGAGCGGATGCTTGGCGAAGCGGTGCAGCTTTTTTCCGGAAATTGTCCATGAACGATCCGGTTTTTATCTATGGCGAAGCTTTCGATTCACGATTATCATCAATAATGAGAATCGTTATCAAATAAAAACAAGGGGAGAAACACAGTTTATGAAAAAAATCGCTTTAGGATTAGGGCTTGCGCTGCTAGTGCTTGTACTGGCGGCATGCGGATCCAATAACCAAAACGAAGCGCCGCAGCAAACGGCGGCAGCTGAAACGGCAGCCCCGGAAGCAACGCCGACAGCAAGCGCAGATGCGGCCGGGCAGACCGAAGGTGAAACCAAAACGATCCAATACTTAGGCAAATCGTATGTAGTACCGTCCCAAACGGACCGCATCGTCATTACCGGCGCGCTGGAAGCGATGGAAGATTCCATTTTGCTTAATGTCCACCCGGTTGGCGCAATTTCCGTCGGCGGCGAATTCCCGGCTATGTTCAGCAGCATCGTGGACAAAGCGGAATCGGTTGGCGAAAAAACCGAACCGGATTTCGAGAAAATTTTGCAGTTGAAGCCGGATGTAATTTTAGCGTCGACGAAGTTCCCGGCGGAAGTGCTCGAGAAGCTGGAAAAAATCGCGCCAACCCTTCCGTATTCCCACGTATCGACCGATTGGGAAGCCAATCTGACGCTGCTTGGCGAGCTGAGCGGCAAGCAGGATGAAGCAGCTAAACAAATTGCTGATTATAAAACGAAGCTGGATGAAGTCAAAGGTCAGCTGGGCGATATGAGCGGAAAATCCGTCCTCGCCGTCCGTATTCGCCAAGGCCAAGTGTTCGTATATTCGGCATCCACTTTCTTTAACCCGCTCCTGTACCAGGACTTGGGGCTGGCTGTTCCGGAACCGGTGAAAGCGGCTAAAGCGCAAGAGGCCATTTCGGTGGAGAAGCTGGCGGAGCTGAACCCGGATGTGCTTATTGTCCAATTCTCGCCGGATGAGAACAAGGATGCTCCTAACGCGGAGAAGGAGCTGGAACGTAATCCGATTCTGAAAGCAACGAATGCTGTGAAAAACGGACAGATGCTGGTTAACCTGGTCGACCCGCTTGCACAAGGCGGCACGGCTTACAGCAAAGTAGCGTTCCTGCAGGCTTTTGCCGAACATATTGCCAAGTAAGGTGTTGTTGATTATGCGCCGCAAACGTTTCATACCGGCTGTCATCTTCGTGATGGCGCCGGTTTTGGCTGTATTGCTTGTGATCCTGTCCGTCATGTACGGCGCAAAATCAATTACAGCCGGGACGGTATGGGACGCCGTGTTTCATTTCGATCCCGGCAGCGTGGATCATCAAATTATCCGCTCTTCGCGGCTGCCGCGTGTTGTCGGAGCTATGCTGATCGGCGCTTTTCTGGCGGTGTCGGGAGCGCTGATGCAGGGCATGACGCGGAACTATTTGGCGTCCCCTTCCATTATGGGAGTGTCCGACGGATCGGTGTTTGCGGTGACGACGGCAGTCGCTTTATTCCCTGGCACCCATTCCGTCAGTCTTATTGCCGTATCCATGATCGGCTCTGCCATCGGGACGGCGCTTGTGTTTGGCATTGCCAGCCTCATTCCGCAAGGGCTGTCGCCTGTTAAGCTAGCCATTTTGGGGACGGTGATCGGCACCTTCCTGAGCGGTACATCGGCGGCCATCGCCGCTTATTTTCAGATGTCGCAATCCATCAGCTTCTGGTATAACGCCAGGCTGCACCAGATGGATCCGGAGCTGCTGAAGCTGTCGCTGCCGTTTGCGGCCGTAGGGCTCGGGCTCGCTTTTTATTTGTCCAAATCGGTAACGGTGCTGTCGCTGGGCGATGATATTTCGTCCGGGCTTGGACAGCGGACAGCCGTCGTCAAAGCGCTGGTTATGCTTGCAGTTGTCATTTTGACGGGGGTATCGGTGGCGCTTGCCGGCAAAATCGCGTTTATCGGGCTTATTATTCCGCATATCGCCAGAATGGCGGCCGGAGTCGATTATCGTATCATTATTCCTTTATCGGCCGTCATGGGCGGCTTGTTCCTTGCTTTATGCGATTTGCTCGCCCGGTTCATTAACAGCCCGTTTGAAACGCCGGTCGGCGTCGTAACGGCTATGTTTGGAGTGCCTTTTTTCCTGTATTTAATCAAGACGAGAGGAGGCGGCAAACATGGCTGACCATTCCTCGCATTCCACCCGTTCCCCGCGCAGGCTGTGGGTCATTTATGCGGCTGGTGGCGTATTTTTGCTGGCTGCCTTTTACATCAGCCTGACGAACGGCGCGTTCGACATGTCGGTGGCGGATATCGCCAAGACGCTTCTCCGGATCGATCCGAATCCGGATTATGATCTGGTCGTGTTTGATTTCCGGCTGCCGCGAATCGTGCTTGGCTTGCTGGTCGGCTATGCGCTTGGCATTGCCGGAGCGGTTGTGCAAGGCGTTACCCGCAACGGGCTCGCCGATCCCGGCATTCTGGGCATCCATGCGGGAGCAGGCCTTGCCGTTGTGCTGTTTATGTTTTTGTTCCAGGATCAGTTGGCAGGGACCGGCTTTACGGCTGTGATGGCAAGGCCGATGTTTGGCGTCGCCGGCGGCATAGTTGCCGTAGCGTGTATTTATTATTTTGCCCGCGAACAAGGAAAGCTTGACCCGCAGCGGCTTATTCTGGTCGGAATTGCGACGGCCTCGGGCTTCGGCGCGCTTACGCTGTACCTTTCGCTGAAGATGAATCCAAAGGATTATGAAGCGGCGGCGGTATGGCTGGCAGGCAGCATCTATGGCGCGAACTGGGCGTTTGTCGCTTCGATGCTGCCCTGGGTGGTTGTGCTGCCTGTGCTGATTTGGCTGCGCTCCTCCGTGCTCGATGTGATGCAGCTGGGGAGGACAGCGCGCAAAGCCTTGGCGCGGCGGTTGAGAAGGAAAAGAAAGTGCTGCTCGTATGCAGCGTCGGCCTGGTTGCTGCCAGTGTAGCCGTAGCCGGCAGCATGGGGTTTGTTGGGCTTATAGCGCCGCATATGGCGAAAAGGCTGGCCGGGTTCAAGCACCGGCATGTGCTTCCCGTCAGCGGCATCATTGGCTCGGCAATGGTAGTATCCGGCGATTTTATCGGCAAGACGGTATTTGCGCCGGTACAGCTTGCCGCGGGCATCGTGGTTTCGATTATCGGCGTCCCTTATTTTATTTTTTTGCTCAGAAAATCACGTTAACAGGAGGCGGCATGTATGGACCATCCAATACGCGACATTGAAGTTTCCAGCCGGTACGGCGTTCCGCTGACCGAAACGTTTATGCTGCATGCGCAGTCCGGCTTAAGCTACCGCATTCTCGTATATAAACCGCAGACGGCCGCGCCGGAAGCCGGGTATCCGGCGTTATTTGCATTGGACGGCAACTCCTGCTTCGGCTCGCTGGCCGAAGCGATGCGGCTGCAGTCGCGCCATCCGCAGCAAGGGCTTGTTCCCGGCATGATTGTGGGAATCGGTTATGAATCCGATGAGCCGTTTGTCGTGAACCGGCGTTTCTATGACTATACGTTAAAAGGCCGGCAGGCCGGGCTGCGCCCGGACGGCACGCCTTGGCCGGAAGGGGGAGGAGCGGAAGCGTTCCTGGCTTTTATCGAGTGCGAGCTGAAGCCGGAGCTGGCGCGCCGTTACCCGATGGACTTCCGCAGGCAGGCTTTGTTCGGCCATTCGCTAGGCGGCTTGTTTACGCTGTACGCACTGGCGGAGAAGCCGCAGTCGTTCAGCCATTATGTTGCGGGCAGCCCTTCCGTCTGGTGGAACGATTACGAGCTGCTGCAGCGGATGCCGGACTTGCGCCGAAGCTTGCGGGAACAAGGCTTGCAGGCGAAGCTGATGATCGCAGCGGGCGCCGGGGAGAAGGCGGCGATACTCGAAGGAGCGTTCCGCGCGAATGAGCTGCTGGCCGGAGAAGCCGGCGGAGAGCTTGAAGTGGACTATCATCTGTTTGAAGGGGAGACGCATGTTTCCGTCATTCATCCGCTTATCAGCCGTATGCTGCGGTTTGTGTTTCCGCTCCAGGCGAACGCCTAAGGCGGGAGCGGCTGCATGCAACCCGCCGTGCGACGGGCTGCATGCGGACTAGCCTGTGCGATGCGCGCCGGGGCTGCACGCGGCGCATCGTGCACGGGGAGCGTTTAAGCCTATGAACGCTCCCATAGCCGACTGCTGCGCAGAACGTTCATTTTGGTTTGTTTTGCTCTGCCAGTTACGCTGGCCGGACGATCGTGTCCGGCCAGCTTTTTTATTGTTTAAAAAAACTCTTTTTATGTTCGAAAAAGTGTGATATTATGAAAACGAACAAAAACAAACAAAATCACGGTGCGATTATAAGGAGGCTTTCTTCATGGAAGTACGTCATACGACAAATCCAACGGATATTAAGCAATACGATACGGCGCGCCTGCGCAAAGAGTTTCTCGTACAACATTTGTTTGTTCCTAACCAGATCAATATGGTATACACCCATTACGACCGGCTGGTTATCGGCGGCGCTTTCCCGGCTGGCGAGACGCTTACGCTGGAAGATAAAGATACGCTCAAAACGGAATATTTTCTGGAGCGCCGTGAAGTTGGCCTGCTGCATATCGGCGGCGGAGAAGCGGTCATTACGGTTGACGGCGAAGTGTACGAGCTGAGCAAACTGGAAGTGCTGTATGTCGGCAAAGGCAAGCAAAATGTACAAATCGCCAGCAAAAACAACGACAATCCTGCGAAAATTTATTTGGTTTCCGCGCTGGCGCACGCTGAATATCCGACCCGCAAAATGACGGAGCAGGAAGCCAATCCGACGCATCTTGGCTCGCTTGAAACATCAAACGAACGCGTCCTGAACAAATATATCCATGAAGGCGGCATCCAAAGCTGCCAGCTGATGCTGGGCGTTACAAGCCTGAAGCCGGGCAGCATCTGGAATACAATGCCTACCCACGTGCATGACCGCCGCATGGAAGCTTATCTGTATTTTGATTTGAACGATGACGCACGCGTGTTCCACATGATGGGCGAACCTTCGGAAACACGCCATCTCGTTGTGGCTAACGAGGAAGCGATTATTTCCCCGCCATGGTCGATTCATTCGGGCGCGGGCACAAGCAACTATACGTTCTGCTGGGCGATGGCAGGCGAAAACTATACGTTTGCCGATCAAGACTTTATTCCGATGAAAGATGTGAAATAAAGACGAATGCTTGCAGCGGATCGCCATCGCCATATTGTAGAAGAGCTGGAGCGGAAGGGCAGCGTGAAGGTGTCCGAGCTCAGCGAGCGGTTTAAAGTAACGGAAAAGACGGTGCGCGAGGATCTGGAGAAGCTGGAGGAAAAAGGGCTGCTTCGCCGTATACACGGCGGGGCGGTTCTGGAGTCGGAGGGCGAGCTGCTTCCGCTCCAGCTGCCCAACGTCAAGCACCAGAAGGAGAAAGCGGCGATTGCCGAAATGGCGCTCGCCCACATCGAGCCCAACGATATTATTGCGCTTGATGCCGGCAGCACGACGCTCGAAATCGCCCGCCGGCTGCGCAACATGCCGCTGACCGTGCTGACGAACGATTTGCTTATTATCCGGGAGCTGACGGCGAAGGAGCAGATCCGGCTTGTTGTGCCGGGCGGTTACCGCCATCATAATCTGCTGATCGGAACGGATTCGCATGACTGGATCCGGAAGCTGAACGTCCATAAGCTGTTTTTGTCGGCGACCGGCATTCACCCGGAATACGGGCTGACGATTTTTACCGAAGAGCTGGCAGCTTTAAAAAGGGTTTACCTGGAATGCGCCAAGGAAGTTTATTGCCTTGCCGATCACAGCAAGTTTGACCGCGGGGCGCTTATTACGTTCGCCAGCCTTGAAGATGTAGACTGCATTATTACGGACCAAGCGATCGACCAGGCGGTTGTGGACAAATATGAAAGCGCCGGCGTTCGTATTTTGCGGGCTTAGCGTTGCGGCAGATCGCCATCACGGGAGCAATAAGCGGCAGCTGGCGATAATCGGCGCGTGAAGCGGCGATTAGCATCCATTTACACCGGCAGCGGCGATGAAGGATTGAATAGGATAAGGGAGGAACGGCAGTGGGGTATTTTGACTTGACGGGTAAAGTAGCCGTTGTAACCGGCGCAGGCCGGGGCCTTGGCGAAGCAATAGCAGTTGGCCTGGCGGAAGCGGGGGCGGACCTGGTGCTCGTAACGAACAGTACACCGGCGGATTCGACAGCCGCCAAAGTGCGGGAGTTAGGCCGGAAAGCGATTACGATTCAAGCGAACGTAGCCGAGCTGAACAAGCTGCCTGGCATTATTGAGCAGGCGGTGGAGGCTTTTGGCCGCATCGACATCCTTGTGAACAATGCGGGAATTATCCGCCGCACGCCGGCTGCCGAGCACAGCTACAAGGATTGGGAGGATGTGCTGAACGTCAACCTCAATTCCGTTTTTGTATTGAGCCAGGAAGCAGGCAAACGGATGATTGCTCAAGGCTCGGGCAAAATCATCAACATCGCCTCCATGCTGTCGTTCCAGGGCGGCATTAATGTGCCGGGTTATACGGCAAGCAAACATGCGGTAGCCGGCCTGACCAAGGAAATGGGCAATGAATGGGCGTCCAAGGGCGTCCAGGTGAACGCTATCGCTCCGGGTTATATGGCGACGGACAACACGGAAGCGCTGCGTGACGATCCGGTCCGCAGCCAGCAAATTTTGGACCGTATCCCAGCGGGACGCTGGGGAACCGGCCAAGACCTTGCGGGCGCGGCAGTATTCCTTGCCTCTTCGGCATCCGACTACATGAGCGGCCACGTATTATGCGTGGACGGCGGCTGGATGAACCGTTAGATGATTTGGCTTAGTGAAACTTTCGAGCAGAGGCATTCGTGAAACGTCTGCGAGAATATGTGTAAAACACCTGCGTGCAAAACGCAGGTGTTTTTTTTGCATTGCATAGGCTGGAACCCTTATGTTGCACGTGCCTTGCGGAAATTGGAAATTCGTCATCCTTTGTTTAAGAAAAGCAGCGGCAGCGGCTATACGGACCGGTCAAAATCGACATCTGGATTAGGGCCGGATATAGGATAACAGCATTTGTTTCAAAATGCGCTGTTGGTTGGGGGTTGCGATATCTTCTTCCAAATAGGAAATCGGCGACTTGAGGGCGATGTTGTTGCAGAAGGTGCCGTAGGCATTAATGATCGTAATGACCGTTTCTTTGACCGGAATGTCCGCCCGGATCGAGCCGTCGGTTATTCCGGCTTCCACAATCTCCATGAAGATGCCCGTAATTTCTTTTTGGGTTTCGATGTAATCCTGGATATCCGTCAGCGGATTTTTGGCGAAAGAAGCGTAGCTTTCGAAAGCTTCGCGGAATTTTACCCCGCTTTGCAGATGGTCTTCCCGCGTCAAATAATCCAGTACGTTCTCCAGCCGCTCATAGGCGGGTTTGCTTGCGCCGGCAAGCTCCTTGTATTTGCCGATATGCCGCTCCAGATTGGCAACGGCTACCGCTACAATCAGCTTGTCTTTTTTCGGAAAATAGCGGAACAGGGTGGCAATGCCGATTCTTTCGGCATCAGCGATATCCTGCATCTGGACATGGTCCAGCCCGTTTTCGAGAAATAGCCGCTCGGCTTGCAGCACGATGCTTTTGTACCGCGCATTTTTTTTCTTTTCCCTCACTCCGATTAATGCCATAACTGTTGTTTCCACCTCATTTGTTTCATTTACGAGTGAACCGGACGTCGGTTTAGCCCCTCGCCCGGCTTGCAGCGTTTTTTTCCATTATAACGGAATGAAGCCGCCTTCTGCACCGGAATGCTGGCCCCCTATCATGGAAAAGCTGCCGATTTCGGTTATTTACGAATTACAGCTGAAAATTTTGGTATAATTATGGCATATCAACCGAAATCGAATGCATCGCTTGGAGGAAAACCATTGAAATCAAAAAAAATTGCGATAATTTCGCTCATCGTGATGGCTGCCGGTTTTCTCGCAACAAGGTGGCTGACGGACAGCTGGTGGGTGAATATGCTCCATACCGGCTTTGAGGCCGGCCTTGTCGGCGGACTGGCAGACTGGTTTGCGGTAACGGCGCTGTTCCGGCATCCGATGGGCATCCCGATTCCGCATACGTCGCTGCTGCTTAAAAACCGGAACAAAATCGTCAATTCGCTTATATCGGCAATGGAAAACGAGCTGCTGAACAAAAAAAGCATTACCGAAAAGCTGAAAAAGCTTCGCCTGACCGACTGGCTTGGTTCCGGGGCGGTCCGTTTCGCGAAACAACGTTCCGTTCGGCTTGCTGTCATTGAAGCTGCGGAGCAGGCGGTCCGCCGTATACCCGAGGATAAAGCCGCTGTCTGGCTGCAGCAGGCGGCCGCCCATTACGCCGGGCGCATGGAGCTGCAGCCTTTGGCAGCGAAGCTGGTGCAGTCCGCAGCCGACGAAGGCTGGGATGAAAAAGCTCTTGATCATGCGCTGGGCCGGCTGAAGGCTTGGGCGTTAAAGCGCGAAACGGAAGATATGATGGGCAAGCTGGCGATGCAAAAGCTGGACGAGCTGCGCGTCGGCGGTTTCATGGGTTTTGCCCTGCAGGCTTTTATCGGTTTTATGAGCGAAGAGAAGCTGGGCTCCATGCTGCAAGGCATCCTGCTCTCCACGATACGCGATTTAAGCCGTGAAGGAAGTGCGATGCGTACGAAGCTGCTGGCATCGGTCCGCGGTGAACTGCAAAAGCTCGCCGGTAACGATGAACTGATCGTGCGTCTGCAGGAATGGCTGCGCAGCAAAGCGGAAAGCCCGGCAATGCTGCGTTTTTTGGAGGAACGGGCAGCGGATGGCAAAGCGATGCTGCTGGCCAAGCTGGACGAGCAGCGGTCCAATGGCGGGCGTATTGTTGTGCAGGGCTTGCGTTATGCCGTAGAGCTTGCGAAGGCGCATCACGAGGCAGTCGTCCGCTGGGAGCATCATATTCTTGAATTTGCCGCGCATCAGATTGAAGTTAACCACTACAGGCTTGGGCTGCTTGTCCGTGAAAACCTCGACAAGCTGGACGATCAGTCGCTGGTGAATATGCTGGAGGAAAAAATCGGCGGCGATCTGCAGTGGATCCGGGTGAACGGAGCGATTTGCGGATTTTTGGTCGGGATCGTATTGTCGTTTATTTAACGGGTTAACTGCAAAACCAAACAAGCCTCCTACACCCGTAAGGGCAAAAGGAGGCTTGTTTGGTTTTGCAGCGCGGCTGCCGGGAGGCATTAAATCAGCGCCCCGTAATCTTCTACGACTCGCACCGCCTGCTCGAAATCTTCCTCTTCTATAACGGCGGTCAGCACAATATCCCGGCCTGTCGTATCGCCCAGCGGAGAAGAAGAGCTGAGCCCGCTTGCGCTCACATCGGAAGCTTCCAGCACGGCTGCGTCGATTTGCGGGTATTGATTGCCCAGCGTAATATTCGCCAAGCCTGGAAAATCGCCGGTTAACGGATTTTCAATCCGGTCGATTCCGCCGGAATAACCGTCGATCCGGTCGATCGAGCTGTCCACCAGCTTCAGTTTTTTAAGCTCGGCATGGGCAAGTTCCGCTTGCTCGGGGCTTTTAAAAAAAGCGAGGATGTTTTTTTCCGCCACTTTGAATGTCCTCCATTCCCTCGAATCCGGCATAGTCATGCTGAATCCATTTTTCCCGCCGGATGCCAAAGTTATGTGCCGGAGCATGCAAAAATCGCTGTTTAAGAGGCATGAAGCCAATGAAACAGCGATTGATTGCCGGGCAGCAGATGCCCCGCATCTAAAACAGCGAAATATAGCATTCCGAGCGCGCTAAAAGCGTCACATCTTCCGTAAAAGGCTCGCTTCCGCTTTCAACGGCTGCAGCCGCCTGGTTCTCCGCATCCGCTTCACGTTCCGCAGCGGCTGCGGAGCTTATCTCTGCCGCCTGTCCGGTATTTTGCCCCTGCTCTAGCTGCTCTTCCGCCAAGCTGGCTGTGCTCCCGGCGCCGACCGCCCTCTCTACGCTTTCGGCGCTATCTGCAGCAGCTGTCTGCAGCCGGTGGCTGCTGATCTGATCTACTGCAGTAACAAACATATGCCGGAGGCGGCTGTCGAGCGTGTTGTCTTCACGGTTATAATCGTTCCCCGTGTTAATATAGTGGACGAGGCAGCTGCTCCAATGCACCCAATCGGATGGCTTTTCTTTCTTTTCGATAAACGTTTCGCTCCATCCGTAACCCAAAGCGGCAGTGATCCGCATACAGACGCGGTATCCGGGCGCATCAATACTGATGGCCGGGATGACGAACAGTTCGATCCGCTTGATTTGGATTTCGGACGCGTGAGGGACTTCGATCGCCAAATGATTGGCGAGGCGGTCTGTTAACATTTCCGCAGATTGAAACATAGAGCATTCTCTCCTTCGTTCGCTTACGAGGTTAGCTGTCGGATTCGGGCTAGAGAGAAGCCCTACGATGGCGCGCGGCCAACGATTCACCCCGGATGGCATACTTCATTTCCGCATGCCGATTGGGTCCCCCGCTTTTTTGTCTCCAAAAAATTCAGCGCAAAAATGTACCGTAACTGGGTATGAGGTTTATAGTAAACCTGAAAACCCGCTTTGTAAATATTTCGCTGGCCGATGCGGCATATCCTTTACACGATTTTGTCCTTTTTCCCTGAATGGCCGCAGCATTTTCCTTTATCTTTTATAAATACTCGTTTTTGCCCGCAGCTATGACTGTTATAGGGGAAAATGGGCTGCGGCAACGAAAAGAATCTATGTGCAATTTTCGGGAAATGAAGTATCCGCGAGATATTTTGAGCATTTTAAAGATTTTTAAAAAAGAAAGCGGTTTACATATACTCAAACCTCACCAATTTCTGCCTAAATCGCCTCTCTATTCTCTTTACAGCAGCTTGTGCCGGGAGTAAGATTCAGTTCATGCAAGTTCAAATGATTTCCAATCGCTGAGTTTCCGTCGCAAACGGAAAACGGGGGAACCATCCGCATGACGGGGCAAGCCGCAATTTGCCCTGCTGCGGTCCGCTGTGCAGGCAATCCGATGTGAGAGTCGGTTTGGCGCGCGGCAAGGGGTGAATCTTCAAGCAGGCACCATGGAGCATGCTTGAAGTAGGGCGACTCTCACCGCCCGAATCCGACAGCTAACCTCGTAAGCGTTGTTCGAGAGAGGGATGATGAGCTGTGGCTTATTTTGGCCGCAGAGGTCACTGTGCCTCTGCGGCTTTTTTGCGCCGGCATGGCGCTATGCTATTGTGCATGACGGTTTAAAACCATATGGGTGCTATTCGCAGTACCCAGTCGCTGAATTTTGCCGGAATGGCAAAAGCGGGGGAACCAAACGGGCGGGAACAGGCTGCCGGCTGGCTATTCAAGAGCCGGCGCAGCCAATCCGCCCATGGGGTGAGTCGCGCGGCTTCAATGAAGCAGCGCGTAGGGCGACTTCCGCGCCCGAATCCGACAGCTAACCTCGTAAGCGTGTCCGGGAGAGACACTCGATATCGTGCTGCTGCTTGATATAGCGGCGCAGCCAAGCTTTTGCCGCATAGGCGAAGCTTCGCTTGCGCTGCCGTAAAGCCGAAGCCGAGGGAGCTGCTTCTCTGCTCCTAAGGCTTCTTTTTTGTTGCCTTTTTTCAGGAAAATGGGGCTTATAAGCACATTTTATTGGAACGGATTTACCATTCAGCGCAATGGACCGCGGTTTATTGTGCCATTACGCAGGTTTATTTGGAGGTTGAACATGACGGACTTATGTATGGTTTTGACGCTGGCCTTATGCTTTGGGCTGTACGTTTTGTTTGCAGTCTGGTGCGGCAAGACGATAGACGATCAGGAAAGCGGGGATGAAACGTGATTCTGGCAGCGGTTGTTACGGTATTTGTATTTTTGTATTTGGTGTACGCGCTGCTCCATCCGGATAAATTCTGATCGGGCGCAGTTATTCCTTAGGGGGTTATGGAATGGAAATTTTGCAGATGGCGGTTGTTGTGGCGGTTGTGATCCTGCTCGTTAAACCGCTTGGCACCTATGTGTACCATGTGTTCTCGAACGAGCCGAACTGGACGGACCGGATATTCGGACCTGTAGAGAGGCTGCTCTATAAATGGATCGGGCTGAAAAAAAGGAACGGCATGACCTGGAAAACCTACACGCTTAGTTTCCTGCTCACGAACGTGGTGCTTGTCGCGGTCAGCTATATCATCCTGCGGGTGCAGACCGGGCTTCCGTTTAATCCGAACGGAATCGGCAATATGGAGCAGTCGCTGGCGTTTAATACGGTCATCAGCTTTATTACGAATACGAACCTGCAGCATTACAGCGGCGAAACGGGGCTTACCTATTTCTCGCAGATGGCGGTCATCATGATGATGATGTTTACGTCCGCCGCAACCGGCTTTTCGGTAGCGATCGCTTTCGTGCGCGGCCTTACGAGCAAAGGACAAACGATCGGCAACTTTTTCGAGGATTTTGTCAAAGCGCACACCCGCATTTTCCTGCCGTTTGCGTTCGTCATTACGCTTGTGCTTGTGGCGCTGCAAGTGCCGCAGACGCTTGACCCGACGTTATCGGTGACGACGCTGGAAGGCGCCGTGCAGCATATCGCGATCGGTCCGGTCGCTTCGCTGGAATCGATCAAGCATCTAGGCACAAACGGCGGCGGTTTTATGGGAGCGAACTCCGCCCATCCGTTCGAGAACCCGAATCCGCTGACGAATGTCATCGAGATTGTGTCGATGTGGGCGCTGCCGGCTGCTCTTCCTTATACGTTTGGCTTGTTCGCCAAAAACAAAAAGCAGGGCTGGGTCATTTTCTCGGCGATGATGTGCTTGTTCTTAGTGTTCTTGGCAACTGCCTATGCTTCGGAAAAAGCCGGAACACCGCTTATTCATTCGCTTGGCGCAGATGCCTCCCAAGGTAGCATGGAAGGCAAGGAGACGCGGTTCGGCATTGCGCAGTCCGCTTTGTTTACGGCTGTGACGACGGCGGCGACGACCGGATCGGTCGATAATATGCACGATACGCTGACGCCGCTTGGCGGCATGGTGCCGATGGCCGAAATGATGCTGAACGTCGTGTTTGGCGGCAAAGGGGTTGGCCTGGTCAACATGCTGATGTACGCCATACTGGCCGTATTTATTTGCGGCCTCATGGTCGGGCGCACGCCGGAATTTCTCGGGCGCAAAATCGAGCCAAAGGAAATGAAGCTGATCGCCGTCGCGATACTAGCGCATCCGTTTATTATTCTGGTGCCGACGGCGCTAGCCATGGCGATAGACGCCGGCAGTTCGGCGATTACGAACCCGGGCTTCCACGGCATTAGCCAGGTGCTGTACGAATATACGTCGTCGGCCGCCAACAACGGCTCGGGTTTCGAAGGGTTGGCTGACAATACGGCCTTCTGGAACGTCAGCACCGGCCTTGTCATGCTGTTCGGCAGATACATTTCCATGATTGCGATGCTCGCCGTCGCAGGTTCGCTTGTGCGCAAGCAGCCGGTACCGGAAACGCTTGGGACATTCCGGACCAATAACGCGCTGTTTACCGGACTGCTGGCCGGCACGGTTATCCTGATTGGGGCTTTGACCTTTTTGCCGGCGATTGCGCTTGGGCCTGTTGCCGAACATTTGACAATGCGATAACGGATGGTGATAGAAGATGAACGATTCACGAAAAAAGAAGCTGCTTACGCCCGAACTGGTCGGAGCAGCCTTAAAGGATAGCTTGATTAAGCTGAACCCGGTTGCGATGATGAAAAATCCCGTCATGTTTGTCGTAGAGATCGGCACCGTACTGGTGCTGCTGATGGTTTTGTTCCCGGCCGCGTTTGACGCGCCGGGAAGCAGGGGATTTAATGCAGCGGTATTTTTCATCCTGCTCTTCACCGTGCTGTTCGCGAACTTCGCGGAAGCGCTGGCCGAAGGCAGGGGCAAAGCGCAGGCGGATACGCTGAAACGGACGAAAACCGAAATGAAGGCAAATAAAGTGACGGAGACGGGCATCAAGACAGTCCTGTCCACCGAGCTGAGGAAAGGCGATTTGATTGTCGTAGAGCAAGGCGAGATGATCCCCGGCGACGGCGAAGTCGTCGAAGGCGTCGCTTCGGTGGACGAATCGGCGATTACCGGGGAATCGGCTCCGGTCATGAAAGAAGCGGGCGGCGATTTCAGCTCTGTAACCGGCGGAACACGAGTTGTCAGCGACCGGATCAAGGTGCGGATAACGGCGGATCCGGGCGAATCGTTTATCGACCGGATGATATCGCTGGTGGAAGGGGCGAAACGGCAGAAGACCCCGAACGAAATCGCGCTGAATACGCTGCTGACGAGCTTGACGCTTATTTTCCTGATCGTGGTCGTCACGCTTGGACCAATCGCCGGTTATTTGGACATTGATCTGGAAATTCCCGTATTGATCTCCCTTCTGGTCTGCCTTATTCCGACGACCATCGGCGGGCTGCTGTCCGCCATCGGCATTGCGGGCATGGATCGGGTGACCCGTTTCAACGTACTGGCGATGTCGGGGAAAGCAGTGGAAGCGGCCGGCGACATTAACACGATGATTTTGGATAAAACGGGCACGATTACGTTTGGCAACCGGATGGCAAGCGATTTTATTCCGGTTGGTTCTTGCAGCAGGGAGCTGCTGCCCGTCTGGGCGGCAATCGGCTCGGTGAAAGACGATACGCCGGAAGGGCGTTCCGTGCTGGACTACATGAAGAAACACGGCATTTCTTATGATGCGGCGATTGCAGAGGGCGGGGAGTTTATTCCGTTTCAAGCTGAAACCCGAATGAGCGGCATTGATCTGACGGACGGGCGGAAGGTGCGCAAAGGCGCCGTCGATGCGGTGCGCCAATGGGTGCAGGCGCAAGGCGGGGACGTGCCTGAGGGTTTGGACGCGAATGCCAGCGCAATTGCGGCGGAAGGCGGAACTCCGCTGGCCGTGGCGGTCGACAAAAAAATTTATGGCCTCATTTATTTGAAGGATACGGTTAAGCCGGGCATGAAGGAACGGTTCGATCAGCTTCGCCGGATGGGTATCCGCACAATCATGTGTACGGGCGACAATCCGCTTACGGCGGCGACCATTGCCAGAGAAGCGGGGGTCGACGATTATATCGCCGAAAGCAAGCCGGAGGACAAAATCGCCGTCATCCGCAGGGAACAGGCGGCAGGCAAGCTGGTCGCGATGACCGGCGACGGCACAAACGACGCTCCGGCGCTGGCGCAAGCCGACGTGGGACTTGCGATGAACAGCGGCACGGCGGCGGCCAAAGAAGCGGCCAACATGATTGATCTGGACTCCGATCCGTCCAAAATCATCGAAGTTGTCGCCATCGGCAAACAGCTGCTAATGACCCGCGGCGCGCTCACGACGTTCAGCATTGCTAACGATGTGGCCAAATATTTTGCCATCATCCCGGCGATGTTTATGGCCGCGATTCCGCAGATGGATACGCTGAACGTCATGAAGCTCGGCTCGCCGCTGTCGGCTGTTTTATCGGCGCTTGTGTTTAATGCGATTATTATTCCGCTGCTGATTCCGCTGGCGATGAAAGGTGTTGCCTACAAGCCGATGAGCGGCAACAAGCTGCTCAGCCGCAACCTGCTTATTTATGGCCTCGGCGGGCTGGCCGCTCCGTTTATCGGAATTAAGCTGATCGACTTGGTTGTTCATGTATGGATATGACGAATGCATTGAACGACGGACGAATGGGCCGCAAGCGGTTTGAGGGCGGCATCCTTACGGGGATGATGATTGGATGATGGATTTGTAAATACGGAAAGCGGAAAGGAAGCGTTAAGCAATGAAATCTGCTAGTGAAAGGTATTCGGTTTGGGGCTGGGTCCAAGTGACCATACGCATCAGCTTTGTTTTCATAGTCTTATGCGGAATCATTTATCCGCTTGTAAGCACGGGAGCGGCGCAGCTGCTGTTCCCTCACCAGGCAAACGGCAGCCTTATTAAGAACAGCGCCGGCGAGACGATCGGTTCGGAGCTGATCGGGCAAAATTTCGCCGGGCAGCAGTATTTCCACGGCCGGGTAAGCAGCATCGGCTATCAAGCGGAAGCGTCCGGATCCAACAACTACGGGCCGTCCAACCCGGCGCTGGCAGACCGTTTGAAAGCATCCATCGAGGATTGGAAGGAGAATAACCCCGAAGTACCGGTATCCGAAGTGCCGCTGCTGCTTATAACAAACTCCGGCTCCGGGCTTGATCCGCATATTTCACCGGAAGCGGCCATGGTGCAAATTCCGCGGATCAGCAAACAGACCGGTATCGCGGAAGGAGAGCTGGGCGCAATGGTTGACGCGCATACCGAAGGCCGGGATTTGGGATTGTTTGGCGAACCGAGAGTTAACGTGTTGGAGCTTAATATTGCGCTTAAAGAACGTATGGGAGGGTAACGGACAAGGAGGCGCCAAATCTATGAACCGGAGAAAAACGCCCGAGCAAATACTCGATTCCATTGCCCGGCTCCAGCGGGGAAGGCTGAAAATTATCGTTGGCGCCGCCAGCGGCTCCGGCAAAACGTTCCATCTGCTGCTGGAAGGCAAGCAGCTGATGGAGCAAGGTGTTGACGTTGTAGTTGGCTCCATAGCTGCGCTGAGCAAGCCGCAATTGCAGCAGCAACTGGAAGGACTGGAGATCGTGCCCGGCATCCGATGGCCGAATGAGGAACTCGAATGCGATATGGATGTCGATGCGCTGCTGCATCGTAATGCCGAGGTTGTGCTGGTGGACGGCCTGGCCCATCGCAATCGGCCGGGGGCGGTGCAGCGCACCCGGTTCGAAGAGGTAGAAGCGCTTCTGCAGCAGGGGATCAGCATTATGACAACCTTAAACGCCTACGAGCTGGAAGGCGTTGCGGAGGCTGCTTTTCACCGGACGGGAGTCCGGCCGGAAGTCACGGTGCCTTTGGGCACGCTGGAGCTGGCGGATGAAGTTCGTCTTATAGATGTTTCGCCGGAGACGATTTTGAAGCGGCTGGAAGAAGGCGGTACAGGCAGCCAGCCTCCGGCGATATCTGCAGGCGGACTGAACGTGCTGCGCGAGCTCGCTTTAAGGCTTGTAGCGGAAGGAGTCGCGGAGGAGCTGGCCAAACATCGGGAACAGCTTGGACTTGCCCCGTCAGCAGGCACAGCGGAACGAATTGCCGTATGCGCCCAATATGATTGGAACGGCTCCATATATATTCGAAGAGGGCAGCAGATTGCCCGCCGCTTAAACGGGGATTTGGCCGTGCTTGCCTTCGTTTATCCCCGCAAGCCGCTTCGCAAGGAGCAGCTTGCTTTCAAGCGTTCTATTATAAAGCTGACTGAAAAGGTTGGCGCTGCATTCGAAGAGATGCCGGTTCGCAGCAAACGTTCGATACCGGCGGCGCTTCTCCGGTATGCGGCGGCGCATCATATAAGCCGCATCGTCATGGGCCACTCCAAGGAGCCGCGTATAAAGCAGCTCCTGAAAGGAGATTTGGCTGGCAGCTTGCTTAGCCGCGCGCCCGATATGGATTTGTTTTTGATGGCGGACCGTGCGGAGCAGGAAGGGGAACGTATACTGCCGGCGAAGCAGCATAAGCCGGTGCAGGAAGTGTTTCGCCGGACGACGCCGGAAGTGATGGCCGAGCGGCTGAGCCGGGTAAACCGCGGCAGCCTGAAAGTGTATATTGGCGCAGCGCCGGGCGTCGGCAAAACGTATACGATGCTGCGGGAAGGCAATGGGATGCTGCGCAAAGGGGAAGAGGTGGTCATCGGCCTGCTGGAGACGCATGGGCGTCAAGAGACGGAAGCGCAAATCGGCGCGCTGGAAACAATTCCGCGCAAGGTGCATATTTACCGGGGGATCGAGCTGTCCGAAATGGATACGGACGCTATCCTTGCGCGCAGCCCCGAGCTAGTGCTGGTGGATGAGCTTGCCCATACGAATGTGCCGGGAAGCCGTTTCCGCAAACGGTACGAAGATGTGATCAGACTGCTCGATAACGGAATTTCCGTTGTCGCAACAATGAACGTGCAGCATTTGGAAAGCTTAAACGATTCGGTCGAGCGGCTGACAGGCGTACGTGTGCGGGAGACGGTGCCTGACTTTCTATTGGAGCTTGCAGACGAGGTAGAGCTGATTGATGTCTCGCCGCAAATGCTGCGTCAGCGGCTGAAAGAAGGAAAAGTTTATGCAAAGGACAAAATCGAACAGGCGTTATCCGCTTTTTTTACAACAACGAATCTAATTGGACTTCGTGAATTGGCGCTGCGTGAACTGGCGGATGAGGTCGACGAGCGGCTGGAAGCGTGGGACCGGAGCAGCTCGCTGCGCGGCCCGCTGAGGAGGCGGGAGGTTATTGTAGTTGGCGTCAGCCTGCATCCCGGCGGAGATAAACTTATCCGGCGCGGATTTCGTATCGCCCATCGGTTAAAAGCGGAATGGCATGTGGTGCATATTGAAGATCATAATCTGCGGAGCGAGGAAGCGAGAATTCGCGCCAAGTCTATGGCAAGCCTCACTCATCGTTTAGGCGGCATATACAAGACGGTAGCCGCAAGTCCGGCTGTTCCGCTTGCCGGGCAGCTTGTCCGGGTGGCCGATCAGGTTCAGGCGACACAATTAATTGTAGGAAGATCGGCTGCTGGACGCGGAAAATTTCCGCCCTGGAAGCGGAATGTTGCGCAAGACCTGCTGCGGCTGGCAAGGCATATGGATGTGCTGATCGCCTCGGCTTGGACGACCGATGTGCCCGGCAGCCGCTGCGGCGATAAATAATTAGCTGCGGCGTTAAGGCGCATTGCCGTTTTTATACGGAACAATGTGGTAAAATAAAAACCGGGCTTCTCATTGGATAGAGAACCCGGTTTCGTTATATTTGTACGGCAGAAATCCAATCTTTCGACCATTGCTCGATCTCCCGAATGACCGGTTCCAGCGCGAGGCCTTTTTCTGTCAGCGAATATTCGATGCGGACGGGCACCTCGGGGTAAACATGCCGGTGGACAATCCCTTCCAGCTCAAGCTCCTTGAATCGTTCCGACAGCAATCTGCCGCTTATCGGCAAAGCCGATTGCACTGTGCAGAAACGTTGAGGGCCGTTTAACAGCTGGTGAATGATCAGTCCGGTCCAACGTTTGCTAATAAGGTCCATCCCTTTCTGAAACCGCGGGCATAGTTGATCCATTCTCCTCACCTCTTTCTGTATTATATAAATAATATCGAAATTATACAATCACACTTTATGTATGGTCGTAACTTGACGTATGTATATTGTGATACTATAATTAGTTACTAAAAGTAAGTATAGAGAGGTGGAGCGGATGTCTCCTTTATTTTTAGCTCATGGATCGCCAATGCTTGCCATAGAAGAAAATGATTACAGCCGTTTTTTACAGCAAACGGGCGCTTCGCTGAAGCCCGATGCGATTGTCATTTTTACGGCGCATTGGGAAACGGATGATGTGACCATTACGCATACCGACGGAGTATATGAAACCATTTATGATTTCTATGGTTTCCCGGATGAGCTGTTTCAAGTAAAATATCCGGCACGAGGTTCCAAATCCTATGCCGAAAAGGTTGGAAGCCTGCTTAAAGAGCAAGGCATTCCGTATCAATTCGATGAGAATCGCGGACTTGACCACGGGTCATGGACCCTGCTGAAGCATTTGTTTCCTCAAGCGGACATTCCTGTCGTTCAAGTTTCCGTTAATCCGTACCGCAGCGCCAAAGACCATTATGAAATCGGCAAAGCGCTTCGCAGCTTGTCCGACCTTAATGTTCTTGTTATCGGGAGCGGCGTGACGGTGCATAACTTGCGCGCCGTGAACTGGAACGCGTCCGAAGCCGAGCCGTGGGCTGTCCAATTCGACGACTGGCTTATTGAAAAGCTGCAGCAAGGCGATCTCGAATCCCTTTTCGCATACGATAGCTTGGCGCCAAATGCACAACGGGCCGTCCCGCGTGCAGAGCATTTTGTGCCGCTTTATGTGGCGCTTGGAAGCGGGCAGAAGCCGGAAGTTATCTTCAGAGGGTATCAGTTTGGCTCTCTCAGCTATTTATGCCTCAGATTTTGATCATCAAATGAAGAAGGTGCTTGCGATATGATAAATAATGAAATCATGAATCGGCTTGGCGAACGGATCAAGCTTATACAAGAAGGCGGAGAGGACGGCAGCCATCTGTTTCTTGTAGGGCCAATCCGCCTCCCGGTTGATTTGGACGGAGAAACGGTATTTTTTAACTGGTACAGCTGGATTCGGACCGATAAGAAGGAAACGCCAACGGTCGAGCAGCTGCTGAACCATTTGCCGGCATCAAAATATGCGGATCAGCAGCAGTCGAGTGTGCTCGTTTACGGCGATTTTCAGCATGCGGAAGATGCGATGATCCGGATGCACAGCATATGCCATACCGGCGATATTTTTGGCAGCAAACGATGCGACTGCGGATTTCAGCTGAAGCAGTCGATGCGGATGATTAAAGCAAACGGCACGGGAGCGCTGTTTTATTTGGCGAACCATGAAGGCCGGGGGATCGGCTTGTTCAGCAAAGCAATGGCTTACCTTTTGCAGGAGGACGGCATGGATACCGTTGACGCTAATTTGGCGCTTGGGTTCCAGGATGATACCCGCAGCTATGCAGATGCGATTGTTGTGCTGAAGGAATTGCGCGGCAAGCCGGTGTCCATCATTACGAACAATCCGCGTAAAGTCGAAGCTCTCAAAAAAGCGGGCATGGACATCAACAAGCGCATACCGCTTTGGGGAGAAGCATCCGTTCATAATGAAAAATATTTGTCGACAAAGGTAAACAAATCGGGTCACTTCAGATCGGAATATCAAACCGCGCTGCAGTAAAAGCTAATCCAAATAGCCCGCAACTAATTAAATGGAGCCTGCGTCTAATGGAATAAGACGTTGGAACGATGAACCATTCGGGCAGGACGGTGAACACTTCGGACATGCGGAACCAAATGTCAGTACTGACAAGCCATACGAAAGCAGCTTTGTTAGTGCTTGTTTTATGCATGCTGGCTTTGACGATAGGCTGCAGCAAAGAAAGCGGCGAGCGCCGCCATGCGAAAGCTGCGCTGGAGAGCGCGGATCCGGCGCAAAAGCAGCAGCAGGACCTGCTTGCTAAATATGAACTGATCGTAAAAAATGCGAAAGAAGCGGCCAGCATCGTATCTTTTTTAAACGAAAATATGGTTCAGGCAAACCGGCAGACGGCCGATACGATGCTCCGCGAGCTAAACGCTTATTATGAAAAGGATTTGCAAAAAAGCCAAGAAGCTTTTTTGAACGATAAAATACAGGATGTACTCATGAAAGCGGAATGGCCGATTACTTCAGCCAATATTGCAACAATACCGGATGACAAGGTGAAGCAGCTTGTAGCGACCAAGCTGTCCGGAGGCTACCGGCTTGTAATGGTGGAAGGCATGATCTACCCGATTGTCGATTATGAAATGCAAAAAACGTACCGCAAAAAGCTGTCCGATGATTTAAACGCTTTTATCGCGATTCAGGCACAGGAATCAAATGAGCCGGCTGCGATGGATGCCGGGCTTGTGATTCCATGGGATGAGCTGGCGGACCGTGCGGTCGAAGCCGAGCATTTTATTAAACAATTTCCGGTGTCGCCAGAGCGCGCTTCGGTTCAGCAGCTGTATAAAAACGACATGTCTATGTATATTTTAGGCTTAACTAATACACCGGTATTTAATCCCGATACCTTCCAATTGACCAGCGAAGTGAAAGCAAGTTATGAGCGGACGGAAAGCCGGTACAAAGGTACGTTGACAGCGCACATCGCATCGCAATTTGTCAAAGTGCTGGAGTCTTCCGACTGGAAAGTATACGATCAAAGGAACGGTGAGCAGACGGACATTCCGCAGGTTAAAAGTTTTCGCGACAGTTTTTTGGCGGAAATCGACTCGATGCTCCCTTCATTCTGAATAGCCGGCAACAAAGGCGCCGCTCTTTTTATGCAAAAGAGCCGGCGCTTTTTTTTGGTTCAAAAGGCTTTGCGTTCCTTTCTTTTTTCAAGTATGATAGAAGGAGCACACTATCGCGATTTAAAGGAGCAGAGTGATGAATTCAAAAACGAGCCATTGCAAAATTGTTGACTGCACGATCCGTGACGGCGGACTTGTGAATAATTGGGACTTTAGTGTCGAATTTGTACAGTCTTTGTATGATAGACTGAATGAAGCCGGCGTTGATTATATGGAAATCGGCTACAAAAACTCTCCGAAATTGCTGAAAGGCGCCGACAGTGCCGGCCCTTGGCGTTTCTTGAACGATGATTTTCTCCGCAAAATCATTCCAAACAAAGGCAAAACGAAACTTTCCGCATTAGTAGATATCGGCCGCGTGGACGAAAATGATATTTTGCCGCGCAGCGAAAGCATGCTGGATCTCATTCGCGTTGCCTGCTATATTCAGGACGTAGATAAAGCGCTGGAGCTGATCCAGCTGTTCCATGACCGCGGTTATGAAACGACATTGAATATTATGGCTTTGTCCAACGTAATGGAAAACCAGCTGATCGAAGCTTTTGAGCTGATTCGCGAAAGCGCTGTGGATGTAGTCTACATTGTGGACTCTTACGGCAGCCTGAAGCCGTCGGATATGAGTTATTTGGTGGACAAGTTCAAAGAACATCTCCCGAACAAACGACTTGGCGTTCATACGCATAACAACATGCAGCTGGCATTCGCCAACACGCTCATTGCAGCGGAAAAAGGCGTAGAACTGCTTGATGCCTCTGTTTACGGCATGGGACGCGCAGCAGGCAATTGCAATACGGAGCTGCTTGTCGCACACCTGCCGAACAGCAAATACAGCGTTCGCCCTGTACTCGAAATGATCGAAAACTATATGATTCCGCTTCGTGAAAAAGAAGAGTGGGGTTACATTATTCCTTATATGATTACGGGCATGTTCGACGAGCATCCGCGCTCGGCGATGGCGCTCCGCAATACGCCGGACAAAGATAAAGCGGTCGACTTCTACGACCGTCTGACCACGCCGGAAATTGCACACGGCAAATAATTTTTTTGCCGGATATATCCTTATATTAAACAAAAGCAAGCTGGCGCAGGCAGGTTATTGGCTCCGGCTTGCTTTTTTTGCGTGAACCGGCTGGCAGGGAGCTGCGTAATCGGTTTGGTTAATAAAGGTTTGCAGGTTAAAATCGTGTTATATCGAAATGAGATTATATAAGCTTCTGCTGACCCAATCCGGTATAATTCGAATAAAGCAAGCGATGTTCGAAGCGGATTCTGGCCAATCAGCATATTCAAAAAAGAGAACGCTTACATTCGCAGAGGAGGCGTGCAACCTATGATTAACGTGATGATTGTTGACGATGAGCCTAAAGTACGTGAAGGATTAAAAGCGTTAATTCCCTGGGAAGAATGCGGGTACGCTGTTTTGGCAACGGCCTCAAACGGTTATGAAGCCCTCCAGCTGTATCACGAGGTAAAACCCGACCTGGTTGTGGCTGATATCCGTATGCCCGGCATGGATGGGCTGACGCTGATCCAACAGCTGAGGCAGCTGGATGAGAGGCTTCATGTTCTTATTCTTAGCGGTTACGCTGATTTTGAATATGCCAAAAAGGCGATTGCCAGCCGGGCAGACGGCTACTTGCTTAAACCGGTTGATGAAGATGAGATGATCGGCTATTTGAAACATATAAAAAAAGAATGCGCGAAGGAACGCGATATTGCCAGTTGGAGCACCGTTGCCGGGAGATGGACACGGGATCAGCTTGTGTTATCCCTATTAGAGCAGTCTACTGAAGATGAAGCCGGACAGCTTGCAGCAAAAGCCAAACAGCTGGGGCTGGATTGGCAGGAATATCAGGTGCTGCGTTATGAGCTGTACCGGGCGGACGGCTATAAGACTGAAGCGACTGACATAACGGAAGCCGTCAAACGGATCGACCATTATGTTGAGCGGAATGAGCTCGGGATTAGCTTTAATCAGCAGGGCGACACCGGCATTTTGCTGAAAAAAACGGTCGTAGGCGAACAAATGCGCAAGGAACTTGGGCTGGAGCTTAACAAGCTGCTTGCGGGAACCGGCTTGAGCCTTATGGCGGCGGCCGGTCCGCTTGTCCGCAAGCCGTCTGCGATTTGGCGTTCGGGGGAACGAGCAGGCGAGCTGCTGCAGCAGCGGTTTTTTGCCGGAGAGGACGACATTTTAAGCGAGGAGACGGATAAGCAGGCCGTATATGCGCAGCAAGGCATAGCAGAACACCCGGAACGAATGGAGGATCGTTTATATTATGCGTTAGAGATGGCTAACCGGCCGATGCTTGAAGAGCTGGTTCTGCAGGCGGGAGAGTTCTTTGCAGCCTCAAGGGCGCCGGAGCAGGATGTAAAACGTTTTTTTGCCGAGCTGACGGCCAGCCTGCTCAGCAGGCTGGCGGCACATCATGGGGAACTAAACGGCTGCTTGAAGAGCAGCACCGATTCGATTGCGCTTATTTACCAGCAGCAGACAATGCGCCTTTTGTGCCGGCATGTTATCGGCCTGCTGGCGTCCGTATCAGAGCCGCTGGCTGAACGTACGCAGGAGCATGATATGAAAGCAATTCTCGATATCATCCATCGCAATTTCAGCGACAATGTAAAGCTGGAAACGCTGGCGGCTGTTTTTAACTACAATCCGGCTTATCTTGGCAAAATGTTTAAAAATACGACCGGCGAGTACTTCAATACGTATTTGGATAAAGTCCGCATCGAGCATGCCAAGCAGTATTTGCAGCAAGGCATGAAGGTGTATCAAGTGGCGGAGAAAGTCGGGTATACCCATGTGGACTATTTTCACGGGAAGTTTAAAAAATATGTCGGTATTTCGCCGTCCTCCTACCGGAAGGGAGAACAGCGCCAGCCGAAATCAAATGAGTAGCTGCCATCGAATTCATGTATGAAAAAAGCGCTAATTGTTTGGGTATATCATCGTGTTCAGGCAAGGTATGATGGCGATAACGGGGAAAGCGGGAGGCTGCAGCCCTGTAACAGCCTGCTGCGGAAGCAGGCATTCTAGTCCGCGGCCGGCTCCGCTCCGCGCCGGAAAGCGGATGGCGGGCATTTCATCATTTTGCGGAATACGCGAATGAAATAGCTGATGTTGTCGAATCCAACCTCTAACGCGATGTCGGATATTTTGCGGTCGGTCTGCAGCAGCAGGTTTGCCGCTTGGCGGATGCGGTAGCTGTTCATGTAGTCGACGGGAGTCTGGCCGGTCATGGATTTGAAAAAGCGGCAAAACTGCCCTTCGCTCATCGGGATTTGCCCGGCCAGCTCGTGCAGCCGGATGGGCTTGTCGTAATGCTGCTGAATATACAGCAGCACTTTTTTAAGCCGCTCCATGCGGGAGGCGGAGCCGCTGCTGACACGGCGGTCCTGGGCAAGACCGCTGGCGGCAAGCTCGTGCAGCATCAGCAGCAGATGGCCTTTTGCTGCGGCTTCATAACCCGGCTGCCGCCGGGCACAGCTGTCCATTATGGCCTGCAGATGGGCAAGCAGGCTGTCTTCCGCAGCGCTGCCGGGACGGATCAGCCTCGGGAACGACGCTTTCCGTTCCTGAAAGGGCAGCACAGTCTGCTCCTGAATCGCATCGTAATGGGCGCTGGCCAGCAGATGCGTGCCAAATACAAACGCGAAAAAACGGCAGCCTTCACTGCCCAAGGCATGCCCGGCATGGATATCGCCGCCGTCGATAAAGACAGCTTCGCCGGCTTTCACTTCAAAAAATTGCTCGTCCACCTGAAACAGGACGCTGCCATCGAGCACACAAAAAAATTCGGCTTCTTCATGCCAGTGGCAGTCGACAACATGTTCGCCTGGTCCGTAATCGAACCAGTAGGTGCCGAAGGGCTGCAGCTGCTCGCCATGAATGCGGTTTTCCTTCAGCATTTGCTTAGAGATGGAATCCATAGGATGCCTCCGTCAATATTGTGCTATAAATTTGTTCGATTCTGTTAGATTTGAATGTTATACGTCATTATCATGTCATTATAACGGTAACCGCTTACAGATGGAAGTATACGGAACAAGGGAGAGTGCTCACGATGAAATTTACGGACGGCAATTGGCTTATCCGCGAAGGTTTTACGATAAATCCGGCGGTCCAGGCGCATGAAATAAAGCGGGCAAATGATACGTTAACCGCCTACGTCTCAACGACACCGCTGCCGGGGCGCGGTGCCATGATTAATACAACGCTGCTTACGTTTATGTTTCATTCGCCGGCTCCCGGCGTGATTGGCGTCAAGCTGATACATTTTGACGGATTAACGGACAACGGACCGGGTTTTGAGCTTCGTGCGGGTGACGGAAGTTACGTCTCCATAACGGAGACGGAGGAGGAAGCGGTTCTGACAAGCGGCAGCTTGTCTGTCCGCATTAGCAAAGGAAACGCGTGGTCATTTGCTTTCTACAGGGGCGATGAGCGCCTGACGGGCAGCGGCTTTCGATCGCCGGCTCATATTACGGATACGGGCGGCAGCGATTATATGCGGGAAGAGCTTGATCTTGGCGTAGGCGAATGGGTGTACGGGCTTGGCGAACGGTTCACCGCTTTTGCCAAAAACGGTCAGGTGGTGGATATTTGGAATCAGGATGGCGGCACAAGCTCGGAGCAGGCGTACAAAAACATTCCGTTTTATGTAACAAACAAAGGGTACGGCGTATTCGTTAACGATCCGGGCGGCGTATCCTTTGAAGTCGCGTCCGAGAAAGTGAAAAAAATTCAGTTCAGCGTGCCGGGACAATCTGTCGAATATTTTGTCATCGACGGCCCCGAACCTAAAGAAGTGCTGAACAAATATACGAATTTGACCGGCAAGCCTGCCCTTCCGCCGGCATGGTCGTTTGGCTTGTGGCTGTCCACATCGTTTACGACCAACTATGATGAGGCGACGGTGAACTCCTTTGTTGACGGCATGGCGGAACGGGATTTGCCGCTGCATGTGTTCCATTTTGACTGTTTCTGGATGAAGGAATTTCATTGGACCGACTTCAAGTGGGATGAGCGGGTTTTCCCGGACCCGGTCGGCATGCTGAAACGCCTGAAGGAGAAAGGGCTTAAAATTTGCGTATGGATTAACCCGTATATCGGGCAGCGCTCCCGTTTGTTTGCGGAAGGCAAGGAGCGGGGATACCTCGTCAAGAAGCGTGACGGCGGCGTATGGCAATGGAATTTGTGGCAGCCGGGCATGGCGCTTGTGGACTTTACGAACCCGGCCGCCTGCGAATGGTATGCCGGTTACTTGAAGGAGCTTGTCGATATGGGTGTCGACAGCTTCAAAACCGACTTCGGCGAGCGGATTCCGGTCGATGTCGTTTACCATGACGGCTCCGACCCGGCGAAAATGCACAATTATTACGCCTTCCTATATAACAAGGTTGTGTTTGATACATTAAAAGAAAAGCTTGGCGAAGGCGAAGCGGCCGTGTTCGCTCGCTCCGCAACAACTGGCGGCCAGCAGTTCCCCGTCCATTGGGGCGGTGACTGCTATGCGGACTACGGCTCGATGGCCGAAAGCTTGCGCGGCGGCTTGTCGCTGGGCCTTGGCGGATTCGGCTTCTGGAGCCACGATATCGGCGGGTTCGAAAATACGGCTCCGGCCCATGTCTTTAAACGCTGGCTGCAATTCGGCTTGTTGTCCAGCCACAGCCGGCTGCACGGCAGCACTTCGTACCGCGTTCCGTGGGCGTATGACGAGGAGTCTGTCGAAGTGACACGCACATTTACGAAGCTGAAGGCGCGCCTGATGCCGTATCTGTTTGGCGCGGCGGTAGAGGCGGCACGGCTTGGCGTTCCGGTTATGCGCGCCATGCTGCTGGAGTTTCCGCAGGATCCGGCTTGCGAGCTGCTGGACCGCCAATATATGCTGGGCGACGGCTTGCTTGTCGCACCGGTATTCAGCGAGTCCGGGGAAGTCTCATACTACTTGCCGGAAGGCCGCTGGACGCATCTGCTCACCGGCGAAACGGCGGAAGGCGGCAAATGGCGCAAAGAAACGTACGGTTATTTGAACTTGCCGCTGTTTGTCCGTCCCAATACGATCGTTCCGCTTGGCGCCAATGAGAACCGTCCGGACTACGATTACGCGGACGGCGTGCAGCTTGCCATTTACGCGCTGGAGGACGGCGCTTCGGCTGCACGCTCTGTGCCGACTGTGAAAGGCGGCACCGCATTAACGGTTCAAGCGTCCCGCGAAGGTTCCGTAATTGTGGTGACCGCCGCCGGCGAAGGCAAGCCGTTCAGCATTACGCTGCACAGCATGGGCGAAATCGCCTCCGCCGAAGGCGCGGCGCTTGACGGCGGAACGATCCGGGCGGATGCTTTTGAAGGAACGCGCACCATTGTAATCAAGCTGAAATAACGGTGAACTTTTGCAGCTCCAGCCCCAGCTCCGCCATGATGAACCCAAACCCTGATTTTCCGCTTGCTTGGGAAAATCAGGGTTTTAGGCATGAGCAGAAGTTTCAGCACTCTAGCGCAAATATAAGGTATGATAGATAAGTAGAGAAGAAAGCGCTTGATCGGGCGAAAGGGGCGTCAACGCTTGCTGAACAGACTGCTGAAAAAAACGAACAATTTAAAGCTAAAGCATAAGCTGATTGTATCTTATATATTGATTGTTCTGATCCCTATTATGATCGTAGGCAGCATCATTACGTATTATTTTCGGCAGCAGACGCTGGAGCGGGCGGTCGAGCAGGCGAGCAATAACGTCGAGAAGCTGAGAATCCAGACAGAGACAATGCTGAAGGTGCCGCTCAAAATATCCGATTCGCTGCTGCTGAACGAGAAGATGGCGCAGACTGTCAACACGTCGTATCCGGACGCGCTGGAGCTGACGAAGTCCTACCTCAGCTTCACCGATTTCCGGACATACAAGGTGCAGTACAAAGAAATTTCCGGGGTCCGCATTTATTTCGATAACCCGACCTTAGTGAATAATTTGGAAATTATTCCGGCAACGCCTGATGTGAAAGCGTCTTCTTGGTATCAGGAGGCAATGGGCACCCGGAGCGTCAAATGGATGTATGTCGAAGGGGAGCCGGATGCGCCGGTGAAGCGGCTGTCGCTTGTGCGGCAAGTTTTATTCAGTGACTATCATACAAGCGGAGTGCTGCTCGTTATGATGAATCAGGACGAGCTGAACCGGATGCTGACACAGGAGCCGTTCGAAACGATGATTACGGATCAGAACGGTTATGTAGTAGCGGCCAAAAACGCGGATATGGTCGGTCAAACGATGCAGCAGCTTGGACTGGGCAACAGCTTCGGCAAGCTGGAGAAAGGGACGTACAAAAAGGTCATTAACGGGAAGGAATCCTACGTCGTTGTGGATTCGGTGCAGACAGAGTCAAGTTTGGATGAGCTGAACGTCATTTCCTTGTTTAATACGAAAAGCATCGTAAGCGATGCCAATAAGGTCGGGCTGCTCGGGATGGGAATCATACTGCTTGTACTGCTCATCGCGCTTATATTCGTCTATACCGTCTCCTTTATGACCAGCAAACGGCTGCTGCTGCTCAGCCGCAAATTCAATAAGCTTGCGCTTGGCAACTTGAATGTCGTCTCCCAAATTGACGGAAGCGATGAAATCGGCCAGCTGTCCAGGCAGTTCAACTATATGGTTGAAAGCATCAGCATGCTGATGAAGCAGGTAGTGGAAGCGACGGAGCAAAACAACCGGATGGAAATCGCGCAAAGGGAAATTAAGCTGAAAATGATGGCAAGCCAAATTAACCCGCATTTTTTGTTTAATGCGCTGGAGTCGATTCGGATGAATGCGTATTTGAAAGGCGAGAAGGAGCTGGCCAACATTGTCCGGCTGCTCGGCAAGCTGATGCGCAAAAATTTGGAGATCGGCAGGGAACACGTCACCATTAAAAATGAGATGGAGATGGTTTCTTCATATTTGGAAATCCAGCGTTTCCGTTATGAGGACCGGCTGGAATTTGAACTTCAGATCGATCCGGGACTGGGCAGCCTTCATATTCCGCCTCTCATTATTCAGCCGCTTGTGGAGAACGCCGTCGTTCACGGGCTGGAAAACAAAGACGGCGTTGTCACGATTCAAGTGAAGCTGATTGTGGCGGACGGCAGCCTGCATGTCTGCGTAGAGGATAACGGCTCCGGCATGTCCGAAGAGAAGCTGCAGGAAGTGCTGTTGTTCATTTCCGGCCCGGAAGAGGACAACAACCGGATCGGGCTGCGCAACGTGCATCAAAGGCTTGTGCTGACGTATGGCGAAGCCAGCGGGCTTCAGATTGAAAGTGTGTACGGCGAAGGCACAACGATGCGGTTCTATGTTCCGCTGGAATTGTTAACGGCTATTTGAACATGCGGCATGAACCGTAATTTGAAATCAGGTCTAAAGGCGCACAACAGGTGCTTAAGAGGCATCCGGAGTGCGCTTTTTTTGCTGTTCATCTCTAATTTTTACATGGTTTTATATCCAATAAGTCGGGTAGTTCGCAGAGCGGACGACAAGCTATCATAAAGGTATAGCAGAAAGGGGGATCGTCCCTATGGAAGCGCTGACAACGAATAATGAAAGCGTTACCGTTAAACCGCGTAAAAAAACGGGCTTCTGGCGCAGTGTTATCCGGCAAAAATATTTGTATTTGATGTCCATTCCTTTTGTCATTTGGCTGTTTGTTTTTAACTACTTGCCGTTATGGGGCTGGACGATGGCATTTCAGAACTATAAGCCGTCCAGATCGTTTGGCGAGCAGGAATGGGTAGGGCTTGACCAATTCAGCAGGCTGTTCCAGGACGACCAGTTTTATCTTGTATTGCGCAATACGCTGGCGATGAGCCTGATGGGCCTGGTTGTCGGATTTTTGTTTCCGATTGTGTTTGCGATATTGCTGAATGAAGTAAAAAATATGGGCTTCAAACGGATTACCCAGACGGTTTCGTATTTGCCCCACTTCGTATCGTGGGTTGTTGTAGCCGGCATTATTAGCAGCATGCTTTCGTTGGACGGAATCGTCAATCAGCTGCTTGTCTGGCTGCACATTCTGGATGAGCCTGTCCAGTTTATGGCCAAAGGCAAATGGTTCTGGGGAATTGTCACCGGCTCGGATGTGTGGAAGGAAACCGGCTGGAACGCCATCATCTATTTGGCGGCGATCACCGGCATCGACAAGGAGCTGTATGAAGCGGCGCGGGTAGACGGCGCCGGGCGTTTCCGGCAAATGTGGAACATTACGATGCCGGGCATCCGTTCCACTATCATGGTGTTGTTCATTATGTCCATCGGCCATCTGCTCAGCATCGGGTTCGAGAAGCAAATGCTGCTCGGCAACAGCCTCGTGTCCGACTACTCGCAGGTGCTTGACCTATACGCCTTAAACTACGGCATTAAAATCGCCCATTTCTCTTACGGGACGGCTATCAGCATGTTCAACTCCGTCATCAGTATTATCCTGCTGTTTACAGCGAACGGCTTGTTCAAAAAATTCGCGAAAGAAAGCATCATGTAAGGGGGAGGACATATGGCAGGCAAAGCTTTTAACCTTACCAGAAGCGAGCGGGTTTTCAACATTGTCAATTATACGCTGCTCGGCCTTGTGCTCGTCGTGACGCTTTATCCGTTTCTGAACGTGCTGGCCATATCGCTTAACGATTCTACGGATACGGTACGCGGCGGCATTTATATATGGCCAAGGCAGTTTACGCTGGACAACTACAATACGATATTTGGTTACACCTCCTTGATTCAAGGGTTTAAAATATCCGTTTACCGGACGCTAATCGGCACCGTGCTTGGTCTGATCAGCTCCTCGATGCTGGCGTATACGTTAAGCCGCCCGGATTTTAGAAGCCGCAAATTTATTTCCACTTTTCTGGCGTTAACGATGTATTTCTCCGGCGGCATGGTTCCGGTCTATATTCTGATGCGCGACCTGCATCTGATCGGCACGTTTGGCATCTATGTGCTGCCGGGTATTGTAAGCGCCTTTAACGTATTTGTCATCCGTTCATTTATCGACGGCTTGCCGTACGCGCTGCAGGAATCGGCCAAGCTGGACGGCGCCAACGATTTTCAAGTGTATTACCGCGTTATCCTGCCGCTCTGCAAGCCGGTGCTGGCGACCATCGCCTTGTTCCTGGCGGTTGGGCAGTGGAACTCCTGGTTTGATACGTATTTGTACAATGGCAATAAACCCGATTTGACGACGCTCCAATACGAGCTGATGAAAATATTGGACAGCACGCAGCAGGGCAGCGCCATGGCGAACGCCAACGATTTGGCCAACCAGATGGCGCAAGTTTCGCCGGAGTCGATCAAGATGGCGATTACGATCGTCGTTACCGTTCCGATCCTTGTCGTCTATCCGTTTCTGCAGCGGTATTTTGTAGGGGGCATGACGCTCGGAGCCGTTAAAGCTTAATGGTACAGCACGATAGCATTGGTATAACCAGGCAGACTGCCTGTTGTACAATACAGCTTTTTATATATTGTTAAAGGGGATGAGAACATGAGATGGGGGAAATTCCAGCCGTTTGCCGTACTCACGTTGACCGGGATGCTGCTGCTCAGCGCATGCAGCGGCGGCAATAACAATGAGAATAAAAATAACAGCAGCAATACGGCTCCCAGCAATAACGGAGGCAGCGCAAGCACGGATCCGGCTAATACCGCCGCCGATACATCGCCGGTTACGTTCTCGTTTTTTGGCGCTGACACCAGCCCGAACTGGAACAATATGCAGGATGAAGTAGGCAAAATGATTACTGAAAAAACCGGCGTAACGCTTAATGCCGAGTTTGACGTAGGCAGCGGCGGCGGTCAAAGCAAAATCGCGCTGATGGCGGCAAGCGGCCAATATCCGGACCTGATTTATGCAAAAGGCGAGCTCGGCAAGCTGGTCGATGCCGATGCCATTATTGATTTGACCGATCTTATTGATAAATACGCGCCAAACATTAAAAAGATTTTCGGCGACAATATGAACCGCCTGAAATACAGCAAAGATAACCCGGCAATCTATTCCATTCCGACCAACGTCGGCGTTAACCAGCAAGTATTCGATGCGGGCGGCGGCTTTGAAGTCCAACTGCGCGTATTGAAAGAACTGGGGTATCCGCAAATTAAAACGTTGGATGATTACGAAAATGTGCTGAAGGAATATGTAGCCAAGCATCCGACGACAGACGGCCAGCCGACCATTCCGCTGACGCTGAATGCGGATGACTGGAAAATTATGATTACGGTGACAAACCCGGCGTTTCTGTCGACAGGCGCGCCGGACGACGGCGAATATTATGTAGACCCGTCTACTTACGAAGCGAAGCTGCACTACAAGCGCCCGGAAGAAAAGGATTATTTCCGCTGGCTGAACAAAATGTACAACGAAGGACTGCTGGACAAAGATACGTTCGTGCAAAAGGATGACCAATACCAGGCGAAAATCGCCAGCGGCCGCGTGCTTGGCTTGATCTCGCAGGAATGGGAATACGGCAATGCCGAGAACGCGCTGAAAGCGGCCGGCAAAAACGATTACACGTACGGCCATTTCCCGGTGACGCTTAATGACCAGTACCAAGACCATGAAATGCAGTCGGTTGGCGTAGACGGCTACGGCATCAGCATTACGAAAAACACAAAAGATCCGGTCCGCGCCATCAAATTCCTCGACTGGCTTGCATCGGACGAAGGCCAAGTGCTCATCAACTGGGGGATCGAAGGCAAACAGTACAACGTACAAGACGGCAAACGCGTAATTCCGGCGGATATTCAAGACAAAAAAACAAACGACAACGCCAACTTCACCAAGTCGACCGGCATCGGCCTGTACGGCGTATTCACCGCTCATTACGGCGACGGTGTCAAAGATCCAAGCGGCAACTATTACACGACGAACTTCCCTGAGCAAATTCAAGCCAGCTACTCGGATGCAGAGAAAGAAGCGCTGAAAGGCTACAATGCGACAACGTGGAAAGATTTGTTCCCTAGCGAAACCGATCTGCCGGTCAAAGAGTGGGGCGCGCTGTACAACATGCAGGTTCCAACCGACGGCGATTATCAAGTAATTTATCAGAAAACGCAGGACATCGTCCGCAAACGTATTCCGGAAGCGGTGCTTGCGAAACCGGGCGACTTCGACAAAGTGTATGACAGCTTCCTGGCCGAGCTGGATAAAGCCGGCGCGGCGAAGATGGAAGCGGAGTATACGCAGCTGGTTAAAAACAGAGTGTCGCTGTTTACAGGCAAAGACATTCAATAATAAAAAGCGAAACAAGGCAGCCGTTCCCGAAAGGACGGATGCCTTGTTTCGCTTTGGGCAGCTGAAGCTGCTGCGGGAACAAATTAGCGGCTTAACAGCTCGCCTTCGCCGCGGATGGCTGCGCCTTGATGCTTTACGTTGGGATGAAAATATCCCGTTCCTTCAAATATAGCTCCGCTGCCGGACCCTGCTGTGACATGAACAAGAATGTTCTCGCTGTCGGCAAACCATTGAAGCAGCTCCGTATCCTCTATATGATTTACATCCAAATACCATAACGCCGATCCGTAATCTGTTACGATAACCAGCTCGGCTGATGTAAAAGCGAGCCGCCTTGTTTGGCCGGCAAACTGAATTTCAATTGCTGTAATGATGAAGGTTTCCATTGTTTATGCCTGCCTCCTGCCTGCTTCCGATGTTTGCCGCAATAAGCGGATTAACACGATGGATCATTGTACGATTGTATCAAAAATGACGGCTGCCTTGGAAGAGGAACGAATATCTACTAATATAAAGCTATTGGAACAAAATGTAAGGAAGGAGAGCGGCTTATGTATCGGATTACGCCGTTTGGGGACAGGGCGGTAACGATAACAGCAGCGGGTACGGACAGTCGTACGGCGATAGCGGCTGCTGCCCGGCTGCTGAGCCGGCTGAACGAGCCGTGGCTGACGGACATTATTCCTGCCTATGAGACGATAACCGCCGTCTACTGCCCTGCGATGCTGCCCGAGCTGGCGCGAGGAGCGGCGGAAGCCAGCAGCCGGCAGTCTGCTTTCCGCTATGTATCGGAGAAGCTGCTGGCCTGTCTGGCTGCTTCGGATACTGCCGAATATCAGGCCGCAGAAAACCGTACAGTCCATATCCCGGTTTGTTATGGCGGGGAATACGGGCCGGATTTGGCGGTTGCTGCCGAGCAGGCAGGCTTGACCGAACAGCAATATGCCGCAGCCCATGCACAAGCTGAATTTACAGCGGCTATGATCGGATTTATGCCGGGATTTCCTTATTTGGCCGGACTTCCTGCGGAACTGGACCTGCCGCGCAAGCAGGAGCCTCGCATGGCGGTGCCGGCAGGCTCCGTCGCTGTTGCGGCCGGGCAAAGCTGCATTTATCCGCTGCAATCGCCGGGCGGCTGGCAGTTGATCGGAAGAACGCCGCTTCAGCTGTTTGATGCGAACCGTGAAGAACCGGCCTTCATTCGGATAGGGGATCATGTGAAGTTCGTGCCGGTTTCCAGGCAGGAATACGGCCTCTTGCTGCAGCAAGAGGAGCGGGAAGCTTTGCAGCGCCGCACAGCCGGATTGGCTGCTTCTGCGGCGGATTCCGATCAGCATGACGGCCGGATCGGGCTTGAAGTTATTAGGCCGGGATTGTCCGCAGCTATACAAGATCAGGGCAGGGCTGGCTTCCGGCATATCGGCGTAACAGGCGGTGGGGCTATGGATTCCTATGCAATGCGCATAGCGAACAGTCTGGTCGGCAACAGCCGCGGAGCCGCCGTGCTGGAGATGGAGCTTGTTGGCCCTGAGCTGGCAGTCCGGCAAGATTTGCTTGTGGCGATATGCGGGGCGGATATGGAACCGCAGGCAGACGGCGAGGAGCTGCCGATGTGGCGCCCTGTGCTGCTAAAGCGCGGCGTCACGCTGCGTTTCGGCTCCGCCGTAAGCGGCTGCCGCGCATATCTTGCGGCAGCCGGCGGTTTTGGCGTGCCTGCGGTTATGGGCAGCCGCAGCACCGATACGCGCGCCGGCTTCGGCGGTTTGGCCGGCCGGCGGCTTGCGGCTGGCGACGTTTTGCCTTGCGGCGCCGCCGGAGGCGGGGTTGCCCTGTCGTCCCGGGCAACCGCCATGGTGGCTGCGCTGGAGCAGCGGCGCGCCGCCAGCGCTACACCGGCCGGCCGCCCGCATGGCTGGGCGGCCGCGCCTTGGTATGCGCCGCCGGGAGCGTATGCCGGCGGCAGCGGCGAAGACGGCATCGAGTTGCGCGCGATGCCGGCAGAGGGGCGGCTCAGCGAAGCCGCCGCCTTGTTCCGGGAGCGGTACATCGCCGCTCCCGCATCGGACCGGATGGGGGTCCGCCTCGCTGGCCTCCCGATAGCAGACGCGCCGGGAGCGGAGCCGCTGTCGCGCGGGGTTATTCCCGGCGCCGTGCAGCTTCCGCCCGGCGGCCGGCCGATTGTGCTGGCCGCCGACTGCCAAACAACCGGCGGCTATCCGGTCATTGCGCATATCGCTTCCGCCGATATGCCCCTGCTCGCTCAGGTGAAACCGGGGGATACGGTACGGCTGAAAGAAATTTCGGCGGAGGAAGCGCAGCAGCTGGACCTGCAGCATGAACGGCAGCTGCGGGCGCTGGAGCTGGCGGTGCGGAGCAAGCTTCTGCGGACGACTGCTGCGTATTGACGGCGTAAATAGCATGAGGAATGGAATTTATTAATAAGCTTACTAAAACAAGCTGTTTAGGAGATTGCGATTACGATGAGGAAGATTCCATCAAACGCGTTAACCGTTGATTTGAACTGCGATTTCGGAGAAGGCTACAGTTTGTACCGGTTTGGGCAGGAAGATGAGCTGCTGGCTGTGGTGACCAGCGTCAATATCGCCTGCGGTTTTCATGCCGGCGATCCTCATACGATGCGGGAAACAGCCGCCAAAGCGGCAGCCGCAGGCGCAGCGATCGGCGCTCACCCGGGATTGCCGGACCGGCTTGGCTTCGGCCGCCGGGCTATGGCGGTTACGCCGCAGGAAGTGTACGACTTTACGCTTTATCAGCTCGGCGCCCTGCAAGCTATTGTGAAGGCGGAAGGAGGACGGCTGCGGCATGTAAAGCCGCATGGCGCTTTGTATCATATGGCTGGTGCCGATGAAGCCATTGCAGAGGCTGTTGTGAAAGCGTCGCTCGCGATTGACGCTCAGCTGATGATGTACGGGCAATCCGGCAGCCTGCTCCTTGACGCAGCAAGCAGGCTTGGCATGGCGGCCGTATCCGAGGTGTTTGCCGACCGGGCGTACGAAGCGGACGGCAGCCTGGCGCCGCGGTCGAAGCCGGGGGCAACGCTCACAGATCCGGAGCAGGCTGCCAAACAGGCTGTATCGCTTGCCGCCGACGGTTTTGCGTATACGGCCGGCGGCGGGCGTGCAGCGGTGCAAGCCGATACGATCTGCCTGCACGGAGACGGCCCGCATGCGGCGGTTTTTGCCCGGCATATTAAACTGGCGCTTGAAGCTGAAGGCATCCTGTTAGCTCCGCCTCAATTTTTGCAATCGAAGGGGGAATAGAAGCCGTGAACGAAGCAAGGGTGTTTTTGTACGGCACGCTGCTGCCGGGGCAATCCAACCATCATATTGTAAAACCGCATGTCATTGAAGCGGAAATCGGGGCAATTGAAGGCCGGCTTGTCGACTTTGGCGGCTATCCGGCAGTTGTGCGGGACGGCACAACAACGCTTGTGAAAGGGCAGTGGATCAAGGTCGGCAGAGCAGGACTTGCGGCAATGGATAAGCTGGAGGAGTTTTACGGCTACGAGGAATCTAACGATTATTTGCGCGTATGGGTAAGAGATGCCGTCAGGAAGCATATCGGCGGATGGGTGTACATTTGGGAATCCGACCGGGGATGCCCGACAATCCGGACCGGATACTGGCCGGATCACTATAAACGCAAGATGGAAAAAGCCGATTAACTATCGGCTTTTTCCTTTTCTTTGCCGGCCGGCGCCGGTCCGCAAGCTTTATTCGGTTCCGGTATCTTTTTCGAAAGCAATGAGCGTAATCGGGGTTCCGTGCCGGGCGGACAACTTATCCTCCAGCTCCCGAATGGATTCGACCACTTCCGGGTCATTTTCGAGCTCCGCAAATTTATACTGATCGTTAAACATGGCTACTTCTCCTTCGTATTCGGAAAAATGTAAAGCAGGCTACTGTCAGCTTCGGCAGGAAAGGTACCCGATATACGCTCTCCCAGGCCGTCCGTCCGCTAGTTTGTCCTTTTCTTTCAACTCTTGTACACTTGTATAGGACTTCAAGAGACAGGAAGTGAGAGGAATGAAATTATACGGGCAGCGATCGTTTATACGCGGTAAAGCTGCTGCCGCGCTTGTTTTATTGTTAATACTCGGCGTCAGCGCCTTTATGTTTCCGGTTTATTCATCCGCATCATCCGTACCGTCAGTATTGTCAGTGTCTTCTTCGGGTGTGCCGGCTGCGCCTACGGCTGACGGCAGCCGTCTTGCCGGACAGGAGGCCGTTCGGGCGCAAGAGGGTGTACTGCTTGGCGGACAGGAGGCCGTTCGGGCGCAAGAGGGTGTACTGCTTGGCGGACAGGAGACCGCTCTAGCGCAAGAGGGCGTGCTGCTTGGCGGACAGGAGGCCGTTCGGGCGCAAGAGGGTGTACTGCTTGCAGACAATGAAGATTATGATCCTCATAAGCAGGTGGGCCATGAGCATCACGAAGCGGCCGACTCCGCCCAGTGGAACTTTGGCGATCTGCTGTTTTATGCAATCCGGATTATATATTATGCCGCTTTATTGACGGCAGCCGGTTTGATGTTCTGGTTTTCAGGCATCAAAAAGGATAATAAGGTGCAGCGCGATGTGCTGGGCAGATGGGCGTATACAAGCCTGCAGTCCTTTGTGCTGGCGGCGCTTATGTTTGTATTTATCAATTCGGCCAAGCTGATGGAAGGGCAGGAAGGCGGCGGGGCCGAATGGCTCCGGCTGTTTACGGAGACGAAAGTCGGCCAGTCCTGGCTTGCAGTACTGGTGCTGGCGCTGCTTGGTTTTGCTGCGTTTAAGCTGCCGGACCCGGTCAAGGCGGTGTGGGGGCTTCTGCTCACAGGGGCCGAGAGCTGGAACGGCCACGCGCTTGCTGCATCGCCGCAGACGTTAGCCGTCGTGCTTGATTTTGTCCATTTGATCTGCGCTGCTTTATGGGTAGGCGGCTTGCTGCTGCTTGCTGGTTTGTGGGCCAAGGAGCGAAAGGAAGCCGGGCGGTTTGCCGAAACCTTTACCGGTACGGCGACTGCCGCTATGGCAGCGCTTGTCGTAACGGGAGTTGGCATTTCAATTATTTTGCTGCCTGGATGGTCCTCTTTGTTCTATACGAATTGGGGCAGGCTGCTGACGGCTAAAACTGTGCTGGTGCTGGCGGTGCTTGTGGTCGGGGCTTTGCTGCGCAGCAGAGCGCGCAAGCGGCAAATGCCGAGGAAGGCGCTTCTTGCGGCAGATACGTCGCTGATGGGCGCAATTATTATTATTGTAGGCTTGTTTACGTATATGACGCCGGTTCCGACCGGCGAAGCGGTGGCGTTTCACCAGATGGGCGAAACGATGCATTATACGTTTAACCTGACGCCTAATACGGTGGGCGATAATAAAGCTACATTAAAAGTATGGCTTCCGGAAGCGCTGGGCGCTCCTGCGTCCGTCAAGTTGATTATCCGTTCGGCTGACAGCAAGCCTGGCAAAACGATGAATATACCGCTGGCTCCGTTCGACGACAAAAGCTACGAGTCGTTTGAAGGTTTTACGCGGACATCGTACGAGTCGGAGCGCTTTTCGATAGCCGATCCCGGCAACTGGGTGGCGGAGATCGAAATTACCAGTCCGGCGGGCGAGGTAACGGTGAAAGATATTCCATTCCGCAACTATTAGAATCCTTTAGGGGGCTGCTAATACGGTTCAGTAACAACTAGGGAAGGTTCGAAGTAGAACATTCGCACAGAAATAACTAGTAAGCTTCGCAGTTGAACATACGCACAGAAACAACTAGTAAGGTTGGCAGTTGAACATTCACACAGTAACTACAAGTGAGTTCATAGCTAAACATTCGGTATCGTAACAACTAGTGAGAAAACATCTGGTTCAGCAACACTAGGCGGAGTCGTAGCTGCTCTAATTTTTTACTAGATTATAGTAGTTGCTGAGCGCTCGATCGGTTGCACTTTGTAACGCAAACTGCAAATATGCAGTTAATTTTGCGCGAAAAAGGCTGATTTTAAGGATTAACTGCAAATATGCATTTGTTTAGGCTCGTTTTTGCCATATTTGGCCTATATTCGAGAAATTAACTGCAAATATGCATTTGTTGCCTGCTAATGCCCTCATTTTGAAAAAAACAACTGCAAATATGCAGTTGAGGGCCAGCGGCTGTCTGGTGACGCAAAAAGCAACAAAGTTGCTCACCCTCGGGGCAGCAGCTCGTTCGTGCACAGCCGCCGCGCCCAGCGCACCGCGCTACGTGCAGCACAGCCGCCGCGCCCAGCGCACCGCGCGCCACCTGCGGCGCAGCCGCCGCGCCCAGCGCACCGCGCACCACCTGCGGCACAGCCGCCGCGCCCAGCGCACCGCGCGCCACCTGCGGCACAGCCGCCGCGCCCAGCGCACCGCGCTACGTGCGGCCCAGCCGCCGCGCCCAGCGCACCGCGCTACGTGCGGCCCAGCCGCCGCGCCCAGCGCACCGCGCCACCTGCGGCGCAGCCCGCGCCAGCCTACGGTTGCAACAGCAAGCGCAAACGCATATAATAAGCAATAGTGTTTGTTTGGTTATACTGCTTATAAAGCGAAGATGGAGACAAGTAGGGAGCGCTTGCGCACAGGGAGGAACCGCCGTTGATTGAGAGCGGGTCCGCGGGGAACAACGCTTGCCGAAATTCACTCCGGAGCAGACGCCTGAACCGAGCCTCGCGGCCGGCAGTAGGGATGATCCGGTTTCCCGCCGTTAACGGGATTAGAGGAATTGCAGCTTGCCGTCCTTGAACGGCATGGCCATGTGCCTAGCATTCGCAAGCCCGGCATTACATGTGTAGCATCGCATGCCTGGTATTGTAGGTCTGGGATTCACATGACCAGCATGACCATGGTGTGTGGCATTCACTTGCTCAGCATGGCCAAAGCATCGTCCAGCATGCAGCTGATGCCGGACAGGCAATTCGAACAAGGGTGGTACCACGGTCTTTTCGTCCCTTTCGGGGAGAAAAGGCCTTTTTTGTATGTCTACAACATTAATTGCCGGAGGCGAAGAACAATGAAGGAACGTTTGGAAGCTTTGCGCACGGAAGCGCTGCAGGAGCTGGAAAACGTGCAAAGCCCGCAGCAGCTTGGGGATTTGCGAGTCAAATATTTGGGTAAAAAAGGCGCATTAACTGAAATTTTGCGCGGCATGGGCGGCTTAAGCGCCGAAGAACGCCCGATTATCGGGCAAGTGGCCAACGATGTGCGTGCCGCAATCGAAGGCGTTATCGACGCCAAGCAGGAAGCGTTCCAGCAAGCGGAGACGGAAGGCCGTCTGCGCGAGGAGACGATTGACGTGACGCTGCCGGGCGTACGCCAGACGGCGGGGGCGATTCATCCGCTGAACAAGGTTGCGCAGGAGATTGAAGACATTTTTACAGGCATGGGTTATACGATTGCCGAAGGCCCGGAAGTGGAAACCGACTTCTATAACTTCGAAGCGCTTAATCTGCCGAAAAACCATCCGGCCCGCGACATGCAGGATTCCTTTTACGTAACGGATGACATTCTGATGCGTACCCATACGTCCCCGGTTCAGGTCCGGACGATGAAGCAAATGAACGGCAAGCCGGTCAAAGTTATTTGCCCGGGCAAAGTATACCGCCGCGACGACGACGATGCGACTCACTCGTTCCAATTCGTGCAGGTGGAAGGGCTTGTCATTGATAAAAACATCCGCATGAGCGATTTGAAAGGCACGCTGCTCCAATTCGCGAAGCAAATGTTTGGCGCACAGACGGAAATCCGCCTTCGCCCAAGCTTTTTCCCGTTCACGGAGCCTAGCGCCGAGGTTGACGTTACTTGCGTAAAATGCAGCGGCCACGGCTGCCGCATGTGCAAGCAGACCGGCTGGCTCGAAATTCTCGGCTGCGGCATGGTGCATCCGCGCGTGCTGGAGATGGGCGGCTACGATCCAAACGAAGTGAGCGGCTTTGCGTTTGGGATGGGGATTGACCGGATCGCTTTGCTGAAATACGGCATCGACGACATCCGCCATTTCTATACGAACGATATCCGGTTTTTGAACCAATTCGCGAGAATGTAACGGGGAAGGGGAGCATAATTCCATGAAAGTATCCTATCAATGGTTAAATGAATATATCGATTTGTCCGGTTTTGCGGCTGAAGAGCTGGCGGAAAAAATTACGCGCGGAGGCATCGAGGTTGACGGCGTAGAGCCCCGCGACAAAGGGGTTACCGGCGTTGTAGTCGGTTATGTCAAATCCCGCGAAAAACATCCGGACGCCGACAAGCTGAACGTCTGCAAAGTAGACGTCGGCACAGGCGAGGAGCTGCAAATCGTTTGCGGCGCCAAAAACGTCGATGCCGGCCAGAAGGTGCCGGTTGCTACCGTTGGCGCCAAGCTGCCGGGCGGTCTGCACATTAAACGCGCCAAGCTGCGCGGCGTGGAGTCGCAAGGCATGATCTGCTCGGCGAAGGAGCTTGGCATTAACGACAAGCTGCTGCCGAAGGAGCAGCAGGAAGGTATTCTCGTGCTGCCGGAAACGCTGCCGCTTGGCACGCCGATCGTTGAAGTGCTTGGCCTGAACGACGAGGTGCTGGAGCTGGACCTGACGCCAAACCGTTCCGATGCGCTTAGCATGCTTGGCGTTGCGTACGAGGTTGGCGCCTTGATCGGCCGTCAAGTCCGTTTGCCGGAAGCAGGGGTTAACCATGCGTCCGACCGTGCAGACAGCCATGTTACAGTAAAAGTCCGCGTGCCGGAGCTTGCACCGCAATACCACGCGCGCTACATCAAGGACGTCACAATCGGCCGTTCGCCGCTTTGGCTGCAAAACCGCCTGATCGCGGCAGGAATCCGTCCGATCAACAACGTGGTGGACGTGACGAACTTTGTATTGCATGAATACGGCCAGCCGCTGCATGCTTTTGACGCCGATCTGATCAAGGACGGCCGCATTGAAGTTCGCCTTGCGGAAGCGGGCGAGATACTGGAGACGCTGGACGGCCAGGAGCGTAAGCTGGAGCCGCATATGCTGGTCATTACGGACGGCAGCAAGCCGATTGCGCTTGCAGGCGTTATGGGCGGAGCTAACTCCGAAGTGACGGACGGCACCGTTAATATTATTTTGGAATCGGCTAAGTTCGACGGCGGCACTGTCCGCAAAACGTCGCGCCAGCTGGGCCTTCGTTCGGAAGCAAGCATCCGCTTCGAGAAAGAGGTTGACCCGGGCCGCGTCATTCCGGCACTCGACCGCGCTGCGGCGCTTATCGCCGAGCTGGCCGGCGGCCTTGTAACGGAAGGCATCGTCAGCGCCGTATATGAAGAAGGCAAAGCGAAGCAAGTGCGCGTAACGCTGGACAAAATCAACCGCTACCTCGGCACGGAGCTGTCCGCTCTTGAAGTCCGTACGATTTTTGAACGGTTAAGCTTTGATTGCGCAGCGAATGCGGAAGGCGAATTTACGGTTGAAGTGCCAACCCGCCGCGGCGACATTACGCTTGATGTGGATCTGATCGAAGAGGTTGCGCGCCTGTACGGCTACGACAACATCAAGGCAACGGCGATCCACGGCGACATCGTTCCCGGAGCGCTTACGAAACCGCAGGCGATCCGCCGCGAGCTTCGCAAACGGCTGACGGACGCAGGCTTGCACGAGATTGTTGGTTACTCGTTTACATCGCCGGATAAAGCGGCTTTGTTCCCGGTATTAGCTGGCGAAGGCAGCAAACCGGTCAAGCTCGCTATGCCGATGAGCGAAGACCGCAGCGTGCTCCGCACATCCCTGGCGGCACAAATGCTGGAGACGGCGGCGTACAACCGCAACCGTAAAATCGAATCGGTGTCGATTTTTGAAATCGGCAGCGTGTTCCACAGTGACGAAGAGCAGCTGACCCGCCAGCCGAAGGAGCTTCACCGCCTCGCCGGCCTGCTGGCCGGTAACCGCGTGGAAGCGCAGTGGAACCGCAAAGCGGCGCCTGTCAATTTCTACGACGCCAAAGGCGTGCTGGAAACGGTATTCGAGGCGCTTGGACTAAGCGGCAAAATCAGCTATGAAGCTGCACAGCCGGAAGGATTCCATCCGGGCCGCACGGCAGCAGTTATTTTAGCGGATGGCGAAAGCCCGCGCACCATCGGCTATATCGGACAACTGCATCCGGAGCTGCAGCGCAGCGCGGATTTGGCCGATACGTATGTGTTTGAAATTACGCTGGATGCCGTATATGAAGCGGCGGAATCCACGATCGTGTACAAGGAGCTCCCACGCTTCCCGGCGTCCCAGCGCGACATTGCCGTTGTATTGGATAACGGCGTTCCGGCAGCTAGCTTGACGGAAACCGCCTGGAACGTGGCAGGCGAGCTGCTGGAACAGGCGCAGGTGTTCGACGTTTATACCGGCGAGAAGCTTGGTGCAGGCAAAAAAAGCGTGGCGATTTCGCTTGTATACCGCCATGCGGAACGTACATTGACAGACGAAGAAGTAACGGAGCTTCACGGCAAGGTCGTTGCTGCACTGGAACAATCTTTTGCAGCCGAATTGCGTAAATAGGCAGGAAACCTCCAAAGCCGCATCGAATAGTTCCCAGTGAGCGTCGATGCGGCTTTTTACACCTTAGAAACGCGACTAGATTAGAGGAGGATAGCCCTTTATGGATGCTGATCAAGTTGTTGTTACGGTTGATATATACGGCGGGCAATATAAGTTAAAAGGCCATAATAACGCAGATTATATGAAGCGGGTTGCTTCGGCGGTTGACGACAGCATGCAGAAGCTGGCAAAGAGCTACCCGAGACTTGATATGCCGAAGCTGGCGGTGCTTGCCGCTGTCCAGCTGGCGGAAGAGATGTACCGGCTGCGCCGGGAAAACGATACGCTGCAGGAAGAGGAAGCAAAGCGGATTGCGTTGTCTCATGAGCTGGATCATGAGAAACAAAGCAATGAGCGGCTGCTGAACGAGCTGGAGCAGCTGCGCGAGCAATCGCTTCAGGAACTGAGGCGGCTGCAGGCGGAAGCGGAGGAACAGCTGAAAGCCGCGCAGACCGATGCCGAACGCAAGCTGGCAGAACAGGCGGCTGCGGCTGCGGAAGCGTTGTCTGCCGAGCAGGAAGCGTATTCGGAGCTGCTGGCGCAAGCGGAGCAGGAACATGCGGCGAAAGCGGAAGAGCAGCGTCTCGCCTGGAACAGCGAGCTGGAGCAGCGCGAGCAGGCTTGGCAGGCGCAAGCGGAAGCAGCCGAGCAGGCGTTCCGGCAGCAGGCGGCGGAGCGTGAACTCGCCTGGCAGGCGGAGAAAGCGCAGGTCGAACAGCACATGCTGTCCGAATTTGATGAGCGGCGCAGCGAATGGCTGGAAGAGAAGCGCCATATTGAAGTGAAGCTGGCCAAGCTGCAAAGCGAATTCGAGCAGGAGAAGCTTGCGCTTGAGGGCCGCATCGCCATGGCAGACGAGCAGCTGATTGCGGCGGCCGAACAGGAAGAGTCGCTGCGTTCGGCCATTGCGCAGTTGGAGCAGGACGGCGAAGCGCATGCCGGCATGCTGGCGGAAGCCAGGGATGAACTGGCCCGGCTGCAAGAAGCAAACGCGGAGGCGAAGCGGCATGTGGAGCTGCTGGAGCTGCAGCTGTCGGGCGAACGCGAACGTTTCGAAGAAGCGATGAAGCAGGCAATGGAAGCGGCTGAAGAGAAGCGGCTGGAGATAGAGCTTGAACTGGAAGCGCTTGGGCATACGGCAGAGGAACAGCGCCGGATTTTGGAAGAAGAGAAAGCGAAGCTTCGCACGGGTTACGAGGAGCGGCTGCGCCAGCTGGAGCTGGAGCATAATGCCCATACGGCGAAGCTTACGCGGGAGCATGAGGAGCAGCTTGCAGCTGCCCGGCAGGAACAGGAAGCGAAGCTTGCCGCTATTGCTCAAGAGGAAGAAGCGAAGCTTGCTGCGGCTGCACAGCAATACGAAGACCGGGTTGCGTTCATGAAGCTGGAGCATGAAGAACAGGCTGCGGTTGTAGCCCGGGAGCACGAAGCGCAGCTCGCAGCGCTGAAGCTTCAGCTTGATGAATCGGCCGAACAATACGAGGTACGGCTTCTTGCGCTTCAACAAGCGTTTGACGAAGCCGCGCAACAAAATAAGGAGCAGCTTGCAGCTGCCCGGCGTAAGCTGGCAGATACGGTTCAGCAATATGAAGAGCAGCTGCTGGAGCTGCAGCTCCAATTGGAAGAAGCCGTCAAGCGGCATAAGGAGCAGCTGGAGCTGCTGGCAGCCGAACAGGAAGCGCATCTTGCGGTGCTGGATACGGAACATAACGAAGCGCTGGACAGGCTGCGGCTTGATCAGGCGGAACGGGAAGCGGAGCTTGTGCAGAAGCATGCCGCTCAGGTAGCGGAGCTGAACGGCAAACATGAGGAGGAGCAGCTTGCTCTGATGCAGGAGCAGGAGAGCGAGCAGCTCAAATGGCTGGAGCGCAGCAAGCTGCAGCAAGCCAAGTTTGAAGAACAGCTGGCACGAGTGAAAGCGGAGCACAGCCGGTTTGCCGCTTCGCAAGCCGAGACGCATCAGGCGGAGCTTGCGAACCTGAATCAACAGTTTGAGCAGCAAAAGCTTGCGCTGGAAGGCCGGATTGCTTTGGCCGATGAGCAGCTGGCGGCAGCGGCGGAGCAGGAGCATTCTCTCCGCGCCTCGATCGCTGCATTGACGGCGGGACATAAGCAGGCCGTTGACGAGCTGAAGGAAGCGCAGGAAGCGGCATCCGAGCAGCTGGCTTTTGAATATGAGACGCGTATGGACAACCTCGTGCAGTCGCATGAAGCGAAGCTTGCGGCACTGCAGGAAGAACATGCGGCATACATAGCTGAGCTTGCCGCAGAGGCGAAACGGCGCGAGCAGCAGCTGACCGAGGCAGCGGAGCAGCAAACCGCTCAGCTGAAAGCCGGTTATGAATCGGAGCTGTTTGCTTTAAAAGCGGAGCATGAGCTGTTTGTAGGAGAATTGATGCAGGAGCATGAGGAAGTAGCGGCTAAACTGCAGCAGCAGTACGAGGCTGAACTGGCGCTTCGCGATAAACAGCATGAAGCGAACCTTCAGGCGGAGCTGGACAAGCTGGCGGAGTCGTTTGGCGGCCATAAAGAACAGCTTGTTCGCGAGCATGCCGAACGCCAGGCGGCCCTTGTGCAGCGGCATGCCGAGCAGCGCGCTTTGCTTGAGAAGCAATATGAAGAGCAGGAACACGAGCTGGTGCAGCAATGGTCGAACCGCTGCAGCGAACTGCAGCAGCGGTATGATCAGCTTCTGCAGGAGCATGACGCGAGGCTGGCGGCTTTGCACCGGGAACAAGATGAATTGCAGCAGCTGATGTTCCAGGAATATGAGGAACAGCAGCGTAAACTGCAGCAGCAATTTGAGGCAGACCGCCGCCAATTCGAAGCGGATCGCCGGACGCTGGAGGGCGAGATTTCAAGCCTTCGCGCTAGCCTGGCGGAATGGAGCAGCCGGCTTGCCGGAACGGAAAGCGAGCTTGAACGGTTCAAGGAGCGGGAAAGCATGTTGACCGAACAGCTGGAGCTGACCGCTGCGAGGGAACGAATCGCGCTGCAGCAGCTTGAAGCGGCTGCGGCAAGGGAAAGCGATTTGAGCGAAAAGCTGCAGCAGGCTCACCAGCTTGCCGAGCGGCTTGAGCAGGAGATGAAAGCAGCCTCGGCCGCGCAGGAACAGCAGCGTATCGAAGCGGAGATTATGCTGCAAAGCGAGCTGGAGAAAGCGCTGGCTGAAGCGGCGGCTGCGGCGCAGCAGACGGAACGGCTGGATGAGCGCACCGAAGAACTTCAATCCGAGAGGGAAGAAGTGATGCGGCGCCTGGAAGAGCTGCGTGCCGAACATAGCCAGCTTGTGCGTATTCATCAGAAGCTTGAGCAGGAATACGCCAAGCTGCAAACCGAATTTAACGAATGGATCGAACTGATTGAACAGAGCTGAACAGCAGCAAAATAACAGAAAGGGGACCAGCCGGTCCCCTTTTTGTTATTTGTGTATAAAAGGGCAGCCGGCTTGCCGGCAGCTCCTGTTTTCACAGGCTTTCCCGATGGGGCAGCCGGCATTTGCCGGGCTACTTCACGATCAGCTTCGTTTTCATTTGCGAATGGCCGGTGCCGCAAGGCACATTGCAAGCCATTTCGTATTCGCCTGCATCGGCGATGTTGACGGTTGTTGTCGATCCGTTTTTGACGGTGTAATCGGTGCCTTTAATTTCGATACCGTGTACACCTTCTGTAGATTCCAGCGAAATCGCCACATCCGTGCCTTTTGGAATATGATATTCCTTCTGATCAAACTGCCAGTTTTTAGCTTTGACTGCGACGTTGGTTGAAGCTGCTCCGGAACCTGCATTATTGGAGGCGCCGTTATTTGCCGCGCCGTTGTTTGCTTCGTTGTTGCTTTTATTGCCGCCGCAAGCAGCAAGTACAAGCACAAGCGCAAAAATAGCGCCAAATAAAAACCATTTTTTCATGTTGATTATCATCTCCTTTCCAAGCTTGTCCCCCAAATCCATTGGCAAGCTTATCCTTCATTATTTTACCTCTTGTGCTTGGAAAAATAACACAGCAACTGTTGCAATTTGTTGAAACATGTAAGCCGCTTTTATCTTTCGCTGCTCCGTCCTGCTTCAAACGGCGTGCTGACCGGGATAAACAAGTCGATAATCCCGATCACGAGGGCGGCCAGAATGGCGCCAAGCCATGTAACCGTTACTCCGGATACAATAAACTGGGCTACCCAGATGACGATGGCGCTGGCGATAAAACCAACGATGCCGCGGCCAAAGGGCGTAACTTTTTTACCGAATATACCTTCGATAATCCATCCAAACGCTGCAATGACAAGGGCTAAGAGCAAAGCGCTCCAGAAGCCGCCGACACTGAATTGCGGAACGATAAACCCGACGATCATCAATACGATCGCAGCAACGATAAACCGGACAACATGACCTAAAAACCTCATATTCATAAACCTCCTGTCTTAATGGGTACCATTTTGATCCGGCAATGAAAAACCGCAGCTATCGCCGGCTCGCAATAGTGCTGCAGTGGATTCGGAATTATTGTCACCAACTTGTTGAAAAACATGTGTCCGAGAGACGGCGGCAGCGTGCATGAACGGCACGGTTCGGCTATAATAATAGGGCGAGAGGGGTGTTCACGTTTTGGATGGCAAAATTTTAGCGACACTTGAATTTCACAAAATTATACATAAATTGACGGAACGCGCTTCAACCGATTTAGGCAAACGGGAAGCGGCCAAGCTGGCGCCTGTATCCGATCTGGAGACGGTTAAGCTGATGCTGCAAGCAACCGACGAAGCTTATACAGCGGACCGTCTAAAAGGGAGCGCTCCGTTTGGCGGTGTGGCGGATATTGCTCCCGCTTTGCAGCGGGCAAGAATCGGAGGCACGCTGAATCCGGAAGAGCTGCTCGATATTGCACTGACCTCCCGCGCTTCGCGCCGCGTGAAGCGGCATATCGCGGTTATTCATGAAGATGAGTCGATTCCCTTATTGAACGGAATCGCCGAGCAGCTGGCCGAGCATAAAGCGCTGGAGGATGATATTTTTGCCTGCATCGACGAACAGGCGGAAGTGATGGACAGCGCGAGCGCCGAGCTGGCCTCGATCCGCCACGAGCTGCGCAGCGGCGAGTCGCGGATCCGCGAGAAGCTGGAGCAGATGATTCGTTCCTCTTCCGTGCAAAAGATGCTGCAAGATGCAATCATTACGCTCCGCGGTGATCGTTATGTCATTCCGGTCAAGCAGGAATACCGCTCGAATTTTGGCGGGATTGTGCATGATCAGTCCGGTTCCGGCGCTACGCTGTTTATCGAGCCGGAAGCGATCGTAGCCATGAATAACAAGCTCCGGGAGCTGAAAGCGGCTGAACTGCGGGAAATCGAAAAAATATTGCAAATGCTGACGGCGAAAGTGGCGGATTATACCGAGGACTTGGGCTATAATCTGGACCTTCTTGCCCGGCTTGATTTTGCATACGCCAAAGCAAGGCTTGGCCATGAAATGAAAGCTTCGATGCCGCGGATGAACGACCGCGGATTCCTGAAGCTGAAGCGCGGCCGCCATCCGCTGATAGCAGCGGAGAAGGTTGTGCCGATTGACGTAGAGCTTGGCAACGACTTTACGGCTATTATCGTAACCGGCCCGAATACGGGCGGCAAAACGGTATCGTTAAAAACGATCGGCTTGCTCAGCCTGATGGCGATGTCCGGGCTTTTTGTACCTGCCGAAGAAGGCAGTCAGCTATGCGTGTTTGACGCGATATACGCCGATATCGGCGATGAGCAAAGCATTGAGCAAAGCTTAAGTACATTCTCGAGCCATATGACGAACATTATCCGCATACTGAATGCGATGACGGCCAAAAGCCTTGTGCTGCTTGACGAGCTTGGCGCCGGCACCGACCCGGCTGAAGGCTCGGCGCTGGCGATTGCCATTCTGGAGCATATTCATAAGCTGGGCTGCCGTATCATTGCGACGACCCACTACAGCGAACTGAAAGCTTATGCATATGACCGCAAAGGCATTATAAACGCCAGCATGGAGTTTGACATTGCTACGCTGAGCCCTACGTACCGTTTGCTGGTTGGCGTTCCCGGCCGAAGCAACGCCTTTGCGATTGCGGAACGGCTGGGCCTATCGCGCAGCATTATCGACCACGCGCGCGGCGAGGTCAGCGAAGAGGATCAGCGCGTGGAGAGCATGATCGCTTCCCTCGAAGAAGACCGCATCAGCGCGGAATCGGAGCGGAGAACGGCAGAACAGCTCCGCCGGGAGCTGCAAGCGAAGCAGCAGCAGCATGAAGCCGAGCTGCAAAAATTCGAAGAGCAGCGCGACAAGCTGCTGGAGAAAGCCCGCGAGGAAGCCCGCGAAGCGGTAGCCAAAGCGAAAAAAGAAGCCGAGACGATTATTGCCGACTTGCGAAAGCTTGCGCTGGAGGAAGGGGCTTCCGTCAAGGAGCATAAGCTGATCGAAGCGAAACGGAGGCTGGAGGAAGCCGTTCCGGAGCAGAAAAAAGCCAAAAAACCTGCTGCCAAAGCGAAGCGGGAAACGATTGGCCCCGGCGATGAAGTGATGGTATACAGCTTGAACCAAAAAGGCCATGTGGTCGATATTTCGGGCAAAGAAGCGACAGTTCAGCTTGGCATTATGAAGATGAAAGTTTCGGTGGATGATCTGGAGCTTGTTAAAGCGGCGGCGTCGATTGTTGCCAAACCGCTGAAGCAGGCGGCCAGCGTTAAACGTACCCGTGACGACCAAGTCCGGATGGAGCTGGATTTGCGGGGAGCGAATTTGGAAGAAGCGCTGATTGAAGTCGACCGTTTCCTGGATGAATCCTTTCTGGCCGGTATGGGCCAGGTATATATTATTCATGGGATCGGAACCGGCGTGCTGCGGAGCGGCGTACAGGAATACTTGCGCCGTCACAGCCATATTAAAAAATACCGGTTAGGCGCATACGGGGAAGGCGGGGCCGGCGTTACCGTCGTGGAGCTCAAATAAAGCGTGCCATACGATGACAACTAACGCTTAAGGGGAGAATACGCATGGGAAAAGAAGTGGATCTGCTGTTGAATAAGCCGTATGCAGCGTCCCTTGTTTATGTATCCGTTGCCGTGCTTTCACTTATTGTGTTTTTATCTTTGTTTGAGCTTGTTACCCGCTATAAAACCTGGTCGGAAATAAAAAAAGGCAACCTCTCGGTTGCGATGGCAACTTCCGGTAAAATATTCGGTATATGCAACATCTTCCATTTTTCGGTGACGGCTAAAGATTCGGTCTATGAAAGCCTTGTATGGGGCGGCTACGGGTTTGCCCTTTTACTGGCGGCTTATTTTTTGTTTGAGTTTTTAACGCCTGTTTTTCGCATTGACGATGAAATCGCGGCGGATAATCGCGCTGTCGGCTTTATTGCGATGATGATTTCCATCTCATTATCTTATGTCATCGGATCAACCGTCATTTTATAGAACCGGCTGATTTCCGTAACGTTTCATAAGGGAGACTATGCGATGAAATATTTGTGGGGAATATTGCTCGCCGTAGCGGTGCTTTTTATCGCGGCGGGCTGCATTTACATTGTACAAACAACATGATGCGCGGCTGCTGCCATAGCAACAGCCGGCAGCTGTTAGGAGGATGAACAGATGAGCGGCAACGAAACAACGATATGCCCATGGTGCCAAACCGAAATTGTATGGGATGAAGAATTGGGACCGGAACCATATTGTCCGCATTGCGACAATGAACTAAGCGGTTACCGTACGGTTCAAATCGGAATTGAACGCGAAGATGAAGAGGACGATCAGGACGATTCCGATTGGGAAGGCGGACCGGAGGAGCCGGTTGATTTTGCGGAGCTGGACGAAGTGGACACAAACAGCGTTTGGTATAAAGTGGATCAAGCACTGAAAGTGATTGTGGACAGCCAGGAAGAAGCGCCGGAATGTCCGGAATGCAAAGAATATATGGCAGAGCTTGGCGTTCAGGCGATGCCGGCCGGATTTGTGCCGACAAAACACTCGTCTATCGGTAATTCGCTGGTGAAAGCTGCATTTGAAACCGTATGGTACGTCTGCCCGGCTTGTTATCGGACAACCTCGGTGTTAAGCCAAGCCGACCGCGATGAAATGGTGAGAAGATTGTCTTCTGCTGCAGAATAAGGGCGGCGGGAAGCGGGAACTTCACCTTCATTTGGAAGTGTAATCCTTTTTGGCGCTGGGTAGCCTAACAGAACGAATTCGCTACTGACAGGAGGAATCGTTTTGAATGGTCAGAAAGCTTCCGCAGCCGGCGGGCGTACCTTTCGGTCATCTGTACAGATCCGAAACGCAAGCGGCGGGTTAGATTCCCAAGCCGTACTATTACTCGTGGTACAAGCTTTGTTCGGAATCGGCACGGCCTTATCCGGAACCTTCGTCCCGGTGTACTTATGGAAAGCGAGCCAGTCCTATTCCCTTATCGGCCTTTTTGCCATTACCGGCTATGTGACAAGCGGGCTTACATTTTGGCTGGCCGGCAAATGGGTGAAGGAGCATAACAAGATGAACAGCCTCCGGCTCGGGATCGTGTTGTCGGGGGCATTTTATTTTTTAGTGCTGTTGTTTGGCCAAGAGGCAAAGCAGTATGCTTTGCCTCTTGGCGTATTAAACGGCGTAGGGCTCGGATTTTATTGGATTGCCTATAATGTCGTTTATTTTGAAATTACAGAGCCAAGCAATCGCGACCGTTATAACGGTTACGCCGGATTAATGGGGGCTGCCGCCGGCATGCTGGCGCCTTGGATTTCCGGCTTGCTGATTACATCATTTGGCGGCGAGCGGGGCTATACGCTTATTTTCACCATTTCGCTTGTTATTTTTGCGATCGGGGCTGTCTTTAGCTTTTGGCTGAAAAAAAGAGAATCGGCAGGCCGATACGACTGGAAGCACACCTATACGATGCTGCTGCAATCGCCGCTTTGGCGCAGGCTGTTTTTTGCCATTACCGCGCAAGGTGTGCGCGAAGGCGTATTTATGTTTTTGATCGGCTTGACCGTCTATACCGCTACGCAAAATGAAAGCAAGCTGGGCAGCTTCGCGCTTATCACATCGCTTGTTGCATTGCTCAGCAACTGGATTGCCGGCCGAGCGTTGAAGCCTGCGAACCGGGGGATCGGCATGCTGATCGGCACTGTGATGGTCTCGGCTTTTATATTGCCGCTGTTCTGGAAAGTGAATTACGGCATTATGCTTTTGTTTGGCATAGGGACTGCGCTGTTTTTGCCGCTGTATATGATTCCGATGACAACACGGGTTTTCGACATGATTGGCTTGTCCGAAGAAAGCGCAAAGCAGCGTGAGGAATATATTGTTCTTCGCGAACTGGCGTTAACGGTTGGCCGCTCGATTGGGGTCATTGTCTATTTGATTGTATTATCGGTTTATCATACGCCGCAAACGATGGTGTGGCTTTTATTTGGGGTTGGCACTGTGCCTGTGCTTGCCTGGTGGCTGATGAGGCCGCTGCTGCCCGAGCATCCCCGCATTTTACAGTAATGGAGAGTGAGCTGACGTTGCCTCGTATTGTATCGAATATAACGGAATTAATTGGCGATACCCCTGTTGTAAAGCTGAACCGGATTATCGGCGAAAACAGCGCCGATGTATATGTGAAGGTGGAGCGGTTTAACCCAAGCGGCAGCGTGAAAGACCGGGCTGCGTATTCGATGTTTGCCGATGCGGAGAAAAAAGGATTGATTCAGCCCGGCGCCGCCATCATCGAGCCGACAAGCGGCAATACCGGCATCGGCCTTGCCATGAACGCAGCGGCCAAAGGGTATCGGCTTATTATTGTAATGCCGGACAATATGTCCATCGAACGGATCAAAATTATGAAAGCATATGGTGCGGAAGTAGTCCTTACGCCGGCAGCCGAGCGGATGCCGGGTGCGATCCGCAAAGCCAAAGAGCTGCAGGAAGCGATTCCGGGCAGCTTTATCCCAAACCAATTTGAGAATCCGGCAAATCCGGACGCGCACCGTCACTCCACTGCACTGGAAATTATGGCGCAAATGGACGGCAGACTCGATGCTTTTGTGGCTTCTTCAGGAACAGGCGGCACCATTACCGGTACGGGCGAAACGTTAAAAGCGAAGCTGCCGGGCTTGTACATTGCCGTAGTAGAGCCTAAAGGCTCTCCTGTATTATCGGGGGAAAACCCGGACCGCATAAGCTCGTAGGTACCAGCCCGGGTTTTGTTCCCGAAATATTAAATACATCGGTGTATGATGAAATTATTCAAGTAGCCGACGAAGATGCGCTTGAAACGGTCCGGCTGCTAGCCCGCCTTGAAGGACTGCTGTTAGGTCCGTCCGCGGGTGCTTCCGTATGGGCTGCCATGCAGGTGGCGCGCAGACTGGGAGAAGGCAAACGCGTCGTTTGCATTGCGCCGGACAGCGGCGAACGTTATTTGAGCATGGGGATATTCGATTAGCCCCGTGCCGTTAAGACCATTTGCGCAGCTCTCTCCGCACGATGGCTCTCCGCTCCCGAATGTAATTGCGGATAAAAGAAGGTTCGGATTGAAACGTCTCATAGCTGTGCTTGCGTGTATGGTCAGCATGGATGGCAGGAGAAAGTTTTTTGTACAAAGCGCTTATAATCGGATCGATCCGGTCGATCGTAAACGATTTCTCAAGCAGTTTTTGCAGTAATTCGCTATATTTTTTGCGGATGGAAGGAAAGGAGAACAGCTTGGCGGTCAAGCGGTTGTAGCCTTGCACTTGAACAAGGTCGCTCCCGCAAGGTTTGCCATAGCAGTTACGTCCCCAGGTTCCTTCATAATCCCAAGGGATAATGCGGTATTTGCCGGTATCCTTGTGTTCATATATGGCGTAGTTCTGGTCGAAACCGTCATAATTGCCGGTTAATACGGCACCGGCCAGCCATAATAAATATTGATCGACATCAAGCCGGCGCGCGGTATGGACAGCAAGGTCCTTGCCCGACAGCCGGTTTAAATTTTTGACGAAGCTGGCTAATCTGGTTCTTGTTCCTTTTGGCCCGCGAATGACTTCATAGCCATCCAGCAGAGAGCGTTTTTTTGCTTTCGTTTCAGGATCAATGACGCCGAAATCCGCACTGTCATTCACTGCGTAAAGCAGAGAGGTATAGCCGATTCCCCGTTTGGCAAAAAAATAACGATCCACCGATTCGATTTCCAAATATACGCCTTGCGGTTCGCCGTTAATGATAAGCCATATATGGTTCGTGCGCGGCGAAGGTACACCGATCTGGTTAAAGAAATGGAAGGAGAGGGCGTTGCGGATCATGGACGGGTCGTCGTATTCCGCGTTCCAATGCAGCGTCCGGCCGCCTTCCATTTTAATATCATACGATTTTTTTTCATAATTACGGGTATGCCCGCCACGGATACCAATTTTAACGGGATAAACTTTTCCGCCATAAATAAGCTTTGCCGGTTTGAATATGTTATTCCATGTATCCTGCTGAACTTCGTGTAAATCAGAGGAATGGATTTGGATGCTGCGTATCGGCAGGCCCTCTGTGGACAATGTGACCATCCCCTTAACAGAATTCAAGCCTATCGTTATGGGACGATAGGCTTTTATGCTTATTTACCGTATTCGGTTAAGGGGCTGTTTGACACGGCGAAAGCCGGGATGAACCGGCATTCAATCCCGTTATCGGCTCCGGTTAGTACAGCCAGCGATGGCAGCAGTCAAAACGGACCTCACAGCAGTGCTGTTTCTTGCCGTAGGATTTGTGCTCTTTTTTGCCGCAAGATTTTTTTTCTTCTTTCTTGCAGCCGCAAGATTTGTGTTCTTTTTTACCGCAAGATTTTTCCTTTTTACAGCCGCAAGATTTTTCTTCCTTCTTGCCGCAGCTCTTAGGCTCTTTCTTGCCGTAAGATTTTTCTTCTTTTTTCTCCCAGCTGTTATCGTCCTTTACGCCGTAGCTGTTGCCATAGCTGCGGCTGCTGCCGTCGTAACCGCTGTATTCCGCGCGGCCATAGCTTCTGGAATCTTTGCCGCCGCCATAGCTCTTGGAATCTTTGCCGCCGCCGTAGCTTTTGGAGTCATAACCGCTGCCGTAGCTCTTCGAATCATATCCGCCGCCGTAGGAATCTTTTTTGCCATGGTCTTTTTCATGGTCTTTGCCATGATCTTTTTCGTGATCTTTGCCATGGTCTTCTTTGCCTTTGGATTTTTTCGTTACGCTTTTGTGCGTAAAGCTTTTGTGGTCGAAGCTTTTGTTATCAAAGCTCTTGTTGCTGAAGCTTTTGTTGCTAAAGCTTTTGTGTTCCTTTTTCTCGCTTTTTTCTTTTTTGGAATCTTCTTTTTCATGATCTTCTACTTTGCAGTATTCTTCTTTAAAATACTCTTTTTTGTAGAATTCTTTTTTGAAGTCTTCCTTCTTTTTGTTTTCTTTCTTAAATTCCTGCTCTTTGAAATCTACTTCTTTGTTCTTTTTCGACTTATGGACTGCCGATTTATGCGTTGCCGACTTGTGGGTAGATGACTTGTTTGTAAACGATTTATGCGAAAACGATTTATGCTCGTTTTTGCCGCCATCCTTACCGCCATCCTTACCGCCGTCTTTACCGCCGTCCTTGCCACCATCTTTGCCACCATCTTTGCCGCCGTCTTTTTTCCAGCCGCTCTTCGAATCTTCTTCGAACCAGCTCTTGATTCTAGTTTTTCTAGTAAGAGACATTATATCTCCTCCTTTAATAGATTTAATACAGCGTATGAGGAGACTCTATTAATGGAAACGGGTTAGCTGCTCATTCTCCGATAAATAGTTAATAATCTAGTACAAGTTTCATAGAGGTTCATATAAATATAGAACAGATAACTCGCCGGGGCGGCTGCCGGTTAAGGCGATTAGAACCTGTAAATTCAAATGATCATGGAGGGAACAGGAATGAGTAGATGTTTTCCGGGGCCGTTTGCCGGACCGTTTGCAGGAAGAGGGCCAATTGATCCAACGCGTCAAAATCCGTCAAGAAACCGCCGAAACGGCTTGAAGCGTATGATCGGGAATTTCGTATGTATTAATCTGGTCGGCGATGAGAAGGTCGAAGGCAGGCTGATCGCTGTTTGCCGCGATTATATCGTATTGCGGACAAGAGACGGAATCGTATATGTGAATGCCAATCAAGTCGAAAGCGTAGCAGAAAACGGGGCAAACCGGAGCAGAGGAAGCCGGACACCACGATTCATTCGTGCTGCAAACTTTCATGATCTGGTCAGGCAGCTGGAGAATGAATTCGTCAAAATTACGTTTGGCCGAAATGACAAAGTAAAAGGATATATAACCGATGTATGCGATAATACCGCTACCGTTGTTGACTGCCATAAATTGGTGTCCGTATATATTGATAAAATAAAAACGATCAGGCCGTTAAATGACCGTGACCGTCTTGGCAGCGGCTCCAATGGAAACCGTTCAAACCCTGCAAACATTGTTCCGGCTGAAATTGCTCCGGTTGCTGCCGGCAATGCGGGCAGATCCGGCAGAAGCCGCGGCGAAACAATCGGATCGAATAACGAGCTGGAATGGGCATTGGGCACGATTCCTGAACCGGAGTTTCGCCCGAACCGTTACGGCGTTCCGGAATCGCTTTTGCTGAACGGAGCTAAGAAGAAACCGTCCGCCCGCAAATTAAAAAAGAAATAACGGCCAGCTATCGTTAGCCATGCACCATGCTTCCAAACGGAAGGAGTTGCGATCGACATGGAAAAAAAACACCCGCTGCAGGACAAATGGGTAGAACTGCTCATTTCGGACCATGCAGCCCCCGTTCAAGGCAAGCTGATCGATATCGGCCAAGATATTTTTGTTATCCAAGATGGCGTGAAATATGTTTATGTGCCCATTATTCATCTACAGCAGCTCCGTTTCTTGCAGGAGGAGCCGCGCGAGCTGTTCCCTATTCCGGAGGAGTTGAAAGGAAGGCCGTTAGAGCAGCTTCAGGACCCGGTATCCTACCGCAAAATATTGTTAAGCGCTAAAGGGATGTTTTCGGAAATATACGTTACGGGCAGCCAGAGCATCCATGGTTACTTGACATCAGTCATGAATGACTTTTTTGTTTTTTACTCTCCTGTGTATCATACGGTGATCATATCGCTTCAGCATTTAAAATATTTGGTTCCCTATCATCCCAACATTACCCCTTACCAGCTGTCTCCGGAGCAATTTCCGCTCAGGCCGTCGACGATTACGCTTGCGCGCACATTTGAAGGCCAGCTTCGCAAGCTGGTCGGCGAATTCGTTATATTGGATCTCGGCGTCAATCCGAACAAAATCGGCTTGCTGAAAAACGTGCAGGACAACATGGCGGAGCTGGTGAATGCCAACGGCGCTTCGATATTTGTCCACATCGACCATATCCAGACGCTTCATATTCCTTAAAAAGCGATAGCCATCGCTTTTTTTTGTTGCATTAGTTTTCATGCCGCGGGGAAAACTGGAAAAAGGAAGGTGGACAGCGATGAATACAACAAACAAATTCGGCATTTTATCTTTTTATATGATCATGTTGTTGTCGGTTGGCCTTGCGAATCATGTAATCGTGCTTCCGCTGCTGCTGGATGCGGCTAAACGGGATGCTTGGCTAAGCGTCCCGATTGCCATGGTGATCATGATGATTTGGTCCGTGCTGCTTTTTTACAAAGTGACCCGGAGCATGGCGGGGATCCGCATCGATGTTTGGCTGAAGCAGCGGATTCCATCCGGCTTGGCATACGGCATGGTTTGGCTGCTGCTCGGCATCCAGCTCTTTATCGCTTACACCACGCTTGTTGAAACTGCAGAGTGGACGGCATCCACTTATTTGCCGGATACGCCGGTTATAGTCGTATCGGTTGTAATGGTTGCGTTATGCGGCTTTGCCGCCTGGAACGGCATTCAGGCGATCGCCTACACGGCATGTATTTTACTGCCGATTGTATTTGTGCTCGGTGATTTTGTTATGTCGGTTAATATGCCGCAAAAGGATTATTTATTTCTGCTGCCGATTATGGAACACGGCTATTGGCCGGTTATACGCGGTACGGCCTACAGCGTAAGCAGCTTTGCGGAAATTTATTCGCTGCTGCTCATTCAGCAGCACTTGTCGAAGCCGATCCGCAGATGGCAGCTGCTGCTGCTTTCTTTTTTTCTCGCGATTTTAACATTTGGTCCAACGACGGGAACGATTGCGGAGTTTGGCCCCGTCGAAGCGGACAAGCTCAGGTTTCCGGCATTTTCGCAGTGGCGGCTTGTCGTGATCGGCAAATATTTGGAGCATGTCGATTTCTTCGCCGTATTCCAGTGGATGTCCGGAGCGCTTATCCGCATTTCGATCCCTCTTTACCTGCTGTCCGAATTTGCTCCGTTCCGGGCTTCTCGGTACAAAACAGCAACGCTTACGGTCATATGCGCGGGGCTGTCGGTATCTGCCTATTTTACCTTTCGGCACATGTTTGCTTTTAAACGGCTGTTAGATCAATATTTCGCGTATATTTGGATTCTGGTTATTGCGATCGTTTTTCTATTGTGGGCGTTTACTTTCATTAAACAAAAGAAAGGAGCCGGGGTGTAATGGGCGGTCCCATGTTCTATCCGCGTGGCGCGGCGCGCGTCAAGTCGATTAAAACGATGTTGTCGGAAAGTGACGACATCATTATTCAGTCGATGATGGCCGGCGATGCAAAACCGATGACGTATGAACTTATTTTTTGCATGGGCATGGTCGATCCGCGATCCGTGCAAGATTTTTTGCTGCCCCAAATGGAAAAGCTGGCGGAATGGTGGTCGAAGCGAAGCCGCAAGGAGCTGGCTCCAAGCCATAAAGTGGAGGAACGGTTCGAATCGAAGCTGATTACGCAGATCGATCCGACCAGCTACGAAGAAGAGAAGCAAATGTTTGCTTCTATTTTTTCAGGCAATGTTCTGATTGTGCTGGAAGAAGATCTGCTGTTTATGTTTGACGCTGCCGACCAGCCCAGCCGCCAGCCGGAAGAATCTACAATGGAGCTTTCTCTTCGGGGGCCGAGGGACGGTTTCGTTGAGAAAATTTCAATTAATTTAGCGTTAATCCGGGGCAGGCTGAAATCGACGGATTTGCACTGCGAATTTCGCACAATCGGCTATGAATCAATGACTCGGGTGGCGTTATTGTATTTGAGCGGCAAAGCGGATCCCGGACTGATTCAACTTGCGAAAAACCGGCTTGACCGGTTAAACATTAATGCCTTGCAAAATTCAAGCGAGCTGGAGGAACTGTTATCGGACCGGAAAAACAGTCTGTTCCCGTTAATGGACTATACGGGCAGGCCGGATTACACGGTGCAATCGCTGCTGAACGGGAGGATCGCCATTGTTGTGGATGGCTCTCCAAGCGTTATTATGGCGCCGACAAGTTTGTTCCGCGTAATCAAATCGCCCGAGGATGCGCATTTGCCGTTTTATTATGTATCGCTGGAACGCTTCCTGCGGCTGATCGGGGTGGGGGTCTCGATGTGCCTGCCCGGCTTTTGGGTCAGCTTATCAGCCTATAATACGGATCAGCTGCCGTTTACGCTGCTGTCGACCGTCGCTCTTTCCAGACAAGGGCTGCCTTTGTCCGCATCGGCGGAAATGTTTATGATGTTATTCATGTTTGAGCTGTTTCGCGAAGCGGGCGTCCGGCTGCCGAGAGCTGTCGGGCAGACCGTTACGGTTGTAGGCGGCTTAATTGTGGGCGATGCCGCCATCCGGGCCGGCTTAACTTCACCTACCATGCTGGTAGTTGCTGCAATTACAGCGGTATCTTCGTTTACTTTAGTTAATCAGACGATAAACGGCAGCGTTTCGATTGTTCGCCTGCTCATCTTGCTGTTGTCTTCGGTGTTAGGATTGTTTGGCTTTTTTGTCGGAAGCTTAGCGACTCTTGTTTATTTATGTTCGCTGAAATCGTTTGGCTACTCCTATATGAGCCCGCTGGCGCCTTTTTCGTTCAAGAAGCTTGTGCCTGGGCTGTTACAGAATCCGTGGTATAAACGGTTGCGAAGGAGATAAAGTATGGGCAAAAAATGGGTTGCAGCCTTAAAGTCAGCGGCGGCAAGTTTGCTTCTCGTTATGGCCGGCTGCTGGAATCAGGTCGACCTGCAGGATATGACCTATATATCCAGCCTCGGCATTGATTATAAGGACGGCGAATACCGGCTTTACGCCAATATCATTTCTCCGGCAGCTGTAGCGAAACAAGACAGCTCTGCCCAAACCGATGAAGGGCCGTCAAGCACTTCCCGCGTGGGAGAGGCACACGGCGAATCGGTGTTGCTTGCCATCGCGAATTTGTCCAAAGTATCACAATATATTGTAAGCCTCGAACATCTTAAATCCATTGTCATTCATGAAAGAGCGCTTCCTTACTTGTCCTCGATTTTTGACGGCATCAACCGGCAGCGGGCGACACGCGGAACGACATGGATTTATGGGACAAAGGACAATATGATAGAGCTGTTTCAAGCGGATTTGATGCGGAATGTTTCGCCGCTGGACAGCATTTTATATTCCCCTATTCAGGTATACAAGCAGGACAGTTTTTTTGAACCGGTTCGAATGCACACTTTCCTGCAAGCCTATAAGGAACAAGCGATGACCAATCTGATGCCCAGCTTGTCTTTAACTACAAAGTATTGGACGGAAAACAAAAAGAAGGTTGCGATGCCGGAAGTTGACGGCGTATTTGTGTTTAAGGATGAACAAAATATTACTTACATGAGCAACGAGCAAATTCAAGGGCTGCACTGGATGCAGCCGGATTTTAAGAAAGATTTCTTGAAGGTGAGCGATACGGAGGGCGGCGGCGGCAAAACGAAAGGCGTTACGATCGTTATCGATTCCACCAAACCCGGCCTGAGTGCAGAGTGGCATGGGGATAAACCTGTATTTACAATCAAGCTGCACGCCAAAAGCCATGTGGTTGAAATGGAAAAAAACATGACCAAAAACGAAATTGTTCATGGCGCCGAGCAAAAAATTAAAGAGGAAATTTTAAAAACATACACGTTTGCCAAACAACGTAAAGCGGATCCCTTTTTGCTGGAGCTGCACTTATACCGGTTTCATAACCGGAAGTGGAAAGCGATGAACCGGCAGGACAACTGGCTTCCGCCAGCGGACGAGCTGCGCGTAGAGGTGGATGTATTGCTGTCGAGCCCCGGCAAATATGAACTGCTTGCACATAAATAAAGCCATTAAAGCGAATGATAACGCTGGTGTGAAAAATTATAATTTTGGTCCAAGGAGGAACTTCCTATGTTACAGCCGCTAACCGCCAAAGAGCTGGAGTATATCGCGGACTCGATGTCCAACGAGGATTTGCTCATGAAGCAATGTGCAGCATTTGTTTCCACATCGTCCAATCAGGCGTTGAAACAGCTTCATACGCAAATGATTCATACCCATCAGCAGCATTATCAAACGCTGATGTCGTCGATCCAGCAGCACCAGTCGATAGCGCCTACCCAGCCGCAATAATTCCGCGATAAAGGAGAGATCTTGATGTATCAACAACAGCATGCGCAGCCTAATATGCCGGAGAAGGACATGGCTTACGCGGTTTTGTCCGATTTGAAGAGGGTTGTCCGCGAATATGCGACAGCGGCAACGGAAGCTTCTTGTCAGCAGGTTCGCTCCATGTTTACGAATTTGCTGAACAGCACGCTGAAGATGCAAGGCGACTTGTACCAGGCGATGCAGCAGCAAAATATGTACAGCACTTCGTCGCCTGCGCTCAGACAGGAACTGGACAAGCAATATAAACAATATCAGCAGGATTTGCAGCAAACGAACCAGTTTTTGCAGCAGGCGACAACGGCTGGCCAGCAAAACCAGGCGAACCTGCCGAACCAGGCATTTTATAACGGCCAGACGAATGCGCACGCTCAGCCAAACCAGCCGTATTATATGTAAGACCCCGCCCGGGGTCTTTTTTCAATTTCCTTTGCAGGAAACGTACATTCGTTGTAATATAAATTTTATAATCGCAGCAAGCTGAGAGGAGTTAGGCGATGAACGAACTGCAGCTGAAAGTGTTGGATCTGCTTAAAGAAGATGCAAGAAGAGACGCTGAATTAATTGCTACGATGCTTGGCGAGCCGGTTGAAGCGGTTAAGCAGGCCATCCACGATTTGGAGAACGACCATATCATCGTCAAATACGCCACCGTTGTTAATTGGAGCAAAGTGGACGATGAGAAAGTAACCGCGCTGATCGAAGTGCAAATTACGCCGGAACGCGGGCGCGGGTTTGAAGGAATCGCGGAACGCATTTACCTGTATCCCGAAGTGAAGTCCGTTTATTTGATGTCGGGCGACTATGATCTGCTGGTAGAAGTGGAAGGGAAAAATTTGAAAGAAGTAGCCGCATTTGTATCTAACAAATTGTCTCCGATTGATGCGGTGCTGTCGACCAAAACCTTCTTTATTCTAAAAAAATACAAGCAAGACGGAATTATATTCGAGGAGAACGAAGGCGACCATCGATTGATGATATCGCCGTAAAAAGGTGAGGGCAATGATTAAAAACGAGGAAATGCATGAAGCCGTCCCTGCCCGGCGAGACTCGATGTCTGCCTATTTATCGCCGCTGGCAAACGGCATTAAACCGTCGGGAATCCGGCGCTTTTTCGATTTGGTAAGCTCCCGTAAGGATGTCATCACGCTTGGTGTGGGGGAACCTGACTTTGTAACGCCTTGGCATGTGCGCGAAGCGGCGGTTTATTCGCTGGAATCGGGCAAAACGCAATACACATCCAATGCCGGCATGCCTGAACTGCGGGAAGCGATCACCCGTTATTTGGACGATTCCTTCCAGCTGAAGTATGATCCAGCGAAGGAAGTGCTCGTCACTGTCGGCGGAAGCGAAGCGATCGATTTGGCGCTGCGGGTGCTTATATCGCCGGGAGACGAAATTCTCATCCCTGAACCCTGCTATATATCTTATTCGCCGATTACGACGTTAAGCGGCGGAAAAGCGGTTGGCATCGAGACGTTTGCGAAAGATCAGTTCAAGCTTTGCGCCGACGAGCTTCGCGCTTCGATTACGCCTCGCTCCAAAGTACTTATTTTATGTTATCCAAGCAACCCGACCGGCGGCATTATGACCTATGAAGACTGGCTTCCGATCACGAAGATCGTAGAGGAAAACGATCTGATTGTCATATCCGACGAAATCTACGCTGAATTGACGTACGGCACCAAGCATGTCAGCTTCGCATCGATGCCGGGCATGAGAGACCGTACGATCGTAGTAAGCGGCTTCTCCAAAGCGTTTGCGATGACCGGCTGGCGGCTTGGTTATGCATGCGGCCATCCGGACCTGATTGGCGCCATGCTGAAGGTGCATCAATATACGGTGATGTGCGCACCGATTATGGCGCAATATGCCGGACTTGAAGCATTGTCCGAGCATGGGCTGGAGGAGAAGGACCGGATGATCGAATCGTACAATCAGCGGCGTAGGCTGGTTGTCAAAGGATTCCGCGATATCGGGCTGGAATGCCACGAGCCGCAAGGGGCGTTTTATGCGTTCCCATCCATTCATTCGACCGGACTTACATCCGAACAGTTTGCCCAGCGGCTGCTGGAGGAAGCGGCTGTAGCCGCTGTGCCGGGCGATGTGTTTGGTTTAGGCGGCGAAGGGCATCTGCGCTGCTCCTACGCAACGTCGGTACCGCAGCTGACGGAAGCGCTGGAGAGAATCGGACGGTTCGTTCAAAGCATGAAACAAATGTAAGCAGTTAGGCTGTTTCCCCTTGGTAAAGCCGGGAGGAGCAGCCTTTTTTTGTACGGCGCCATCAATAAATTTCTTGTGGGTTTCGCGGGATCATCCGCTTGATGATCGGGTTTCCCAGCGGATTGTTCGCACCGGTTGCCGGCGGACCGGAGGATAACACGTATAATCTCCCAACGGTCCGTCAGATGTATTTATGGTATAGTGAAAAGAGTGAGTGGAGGCTGGAATGAACGGCCGAAACGGTAAATGAGACGGAGCATGAACGGAAAGGAATGGAGCGGAAGATGAAGCTGTATACAAGATCCGGTGATAAAGGGCAGACTTCCCTGATCGGAGGGAGAGTGCGTAAAGACGATTTGCGCATAGAAGCTTACGGCACCATTGATGAGCTGAACAGCTTCGTAGGGCAGGCGGCGGCTGAAACGGGCAAATATGCCGAGCTGGCGGAACTTACGGCTGTTCTGCATGCCATTATGCATGAGCTGTTTGACTGCGGCTCCGATCTGGCTTATGCAGCTCCCGGCGCACCGCTCAAAATGACGGGCGAGCCGGCTGAGCGGCTGGAGCAGCTGATGGATCAATATACGGAGGAAGCGCCGGAAATTACCCGTTTTATACTGCCGGGCGGAAGCGCGCCCGCCGCTTTGCTGCATGTATGCCGCACCGTGTGCAGACGGGCGGAACGGCGCGTGGTGACGCTGGCTGCCGAGCATGAAGTGAGCGGCGAAGTGATGGCTTACTTGAACCGGCTGTCGGATTTCTTTTTTGCGGCGGCCAGACTTGCCAACACACGGCTTGGCGTAACCGATATTGAATATGAACGGAGTGCCGAAGTATTCGGCAAAAAGAAACAATGACAGAACTGAACCGCTATTATGAACCATTAACGGTACACATTACGGAGCGGGAACAGGGCATGATGGTCCGTACGGTGCTGGAGCGAAGGCTTGGCGTCTCGCGCAAGCTGCTGAGCCGCGTTAAGCTGACGGAACATGGCATTACGCTGAACGGGCGCCGCGTGTATACGAATGACAAAGTGCAATCGGGCGATGTGCTGGCGGTACGGATGGAGAAGGAGACCTCCGCCGATATTTTGGCTGAGCCGATCCCGGTCGATATTATATTCGAAGACGAATATTTGTTAATCGCCAACAAGCCTGCCGGACTGATTGTGCATCCGACGCATGGCCATTATACAGGGACGCTGGCTAACGGGGTTGTTTACCATTGGCAGATGAAAGGGGAGCAGGTCCGGTTCCGTCCGGTACACCGGCTGGATGAAGAAACGTCAGGGCTGGTCGCCATCGCCAAAAATCCTTACATCCATCAGCAGCTGTCGGAGCAGCTGCAGGCGGATCAAATCCAGAAGCGTTATCTCGCTTTGGTGTACGGAGCGCCGTCTCCTGCGGCGGGAACGGTGGATGCGCCAATTGACCGCAATCCGGATTCCCCGCATATCCGCATTGTGAAGCCGGACGGCTACCCGTCCGTTACCCATTACGAGACGGAAGCCGTTTACCGGGGCGGAGCTGCTTCGATGGTGCGGCTGCGCCTGGAGACAGGCCGCACGCATCAAATCCGCGTTCATATGCGGCATATCGGCTGCCCGCTTATCGGCGATAAAATGTATGGACCGGGCGAAGATGGCGAGGCCGAGTGGGAAGCAGCAGCAGGCCGGCAGGCGCTTCACGCCGAGAAGCTGGGGCTTACGCATCCGATGACCGGCAAGTGGATGGAATGGACGGCGCCGCTGCCGCCGGAGCTTGTCCGGCTGGAGCAAATGCTGGCCGGCCAATAAGCGGCCGAACAATAGTTGGACGGACAATAGCGGTGCAGCCGGCAAGCCGAAGCGGGGGCCAGGATCGGCTGCCCCCGTCACAAAGCGGCGCGAAATTTTTTTGCATACAACAATTTTGGCTTTTCACTGTATATCCAATTGGAGGAACAATTCATCATGAGCGAAACGTTAACCGTAATTCAATATCCAAAATGCGGCACTTGCCGTACGGCCGTTAAATCGCTGGAGGCGAAAGGCCGTACGCTTCAGCTTCGCCACATCGTGGAGGATACGCCAACGGCGGAGGAACTGAAGGCGATCGTGGCGAACAGCGGCTTGCCGTTGAAAAAGTTTTTCAACACATCAGGAGAGAAATATAAAGAGCTTGGGCTGAAGGACAAGCTGGCTTCGATGAGCGAAGACGAGCAATACGCTTTGCTTGCTTCGAACGGCATGCTTATTAAACGCCCGATCGTCACCGACGGGAAGAACGTAACGGTAGGCTACAAGGAAGAGCAATACGAACAAGCTTGGAGAGGGTGAGCGGAGGATGGTTGCTGCGCGCAAATGGAGAGCGGACCGTTTGGGACAGCTCGGTTCGCCGATTTTTGCCGAGCTGGCGGAATGGAAGCGCGCTGCCGCGTTCGCCGGCAGCGATGTCATCGACTTGGGCATTGGCAGCCCGGACCGGCCGCCAACGCCGGCCGTCAGGCAAGCGTTAAGCGAAGCCGCGCTGCAGGCCGGCGCTTACCGGTATCCCGGTTCGCACGGGACGGAAGCGTTCCGCGTGAAAGCGGCGGAATGGATGGCGTACCGTTTTGGTGTTAGCCTAGATCCGGATGCGGAGCTGGTAACGCTGATGGGTTCTCAAGACGGACTTGCGCATTTGGCGATGGCGTTATGCAATCCGGGCGACACGGCGCTCCTGCCGGACCCGGGGTATCCGATCTATGCCGGTTCGCTGGCGCTTGCGGGCGTGGAGCCGGTGCTGATGCCGCTTCGTGCGGAAAACGGCTATTTGCCGGATTTGGACGGCATATGTGACGATGTATGGGAACGCGCGGCATTTATTGTGCTCAATTACCCGAACAATCCGTTGTCCGCCGTTGCGGACCTGGACTTTTATGAACGGGTACTGCATAAAGCTAAACAGCATCAGGTGCTTATTGTTCATGATTTGGCTTACTCCGAGATGGCGTTCGACGGCTTCGAGCCGCCGAGCCTGCTTGCGATTCCCGGAGCGATAGATTATGCGGTGGAGTTTCACTCCTTGTCCAAAAGCTTCAATATGGCCGGCTGCCGGATCGGCTTTCTGGGGGGCAACCGGGATGCGGTTGGCGCGCTGCGGGAGCTGAAAGGCCATATCGACTACGGCGTCTTTCTGCCGGTTCAAGAAGCGGGCATTGCCGCTTTGGACGAGGCGATGTCCGGCACGCTGCCGAAGGCGGGAGAACTGTATGAACAGCGGCGCAACCGGCTCATCGGTGCATTGCGCCAGGAAGGCTGGAGCATGGCGCTGCCGAATGCGACGATGTTTGCATGGGCGGCGCTGCCAGAGCTAGCGGCGGACGGCGGAGGCGCGTGGACGTCGCGCCGGTTTGCGCAGGAGCTGCTGCAGCAAGCGGGCGTCGCGGTCGTGCCGGGCGAAGCATTTGGCCGGGAAGGCGAAGGGTTTGTGCGGATTGCGCTGGTTGAAGAGGAAGCAAGGCTGCTTGAGGCGGCACAGCGGATCGGCGCTTTTATACGCAGCAGAAGGTAAACAATAGATTCATTGAACAGCGGGGAGAAACGCAAGTTTGCCGTTATAGGGGAGAGAATGCAATGAAAGACAATCGATTACTGCTGGTGGACGGAATGGCGATTCTGTTCCGCGCTTATTACGCTACCGCATACGGCGGCAGCATCCGCCGGACGAGCAGCGGACTGCCGGTTAACGCGGTACACGGCTTTGTCCGATATTTTATGGATGCGGTCAATACGTTTAAGCCCACGCATGTCATTTGCTGCTGGGATATGGGGAGCAAGACGTTCCGCACGGAGCAATACACGTTATACAAATCCAACCGGCCGGACGCGCCTGATGATTTGATACCGCAGTTTGATCTGGTGAAGGAAGTAGTCGAAAGCTTTAATGTGCCTAACGTCGGTTATGCAGGTTATGAAGCGGACGATTGCATCGGCACTTTGGCGGCAGCTCATAAGCCCAATGCGGAAGTGTTTATTGTGACCGGCGATCATGATATGCTGCAGCTCGTGGACGACCAAGTGTCCGTCGCCATTATGAAAAAAGGCATTGGCAATTATATGGTCTATACGCCGGCCAGCCTGCTGGAGGAACGCCAGCTTACGCCGCCGCAAATTATAGACGTCAAAGGGCTGATGGGCGACACAAGCGACAATTATCCAGGCGTTAAGGGCATCGGTGAAAAAACAGCCCATAAGCTTATTCAGGAGCATGGTTCGATCGAAGGTTTGCTGGACAATCTGGACAAGCTGTCCAAAAGCGTCCGCGCCAAAATCGAAGCCGACCTGGATATGCTTCACCTCTCCCGCGACTTGGCCCGTATCCGCTGCGATGCGCCGGTCGAAATGGAGCTGGCCGGCTGCCCGTGGTCGTACAATATGGGCAATGTGCTGAGCAAATTCGAAGAGCTCGAGTTTGGAAGCCTGGCGAAGCTGATCGGTTAGAGAGGCGGGGCAAGGATGAAGCCTGTGGAACTGCTTGTTGTAGAGACCGAGCATCCGGATTTGCACGCGCTGATCGAGAAGTTGGACGCGGATCTGCTTGCGCGTTATGGCGATGCAGATGAAATATTTGGCGTTGATTTTAACGATCCGGACGTGAAGCAAATGGTGTTTGTTGTGGCGTATGCGGAGGGGCGGGCGGTTGGCTGCGGCGGTATTCGCCCGTACCGGAAGCAAGGCTATGCGGAATTAAAGCGGCTATACGTGGACCCGGCATGCCGCAACCGCGGCGTCGCTTCGCGTATATTGGCGTTTCTGGAAGGCGAGGCGCTCCGGCTTGGCTTTACGGTTATGCGCCTCGAAACAGGAGCGCCGCAGCCGGAATCCATTCAGCTGTATGCCAAATACGGCTATAAGCCGATTCCGCGGTTCGGCCCGTATGCGGACAGCGAATCCAGCTTATGCTTTGAGAAGCCTATTTCATTCACTTGAAAAAAAAGAGGCCTGCTTACACGCTTTAAAAAGCGGCAGCGGGTCTCTTTTTTATTGGGCTGAGGGTCTGGTTAGGGCTCGTCCAGCACTTCGGGAATGCCGTTTGTATACTCATCGTCGCCGGGATAATGCCGGCTTCGGTTTTGATCGTTGTGTTGGCGTTTATTCTCATAGCCGTAAGCGCTGACCCGATGCTGACCAGCCTGCCATGGCGTGCTTTTTCCTAATGAGCTGCTGGTCATAGCCGAGCCGTATGAGCCCTCCGGAAACTCTTCGGGGATGAGGTCATGGCGCTGGGATTCAACATCAGAAAAATCGGAATAACCGGGCTTTTTGTCATCATCAAAACGGTTCATCGCTTGTTAAATTCCTCCTTGGGGTATGTTTGATGCGGATTTACCCAAGTAGTATTTCCAATTAATCGGTAAAATTCACCGTTCCGACAACCAAATATAAAAATCCTGCCAGCTCGCCGGCTTCCTCCTCTGTCAGTTTGAAGGTATGTTCCAGATAACCTTCCTGTTCTAAATCGTCAGGACCGATAATGGCCGTTTTGCCGGACTGCAGGTCAGTGACCAGCTTTTTGCCGTAAAACCGTTCCGTTGATGTAATCGCCAGATCAAAACGTTTAAGCCCCGGCGTAATAAAAGTGGTAAACCGGGTAGAGGTTTCCTCGGTACTATCGGACATAAAATCGTATTCAGGCAGCATCATAAATTCCTCCTAAGTTTTATTGGAGCTACGCTCCGATAAAACCACATCGGAAGCATAAGCTTAGTTTTAGTGGAGCCATGCTTGAAGCTCCCCTATTATATCGAATTAACGGCTTGTACAAAAGTGCGGCTCATGGTAGAATTAGGTAAAATATTCCGGACGTAGAGGAAGCACCTCTCTTGCATAGCAGGAGAGGTGCTTCCTTTTTTTTGTGTCCGGCATTTCGATTGAATAAGGAGGAGCGACAGTACATGCAAATTGTTTTTCTGAATACGTTTGAGAAAAAAACAGCTGCAGGGGGAGTTGCATCAGCCCAGTTGTCCATCTGTGCGAAAGAGGGAGTATGGGCAGTCCTATGGATGGGGGAAGGCGCTGAAGGAAATCCGGATACGTGGTTTGAAGGACCATCCTGGGAAGAAATGCTGGCCGCGTTCCGTTACGGCGTTGCCGGCCGGATGAGAGAAGGCTATGTCCCGGTAATCGATGGGATGCTCGAAGCCAAACCGGCAGGAGCCAGCTTCGCAGGGATGCTGCAATGCTATGGCGAGCTGCACGCCGATAAAGAGCTGTTCGAGCAGCTGCGCGACTGGCGGAGGGCCAAATCGGCCGCCTTGAAGAAATCGGCGTATTTGATCGCCTCAAACCGGATGTTGTGGATGATCAGCGCATATGTTCCGCAGACGAAAGAGGAGCTGCTGCAAATACCGGGCTGGGGAGACAGCAAGCATTCCGAATATGGCGATGAAGTGCTGGCGATAACAGGAGAAGCAAGAAGAGAGACGGATTTTCCGCTGGACTGGGTATCGGACAGGCTGGATCAGCAGCTGTATATGCAGTGGATGTACAAGCAGAAGGAAATGAAGTACAAGCAGGAGCTTGAACGCCAGCATGAGAAAAAAAAGATGCTGCAGCTGGCGCAGCAGGGGGGCAGACTGGATGCATTCCAGACCGAGCTGGAGCTGACGAGGCGGCAAATTGTCGACCGGCTTGAACAGCTGGATGCGGAAGGGTATGATTTTGCCGGACTGATCGAAGAGGAGCTTGCCGACATGCCAGAGGTGGAGCAGCAGCTCATATGGGATGCTTTCGAAAAACTGGGCGACCGTTACTTGAAGCCGGTCCTTCACGAAGTATACGGGGAAAGGCTGGAGCAGGAAAAATCGGTTGATCTGCTTTACGAGAAGCTTAGGCTGCTTCGGATGAAGTTCCGCAAAAACAGCAGCAGCGTTGCCGTATAACGGTAATGGGAGGAGCGTTTGCAGCCCGAAATGGCGGCAGGCGCTCTTTTTGTCGAATGTTGTTATGCATAACGAGCAGATTAAATAAGCCGCAAGGACTGGTTGACAATTTTATGTTCCGAAAATTATACAGGATCTGCTTGAAATTTACACAAAAATATCGGATTTATAATCTAAAAAGAATAGGACTAAAGATTCAAACCGGATGAAAATGATATACTTGTCCTAATCATTCTAGTATAATGAATACCAAATATAGGGCGAGGCGAATTTTGTCGAAAAGGAGCGTTTCCTACTTTATGAAGGCAGAATATATTAATCCGTTTCTAGAGTCCGCAAAAATTGTCATCGAGCAGCTCGTACAGGTACGGCCGCTGACCGGGCAGTTGTCATTAAAGGATGTCAAGTTCGTAGAGAACTATATCTGGATTCAAATTGGAATGAACGGACAAATGAACGGGGATATCGTATTCGGACTTAGCGAGGAGGTAGCGCTCAAGATGGTGTCAGCCATGATGGGCGGGTTCGCCATTTCGGAGATCGATGAGATGAGCAAAAGCGCCATATCGGAACTTGGCAATATGATTAGCGGCAATGCCAGCACCATTTTGTTCAACCAGGGAATTCGCGTCGATATAACGCCGCCTAAGGTCATCCATTCCGCCCAGTCCGCCGGCTTTGAAGCGAAGCAGGCGCTGACCGTGCCGCTTATTATCGACGGCATCGGTAATTTGGATATTCAGGTCATCATCGCATAAGGCTTAAGGCGAAGCTCCTCCGGGGGCTTCTTTTTTTTAGCCCGCCGAACGCATCGTAAGGCAGTGATTTGCACTTTGCTTCTTCCGTCCCGATCAAGTAAACTTAAGCGAGGTGATGAGCTGTTGGTAAAAAATAAAATTGTTCTAATCTCCGGCGCATCAAGCGGAATCGGCGCCTTGACGGCCCAGCGCCTGGCTGCCCGCGGCGCGGTACCGGTGCTGACCGGCCGCAGCAAACAAAAGCTGGAGCAGGCTGCTGCTGCAATTACGGGGGAAAAAGCTGTATATACGATGGATGTAACCGATATGGCACAGGTCGAGCAGACGGTTCAGGCGGTTGCAGCCCGGTACGGGCGTATCGATATTTTGCTGAACAATGCCGGATTTGGATATTTTGAATCTTTTATGGAAGCTTCGACCCAAAGCTTTGAAGATATGATGAATACAAACTATATGGGCATGGTCCGGCTGACCAAGCTGGTGCTCCCTTATATGCTGGAGCAGAAGGGCGGCCAGATCGTGAATGTGGCATCTATGGCGGGAAAGCTGGCGACGCCCAAATCGACCGCCTATTCGGCCTCTAAGCATGCGGTGCTTGGTTTTACGAATGCGCTGCGGATGGAGCTGAAAGGAAGCGGCGTGAAAGTGGCATCCGTTAATCCCGGCCCGATTGACACGCCTTTTTTTGAACAAGCCGACCCGGAAGGGACGTATGTTAAAAATATTAGCTGGTTCATCATGAAGCCCGAGGTTGTCGCAGACGCGATTGTCCGCGTTATGGAGCGCCACCGGGACGAGGTTAACCTGCCCAAAGCAGCCGCGGCGGGCATGAAGCTGTACCAGCTGATGCCCCGGACGGCGGACAGGCTGCTTGGCGGACTGTTTAACCGGAAATAGATGATTTTTTGGAAGGAATGGAAACGTAAAAATGACATCATCAGTATGGAAACAGCTAGGCGTAGCGGATTCGCTGCTTGCGAAGCTGAAGGAGAACGGGATCGAAGAGCCGACGCAGGTTCAGGCTGAAGCAATCCCGTTATTATTGGAAGGTAAAAGCTTGTCGGCGCGGTCCCAGACCGGTACAGGCAAAACGCTTGCCTATTTGCTGCCGCTGCTGCAAAAAATAAATGCCGCTTCTGCCGCCGTGCAGGCGGTTGTGCTGTCGCCAACGCAAGAGCTGGCGATGCAAATCGTACGTGTGGCCGAAGCGTACGGCGAGCCGCTGGGCGTGCGGTCGCAAGGCCTAATTGGCGGGGCTGCCCTGAAACGGCAGGTGGAACGGCTGAAAAAACATCCGCAGCTAGTGGTCGGCACGCCGGGACGCATCCATGAGCTGATTCAGATGCGGAAGCTGAAGCTTTCGCAGGCCAGCGTCGTAATTATTGATGAAGCGGACCAGGTGTTTTCGCTTGGTTCGGTCAAAGAGGTTGAACAAATTTTGTGGGCGACCGCTCCAAACCGCCAGCTTGCGTTTTTCAGCGCAACGTACCCGCCGCAGATGGTGGGGATCGAAGGCAGATGGATGAAAGATGCAGTACGGATTCATATTGAACCGCAGCATCTTGTTTCCCCAACAATCGAGCATTATTATTTGATCAGCGACCGCAGGGACAAAACAGACATCGTCCGCAGGCTCGTCCGGATGCTGGAGCCGAAGTCGGCGCTGTTGTTCTTGAACGATACGAATAATATATCCAACTGGGAATCCAAGCTCAGCTATGAAGGCTTTACGGTTGAGACGTTATACGGCGATGCGGATAAGCAGCGGCGTGCGGCTACGCTGGCGCGGTTCCGCGACGGCAGATGCCAGCTTCTGCTCGCAACCGACGTTGCGGCACGCGGCATCGACATTGACAATTTGCCGCTCGTTATTCAAATTGATCCGGCGGCGGACGCCGACCATTACGTGCATCGCGCTGGCCGGACAGGCCGGATGGGCAAACCGGGGACGGTCGTTTCGATCGTGACGTTCCAGGAACGGTTTATTATGGACAAATTCAGCAAAGCGTTAAAGATTGAACTGCCGGAAAAAACGATGTACAAAGGTAAACTGACGAGCCCGGAAGCGGCGCGCAGCGGGGGATCGCCGGCGAAAGGCGGTGTCCATAGCGCGAATGCGCCGCGGACACAGGCGGAACGTGACAGCCGGCGCGGCGGTAACTACGCCGGCGGCGAAAACCGCGAAGGGCGGAGCGGCGGTGCAAATGCCGCCGGCCAAAGGCGGGAACCAGCCGCCGCCAGCCGTGAAGGCAGGTTTGAAACTGCTGATGCACGGGACAGCCGCGTCGGACGCGTGCGTAAAGAGGCCGATTGGAAGGCAGCCGGAACAGCTCCGCGGGAGAGAAGCGCAGCCGGCGAAGCGCATCGCCGCCAGCGGCCGGCCGAAACCGGCGAGACGGCGGCGATTGCGGGCGTACGCTCCCAGCCGAAACCGGGAGCAGCTTCCCAATCACGAAGCCAGGCGCAGCCGGCTAAAGCGAAAGCAGAGCGCCATAAAAACCGTAAGGACAAAGGCGCGCCAAAATGGCTGAAGGCGAAGCGGGAAAGCGGCGATTCAAAACTATAACGGAATGTGCACCGCCGGCTTGCAAGAGCGCCGGCGGCAAGAAGCGGCGGAACAGGCAGCAGCTGGCCTGCTCCGCCGCTTTTTTTTGCTTCAGCCGTCGTCTTTACTCTTCTTATTGTTTTGAAATTGGCGGCTAGTTTCGGTATGCTAGAATAGTGCGGATTATTATGGAAATTGTAGGTGAATGCGATGGAACCGATATTGCAGGTAACGGGTTTGCAAGGAGGATACAGCCCTAAACGCCCTGTGCTGCACGATATAACGTTTGAAGTGAATGCGGGTGAAATGATCGGGCTGATCGGTCTGAACGGCGCAGGTAAAAGCACAACCATTAAGCATGTGCTGGGCTTGATGAAGCCGCAGCAAGGCGAAGTGAAAGTGTCGGGCGTCCAGCTGGAGCAGGATGCCGAACGATACCGCTCGGCATTTGCTTATGTGCCGGAATCGCCGGTGCTGTTTGATGAGCTGACGGTGGAGGAGCATTTGCACCTGACCGGACAGGCATATAACGTTGCCGGCGAAGTTTACAAGGCAAGGAAAGAACGACTGCTTCAGGAGTTCCAAATGGCGCCGAAACGCAAAGCGTTTGCTTCCCATCTATCCAAAGGGATGAAGCAAAAAGTGATGATTATGAACGCCCTTTTGGCTGAACCGCCGCTTTATATTATTGACGAGCCGTTTCTTGGCCTGGATCCGCTGGGCATCCGCTCGCTGCTGGAGCGGCTTGTCGAAGTGAAGGAGCGGGGGTCGGCTATCCTGATGAGTTCGCATATATTGGCGACTGTAGAGGCGTATTGCGACAGGTATATCGTATTGCATCAAGGCCGCATCGTTGCGCAAGGCACGCTGGAACATATCCGGCAAGCCGCGGGCATGGACGATCAGAGGGGGACGCTGGAGGATGCGTTCTATCAGCTTGTCATGGGGGATCACCGATGAAGGGCGGCGATTCGCTGGAGCAGTTATGGTCCAAACGGGCAACTGCCTTCCGGGAAGAAATTTCACCTTATATCCGGTATGTTGGACAAAGCGGCTTTTTATTGTTTTTATCCTTAATTGTCATTAGCTCAGCCATCAGCTATTTCAAGCTGATCCGCGATGTGCCGGACAGCTTTCCGGTCACTGCCGCCGGCACAGCGGCGCTTACGCTTGTGCTTGCCTGGAGTCCGCTGCGGACATGGCTGGCCGGTGCGGACGTTGTATTCCTGCTGCCGCGCGAAGGGCATATGAAACTTTATTTGGCCCGTTCGTTCCGTCGTTCGATATGGATGACGGGGTTGCTTGCCGCCGCTGTTCTGCTGATTTATATGCCGATTTACCGGCAAGGGCCGGGGAAAGCGGCAATCTGGGAAGTCATTGCGCTGGCAGCCGTTTTGCGTGCGGCGAATACATTCGGAGCCTGGCGCGAAAGGCAGCTAACATGGCCGGGCATGCGGCATGCGCTCCGTTTAGGCCGCTGGGCTGCTGCCGCCGTTGTCATTGCTGTGCTTCTGAGTTGCCCGGCTTGGCAATCCGTCTTGTTTACACTGCTGGTGCTGGCGTTGTTTGCGCTGCTGTACAAGCTGCCGGAACGCCACCAAATGCCGTGGGAAAGGCTGATTGCCGAAGAATCGGCAACACGAAGCCGGTATTATCGTTTCTTCAGCTTGTTTGCCGATGTGCCGACGATGCCGTCCAAAGCTTATTCCCGGCCTTATTTGGCATGGATCATCCGGACGATCCGATACCGGCATGACAATACTTTTGTTTACTTGTACGCGCTGTCGGCCATCCGTACGGAGACGACCGGAATATTGATGCGGATGCTGGTGCTGTTTGGGCTTGTTGTCTATTGGCTGGCGGACGCCGCATGGCTGGACGGCTGGGGGCAATGGCGTTTTATGTCCTGTTTGTGCTGCTAATCGGCTTGCAGCTTGGTTCTATTCGCAGCGTCCACCGCCATTCCGTCTGGCGGCATGTGTATCCGCTGCCCGACTCGAAGCGGCAAATCAGCCTTATTCGGGTTGACCGGGCTGTTTTTTTCATCTGTGCATGTTTGCTCTGGCTGCCGGCTGGCATTCCTTTGCTAGTACACGGGCTTGCCGTTCCGGCGGCAGCTGCGTTTATTGCGGCAGCTGCTTATATCGGGCTGCTCCGGCCGGGCAATGTCCAACGGAAGCTGAAGCGTGAAGCCGAAGAAGACGAATAAGCGTTTTGAATAAGCGCCGGAGACGGTTCGCTGCCCGCCGCTCATTGCAAAGGCTGCTTTTGCAGTGAGCAGTGAGCAGTGAGCAGTGAGCAGTGAGCAGTGAGCAGTGAGCAGTGAGCAGTGAGCAGTGAGCGGCGGGCAAACAAACAAGCCGCCCTGTCCAGCTGGACAAGGCGGCTTGTTTAATCTTATTTCGACAGCGTTTGAACCGCTTTATAAATGCTGTCGTACAATTCTTCCAGATGTTCTTCTTCAATGCAGGAGAACGCGACACGGAGGTCCGTTTCGCCAAGCGCGATTGTACCGATGCCGTATTCATCCAGCAGATGGTTGCGGACCTGTTCAGCCGTTACGCCGGACAGTTTGAGGCACATGAAGTAACCGGAGTTAAACGGATAATACGGAAGCGAATCACCGTATTTGCCGCTGTCGAGCAGCTGCTTCACGCGATTGGCACGGCGTTTCATAATGTCGAACTTCTCTGCTTTCTGAGCTTCGAATTCCGGCGATTTCAGCGCTTCGAGCACAAACGTCTGGGACGGATGCGGACCGCTCGAAATGGTGGCGCGGATAATGCCCATTGTTTTTTGCTCCAGCACGTTTAATACTTTATCCGAGTCCGATGCGTAAGTGAGGAAGCCTACGCGGAAGCCCCATACATATTCTTCTTTTGTAGCGCCGTCCACTTTAACGGCAAGGACGCGAGGATGGATGTCGGAAAGCTTGCCGAACAGCGACTCGTGCAGCGAATCTTCGAAAAACAATCCGAAATAAGCATCATCGGTAACGGCCACCACATTGATGCCGGCTTCCGCTGCTTCACGGATTGCCGCGACAATCTGGTTGCCTTCCTGCGGTCCTGGCGTATATCCGGTCGGGTTGTTCGGGAAATTCAGGACAACGATCGCTTTGCCTTTTTCTTTTTGCGCAAGCAGCGCCTGGCGCAGCCCTTCGCTGTTAAACTGCATTTGTTCATTATAGAGAGGGTATTCTACGATTTGTGCGCCGCGGCGGATGCCGAACGTAAGCTCATAGTTTTCCCAGTTTTTATTTGGAATGACAACCGCGTCTCCGGCATCTGCGAATAAATCGGCAACGATGCTGAGGCCGTGTGTCAAGGCGTTCGTGACAATAGGGTTCCCGAAGCTTTTGCCTTCAAGCTCAGGGTTTTCTTTAATCATTTTTGCGCGCCAAACCGTGCGCAACTCCGGCTTGCCTGCCGGCGGGGCATACTCGTACAAGTCTTTAGGGTTGTAGGCGTTCAGGTTGTCCTGGATGACTTTCAGGTGCATCGGCTGTCCGCCTTCGGTTGCGATACCGATTGTGGCATTAAACTTTTTTGCTTTTGTTTTTGCTTCAGCCGATTGGCTCAAGATGCCTTCTTTAGGAAAATAGATTTGTTTGCCTAGTCCGGAAAGCATTTCGTGCACATGCGGATTTTCTTGTTTAAGTGTCTCGTTCAACTGCTGGGCAAGTGGGTTCATGGACATGTTCCATCCTTCCAAAAAAGTCATGACTGCTTACAATGGGGACCGAAAACGATATTTACGATTCCGATTCGGCTTATCGGGTGCTATTATAACATTTTTTATAAGCCATACACCATGCCGATTAAAATTTTCCGAGAATTGTACAATGCTTCATTGCTTGGCGATTCATGCTATTGTATGATTGCCACACAGGAATGTCCATGCCGAAGCGAGCGGCGCGGCATGGACCGCAAACAATTTGTTCAGAAAGGTTGGTTCGCCATGCTTCATTTACAGCCGGATGACTATGTACTGCTGCCCTTTTCGGCAAAAATCGTATGTGAACCAATGTGGAAATGGGCGAAGCGGGACAAGCCGCTTGTTAACTATGATTTGTTTTATGTATGGAGCGGGGAAGGCGAGGTTGAGTTAAACGGGCAAACTTATGCGATTGGCAAAGGGAGCTGCTTCCTGTTCCGTCCGGGAGATCACCCTACTGCCACCCATAATCCGCAGCGGCCTCTTGTGCTGACTTATATCCATTTTGATACGAAACAGGAAGCGGCAGATATTCCGAACCGGTACCGGATTTTGCAGGATACGATTGATTTTGAATCTATGCTGGCCCGCTACGTCCGATTGTTTCTGGTGCCGACTTTCGCCGCCGATGAAGAAGCGCAGCTTGTACTGAAGCAGCTGATGATTCATTTGCTGCGGGAGGACCGGCAGACGCCGGTGGAGAAAAAAGGCAGTAATCAGCTGTCGGAGGCTATACACGAAATCGCCAATTATATTAAGCAAAATCCCGGCAAGGCGCATCGGGTTGAAGATTTGGCAGCGCGGGCGCAGCTGTCGCCGCGGTATTTTTCCATGAAGTTTAAAGAGATCATCGGCATGTCGGTTCAATCTTATATGATCCGGACCAGAATTGACAGAGCGCAGCATTTGCTCACGTATGGCGGGATGAATGTGACGGAAGTCGCCGATGCGCTGGGCTACCGGGATATCTTTTTTTTCAGCCGCCAGTTCAAGCAATACACGGGAAAAAGCCCTTCGGAAACACGTTAATGGAAATGGCTCGCTCGGAGCAAAAAATATGGTTCCGATCACCGCTTCTCCATAACATTCCTTGCTCTGTTTGGCTCATGCAGTTGGTTGCCTCATGGAAACAAAAGAAATAGAGGTGCAGGATCAGCTTCCTGCACCTCTATTTCTTTTTGCCGCATCCTGTTCAAGGCGACCTCAAAGCAAAGCAGTATAACTGCTCTGCCGTCTAATCCGCCGAGGCCAAGGAGGAAACGGAAGGGGCTGTAAGCATGCCCAGCAGCTCCCCCATTTTGACCTTGGTCCCGTGCTTCAGATCCGCTCTTGGCGTAAACGTGCCTTGTTCGGCAAGCAGCACAACGGTTGAGCCAAATTCGAAATAGGCAAGCTCATCCCCTTTGCGCACCTGCTCCCTGACCGGTTCGGCGTATTTGATGCTGCTCACATTCATCGCGCCGACCTTGACAACGGCAAGCTCTCCGCTGCGATGGCGGATATAAGTGATCAGCCTTTCGTTGCGGCATAAAACCTGCTTCATATGGCGCATCCCGGAATCGTTCACCGGATATACCTTGCCGGGGATGCGCTCGTTCTCGACGATCCGTCCGTCAACCGGAGAATGGATACGGTGATAATCCGTCGGGCTTAAATACAAGACGATATAATAGCCGTTCCGGTAGTTTTCGGCGCGGGGAGAATATTTCAGCAGTTCATCAATCGTATAGTCTTGTCCTTTAATATTTAATAACGAGCCGTTATGAATCGGGCCGATGCCGGTCACAAGAGCGTCCACCGGGCTGGCTACCGCATCGGGCAAACCGGCGACGGGACGCGCGCCATCTTTTAAGCGCCGGGTAAAAAATTCGTTGAGCGTTTCATATTGTTCCAGCGGCTTTTCGGCCTCTTCCACGTTAATGCCATAGATTTTGACGAAACGGGGCAAGAAAGCACGGCTTTGCTTCGACTGTGCGAAACGGCCGGTAAGCCTCGAAATCCATTTGCGTGAGCTAAGCTCCGTCATTGAGCGGAATATCCAACGGTTCATGCCCGCATCGCCACGTCCTTTCCTGCATGTTGCCCTGCGCTGCTTGCTCGAGCGCACCTCAAGTCAGTGTGCCACATCCTGCCTGCCAAATCAATAGGACCGGCTTCCAGCAGGGCGGACGGAACCAAGTTTAGCCTGAAACAAATTAACCTACACTGACAAATGAGGTGATAGATAAATGATTACGTTAGTAACCGCCATTGTGCTTGCAGCCGGGTCCGGAGCGATGGTCATGTGGTGGCTTCGCGATGCCCGGGCAAAAGAGTGGTGCGATTATGCCGCAGCCGCGGCCCTGTTTCTGTTTATCATGTCCGTATCCGGTTCGGTTGCGCGTACATTGCTGCACGGCACTGTTTTTTTAACCGAAGTTCATATCGTGTTGCTTAATCCGTTATTTATGGCAAGCGGGGCATATCTTGCATTGTATTCGATTGCTGCCGCATTTATTTATGCTGCCGGCTCCAGAAGCCGGACCGGAGTAAGTTAAACGCCGCTATGCGGCATGTGCCGGGTTCAAGCAGCCCTCTCCTTGCGTATGTTACTGCAATACGGTTTATTGAAGTCGCCTGAGCATAACATGTCGGAAGGGGATAAAGCATGTCTCCCACAAAAGTGGCGTTTGTTACACCCGGTTCATTCCCGATTCCTTCTTCAAAAAGCAGCTCGGTTGAAAGAGTGGTAGAGAAATTTGTGCCGCTTCTATCCCCGGTAATCGAACCGCGCATCTACGGCAGGGCAAGCCGGAATCTCTCCAAAAAAGGGAAAGTGGCAAACGTTATTTGCGAGCGTTATCCCGCCAGCAATAAAGCGGTTTACACAAGGCTTGTCGGCCAAGCGATCCGCAGATTCGCGCCGCAAATTATTCAGGTGGAGAACAGGCCGGTTATGGTGACGAGGCTGAAGGCGGCTCATCCCGGCAAAAGGCTATGGCTTAATTTGCATTCCACGACGTTTATCGGGCCGAGGTATATTTCCCGGAAGGCGTTACGGAAAAGCTTGCTCGCTTCGGACAAAATTATCGTCAACAGCGAATTTATACGCGGCGAAGTTGAGAAAAGGGTGCCGGAAGCGGCGCGGCGCCTGCGTGTCGTATACCCGGGCGTGGATACGGGACGGTTTATTTCCCGTTTCTCGCCGGAGGGCGCATGGCGGAGGGAGGAGCAGCGCCTGCTTAAAGGGCTGTACGGGCGGAAAGTCGTTATTTTTATCGGGCGGCTCATTCCGTTAAAAGGGGTTCATCATTTGCTCCATATCGTTCCGCAGCTGGCGATGCGGCATCCCGAGCTGCTGGTGGTCATTGTGGGCAGCCCGTTTTACGGCTCGTTCCGGAAAACCGAGTATTCGCTGTCGCTGGAGCGTCTGGCACGCAGATGCCACGGCACGGTCCGGTTTGTCCCCTATGTGCCGCATCCGGAAGTAGCGGATTGGTTTCTGTCCTCCGATATCGCGGTTGTACCGTCCGGCCAGCGTGAAGCGTTTGGGCTTGTCAATGTCGAGGCGATGGCATGCGGCATTCCGGTTGTGGCGACATCGGCCGGGGGCATGAAGGAAATTATTGTAGACGGGCATACAGGCTTTCTCATTAACCCGGATCTGCTCGAAATGGAATTGCTGGAGCGGCTCGACATGCTGTTAAGAGATACTGCGTTACGTGAAGATATGGGCCGCAACAGCCGCCAGCTTGTAGAGCAGAAATTTACATGGCGCCATACTGCTGAGCAGTGGCTGAATGTGCTGCATGAATAATGGCGCAGCACCTGTCTTTCGGCCAGCAACAGCCGTTCTGAAAGGGACGGTTTTTTTTATAGGGTAAAAAAGCGTTGAACAAAAAGCTTCTAAATGATAATATCGGTAATGAGAATCGTTATCATAAAATAAGATGCATGCGGAAAGGTAGTACATACATGGTGACCTCAGAACGTCAAATTCGCAAGGAGATGAAGGGGAAGACGCGGCCGGTTACAGCCTCTTTGGTTTTACTGCTGGGCGCTGCCGCTCTAATCCTTATCTTTGGGCTGTCCGTATCTGTCGGCGCGGCTGATATTAAGCTTTCGACCGTATGGCAGGCCATCTTCCATTACGACACAAACAATACGCAGCACGTCATTATACAGGAGCTTCGCATTCCCCGCTCCGCTGCGGCCGCCCTTGTCGGCGCGGGTCTTGCCGTAGCGGGCGCCATCATGCAGGGCATGACGCGCAACCCGCTTGCCGATTCCGGTTTGCTTGGGCTTAACGCGGGAGCGGGGCTGGCTCTCGCCATTTGCATCGCGATGGCGCCGGGCATGTCCTATATGTTTATTATGGCCATGTGTTTTGTCGGTGCCGCCGCTGGCGCCGGAATTGTGTACGGGATCGGTTCGCTGGCGAAAGGCGGTTTGACGCCAATCCGGCTGACGCTGGCCGGCGCGGCTGTAAGCGCATTGTTTATGGCTGTCAGCGAAGGGATTCAAATTGCATACAAAATCGGCCAGGACGTAGCCTTCTGGCAGGCCGGCGGCGTAGCCGGAACGAACTGGAAGCAGCTTGCCGCGGTTGGCCCCTGGATGATTGCCGCAATAGTCGGGTCGATTATTATTTCACGTTCGATAACGCTGCTCAGCCTTGGCGAAGAAGTTGCAGTGTCCCTCGGACAAAAAACAGGGTGGGTTAAAGCGGTTGGGCTGCTGTTTGTGCTTATACTGGCAGGAGCAGGCGTATCCATCGCGGGACCGATCGCTTTTGTCGGGCTGCTTATTCCCCACCTGTCCCGTTTTTGGGTCGGGGTGGATTACAGATGGATTATTCCATGCTCGGCTATAGTGGGCGGCGTGTTTATGATGTTGGCCGATATTGCCGCAAGGCTGGTCAATCCTCCGTCCGAATCGCCGGTAGGCGCTTTAATCGCCATTATCGGCGTGCCGTTCCTCCTTTATATCGCGCGCAAGCAAAAGGGGGAAGCATAAATGGCAGCGATTGAAGCCTTAAGACGCAGACGGGCAGCTTTTGTCATAACCGTCCTGGCTGTTCTTATCATCATTACTTTTTTGGTCAGCATGAACACCGGTTATATACGGCTTTCGCCGCTCGATGTGCTGCAAACGCTGTTTGGCATGGGAACCGACAAACAATCCATGATATTGTTTGACTTTCGCCTGCCTCGTATCGTCACTTCCGTACTGATCGGCATGGGATTCGCCATCTCGGGCTGCATTCTGCAAAGCTTGTCGCGCAACCCGCTGGCTGATCCGGGTTTGCTGGGCATTAACTCCGGCGCAAGCCTGATGGTTGTTTTATACATCAGCTTCATTCAGATGGATCGGTCAGGTTCCGTTCTGATTATGCCGATTTTTGCATTTCTTGGTTCAATGGCGGCAGCGGTTATTATTTACGCTTTCTCCTACAAGCGCCACCAAGGCGTTATTCCGACACGGATGATACTGGCCGGCGTGGCGATTGCCCAAGCCATTAATGCGGCTATACTGGTGCTGACGCTGCGGATTAATCCGGATCAATATCAAAAAATTCAAATATGGATTGCAGGGAGCATTAACGGAACGAGCTGGACGTATGTGGCGGCGCTGCTGCCATGGATCGTAATTCTGATCCCGTACACCGTTTATAAATCCCGCGCGCTAAATGTGCTTCATTTAGGCGATCAGCTGGCAACCGGCCTTGGTTCGCCGGTCGGACGGGACCGCTTGCTGCTGCTTGGCGCAGCTGTGGGGCTTGCCGGGGCTTGTACCGCCGTTGGCGGCGGGATCAGCTTTATCGGCTTGATCGGCCCCCATCTGGCGCGCCGCCTCGTCGGCCCCAACCATCAGCAGCTGCTTCCGGCTTCGGCTTTATGCGGCGGACTCATTGTGATGGTTGCCGATACGGTGTCCCGCACGATATCGGAAATTCCTACCGGCATTATTGTAGCGGTAATCGGCGCTCCTTATTTCTTATATCTGCTTTCCAAAGCTAAATAATATGGCACAGAGACTTCCGAGCCCATTACCGGGCACCTGCGGAAGTCTTTTTGCATGCATGCCAATCGAGTAGCCAGCCCATAGGTCATTGCATATATTGCCTAAGACATTCCATGAGGGAAGAAGGAGAGGGCTATGGCAAAGAGCAAAAAGGCAAGAGGCTCAAAAGCTCGAAGACCGCTTTTTTACGTCGATAATCCGAATACTTCCGAGTTAAACTGGATTGATGAGCTGTCCCGGAAAAAATCGGTCCACAAAACGGTAACCCCGTCTGCGGCGCCGTCGGCTTTCCGCCAGCAGCAGTCTGCACCATACGAGGAAACAAAGGTGACGGTAAGCAGCACGGCAAGCGTAAATGATTTGGAGGAAGAAGCAATCGAAGTTTCTGATGCAGCAGCCTATGACGGCGAAACGTTGCCGGAGGATGCGCTGCAGTCATTATTGGCGTATGACGAGCAAGAGGAGATCTTGGATCAATTTGAATTGCCGGCTGAAGAGGAGATTGTGGAATCTTACGATGACAGGGTGCAGCTGGCGGAGGAACGCCGCGAAGAAGCAGGCCCGGCGCCTTTTATTTACGCCGATGATATCGTGGACGGCTCGATTACAACGAGCAAATTCGCGCCTTTTGCTGTAACGGGCGACAAGCTGTCGCCCGGCGCGGTGGGCGCAGAAGCGCTGGCTGATGCGGCGGTGCAAAACATCCACTTGGCGGACGGAGCGGTCACCGCTTCCAAAATTGCAGAAGAAACCATCAAATCGGAACATTTGACCAACAACTCCATTACCGGCGCCAAAATTTTGGATTATTCGATCGGCAGCCATAAGCTTCAGGATAACAGCATTACGTCGGAGAAACTGGCGGACCGGACGATTGGGCCGCATAAAATTGCTGACGGCAGTATTGAAACCCGCCATTTAAAACCGTTTTTAATTGCGACGGAGCTGCTGGCCGATCAGGCGGTCACATCGGATAAAATCCGTATCGGCGCGATCCGGACGGAAAATTTGGCCAATGAGAGCATTAGCGCTCTAAAACTGGCCGACGGTTCCGTTACGAACGACAAGCTGCGGGACGGCGCTGTAGATGAACATAAAATCGCTTTTGAAGCCATTGATTCCGCTCATTTAAAACCGGGTTTGCTGCAGGCAGAGCATATTGGCGAAGGTGTGCTGACGGGAAAGCATTTGGCCCCGGGCGAACTGACGGGCAGCCATCTGGCAGCGGAATCCATCGGGGCAAGGGAGCTTCAGCAGGAATCGGTCGGCGGGTCTCATCTGGAAAAAGAAGTGATTTCGGCCGAACATATTCAAGGCGGAGCGATTCGGAGCTGGCATATCGCAGACGAGCAAATTATAAGCAGCCATCTCTCTCCTCAGTCTATTACGGGAACGAAGCTGTCCGACCAATCCATCTCTACGATCAAGCTGGTCGATCAAGCCGTAACCTCGTCGAAAATAGCCGACCAAAGCGTAACGGCGGCAAAGTTGTCCGACGGAGCGGTACAAAACCGCCATCTGGGCAGCGGAAGCATTAGCTCCGATAAGCTTGGCGACAGCCAAGTGCATAACCGGCATATTGCGCCTCAAGCCATATCCGGTAACCAGCTGCAGTCTGGCGCGGTTGACGAAGCGCATTTGAAGGCGGCAATTGTTACCTATGAGAAGCTTGCGCCTAACGCCGTGCAGCATGAACATTTGGCTGCCCTTTCGGTCGATACGGAGCAACTGGCGGATACGTCCGTAACGGAAGTCAAGCTGGCGAACGGGGCTGTAACGGACAGCAAGCTGGCGGACGGAGCGGTTGGAGCGAGGCATGTGCAGGACGAAGCGGTGATGTTTCGCCATATCGCTCCCGAAGCGGTACGCAGCCATCATATATCGCCTAAAGCGGTAACGGGAGCAGCCATTGCGCCGGAATCGGTTGCCGGCGGCCATATTGCGCCGAAATCGATAGGCGAAGGCCATCTGGAGGATAGCAGCGTAAGTGCAAGCAAAGTTCAAGACGGCGCCGTCAGCAGCCAGAAGCTTGCATTCGGTGCGGTATGGGACCGTCATATTGCAGCGGGTAATATTTTATCGCATCATTTGGCTGATTACGCAGTTACATCGCTGAAGCTTTCGCCGGAATCGGTCTCGACGGATAAACTGTCCGATCTGAGCGTAACGGCTGCCAAGATGGGGAAAGGCAGCGTAACAAGCGATAAAATAGCGCCGGGAGCAGTCGGATCCGGACAGCTGGCCTCGGCTGCAGTAGCAGGCGGCCATATCCAGCCGCAGGCGATCGGGCAAAGCCATCTGCAGGATGGAGCGGTTGAAAGCCGTCATCTGAAGCCGTCTGCGGTTGATTCCGCGGCTGTGCAGGACGAGGCGATTACATCTGTCAAGCTGGCCCCGGATGCGGTACAGCCGAAGCATATCGGCAATGAAGCGGTAAGCGGCCGTCATTTGGCGCAGCAATCCGTATTAGGCGTCCATCTGGGTGAATATGCTGTGCAAGAGAGGCATATCGCCGCCGGTTCAATTACGGATGAGAAATTGTCGCTTCGCAGCGTTGCGGCCGGCCACCTCAAAGCCGGCGCAGTGGGCTCCGAAGCAGTAGCGGGCGGCGCCATTGGCGAAGCGCATCTGCAAGCCGGCGCTGTAACGGCCGCCAAGCTGGCGCCGGACAGCGTGAAAGGCGAGCATATGCAGCTGGAAACGATAGCGGCCAAACATTTGAAGCCGGATTCGGTGCAGGGTTACCATATCCGGAAAGGAACGCTTACGTTAAACCATTTTGCAGAAGATACCCGGCTAGTAGACCGGATACCCGATGGCGGCATACCGGGCAGCAAGCTGGCGGAGCAAAGCATTGTGAACAGCCAGCTGGCGGACCAAAGCGTCAGCAGCAGCCAGCTGTCGGATGAAGCTGTTACGGAGCCCAAGCTTGCGGAAGGAAGCGTGACGGCGGCCAAACTAGCGGAAGGAAGCGTGACGGAAGCGGCGCTGTCGGATGGGGCGGTCACAAGCGCCAAGGTAGCGCACGGCAGCATCGACTTTTATCATTTGGCGGATTCCAGCGTGGCGGCAGCCGCACTCGCAGCAAACGCCGTGGTTACGGAGAAGCTGTCCGATGAAGCGGTAACGGGCGGCAAGCTTGCGGCAGGCAGCATAAACTCCCGCCACTTGGCGAATTCCAGTGTAACGGAAGCCGCGCTCGCGGCAAACGCCGTGGTCACGGAGAAGTTGTCCGATGGAGCGGTGACAGGCGATAAACTGGCTTACGGCAGCGTGCAAACAGAGCATTTGGGCACCGCGGCTGTAACAGCCGACAAGCTGGACGACGCCAGCATTACGGCGGCCAAACTAGCGGAAGGAAGCGTGACGGAAGCGGCGCTGGCGGACGGGGCGGTCACAAGCGCCAAGTTGGGGCACGGCAGCATCGACTTTTATCATTTGGCGGATTCCAGCGTAGTAGAAGCCGCATTGGCTTATCGTTCGGTGAATGCCGAGAAGCTGGCGGACGGAGCGGTAACGGGCGAGAAATTGTCATTCGGCAGCGTAAGCTCCCGCCATTTGACGGCGTCGAGCGTAACGGAAGAAGCGCTGGCGGCAGGAGCCGTAACAGAAGCGGCGCTTGCGGACGGGGCGGTAACGGGCGGGAAGCTGTCAACCGGCAGCGTAAGCTCCCGCCATTTGACGGCATCGAGCGTAACGGAAGAAGCGCTGGCGGCAGGAGCCGTAACGGAAGCGGCGCTTGCGGACGGGGCGGTAACGGGCGGGAAGCTGTCAACCGGCAGCGTAAGCTCCCGTCATTTGACGGCGTCGAGCGTAACGGAAGAAGCGCTGGCGGCAGGAGCCGTAACGGAAGCGGCGCTTGCGGACGGAGCGGTAACGGGCGGGAAGCTGTCAGCCGGCAGCGTATACACGCTGCATTTGGCCGATGGAACGGTAACGGCTGACCAGCTGGGCGATGCCAGCGTCACGGCAGCGAAGCTGGCCGAAAGCAGCGTAACCGAATACGCGCTGGCGGATGCAGCCGTCACCGCCGGGAAGCTGGCGGATGGAGCGGTTGAAGGCGATAAGCTGGCGAATGGCGCTGTTACGGGCGATAAGCTGGCCGGCGGCAGTGTCGCCGCAGCCCATCTGGCCGATGGCTGCGTAACAGCCGGCAAACTGGCTCCTGCCAGCGTAGCGAGCGAGCAGCTGCAAGGAGGGGCCGTCAGGCCGGAGCACTTGTCGGAGGCGTCTGTAGCAAGCGGCCACATTCAAGCAGGCGCGGTTCTGGGCATCCATCTTGCCGCATCCTCCGTCGACAGCATTCATCTGACGGATGAATCGGTGCAAAGCAGCCATATTTCGGAAGGCAGCATCACGTACGGCAAACTTGCGTTTACGCCGGTCGTATCAACGGCGCAAGGGGATGCCGTATTCCAGCAATTCGGGCTGGCGCCGTATCATTTTACCGAGCATGATGAATTCCTGGAAGTGGTTATTTCCTTCCAAAGGCCATTCAACAGCAATAAATATGTGCTTACCGCCGTATCCGACCATCCGTTTTGTTATGTGACCATCAAGTCGAAGCAATCGGATAAAGCTGTGCTTTTTGTAGTCAAAACCAACTTGAACCACAGCTATCATCTGCAAGGTTATTTGAACTGGATTGCGCTGGGGGTTTAACAAGGCCCCGGTTGTTCGTTCCCGAAGCCGCTGCTTTGCTGGAAGTTCCATTTCAGCAGCAGCGGCTTTTTGCCGTGACGCAGCAGAGAAGCAGGCGCGTGCCGCGTGAAACATGGATGCCGAAAAGCAGCCTTATATCCGCCTATACGGATCATGCGTTATGCCGCTTCCTCCCGGAGGGGCGTTTCTTCCCCCTGTACAACTGTCCTTTGCGGGCGGCGGGCGGCTTACATATACTGTACTGCTACTTCAAATGACAGGTGATAGGAGAGAGTTGGATGAGGCGTAAAAAACGGCCAGTCCGGCGTCTCAGGAAGAGGCGGAAAGCGCCCCGGACTAATCAACAAAAAGCATTAGACTATCAAATGGGCTATGAGGACGGCTACAGGCAGGGGCAAGAAGCGGGTGCCGGCAGCTATTCTATTTATTTTGACGGCACGAGCATCATCATTCCTTCTCTCAACCAGGCGGAGAAATTAAAAGCTTGCATGCAAAGTATAGCTGAACATACCGATCTGCCCTATGAGATTATCGTAGTGGACCGCGGTTCTACCGACGATACGGATAAACTGCTCAAGCAAATGACCGGGCAAATCCGTTATTTCATCATGGAGCATGGGGATAACAGCCGCGCGGCAGCTATTAATAGAGGACTAATGATGGCCAAAGGCACAACGCTGCTTATTATGGACAGCTGTGCGCAAGCAACGGAGTATTGGCTGGACCAGCTGCTTTACGGATTAAGCGGCTGCGGGCAGGCGGGCATAGTTGGGCCTATGTCGAACGGAGGCAGCGGGCGGCAGCGGAAACTTCTTGCTGTTGAAGCGCCGGATGAAACCACCTACTCTACGCCAAACCTGTTTGTTCCAAGCAATAAATGGGCGGAAACAGACAGTTTGGACAGCTTTTGCATTCTTTTTCATAGAGCGCTTTGGGAAAATACGGGATATTGGGATGAGAGATTTACAGCTGGCCGGTTCGCGATGGAAGATTATTGTTACCGTGTTGTTTTGCAGGGCTGGCGCCTGCTTATCGCCGAGGATGCTTACGTTGTGTACAACGGGGACGGGGGCGATGGCGCTGATAGCCTGGAATCCGATCAAACGGAGCAGGTAAACCGGCTTTGGTTCCAGGACAAGTGGAGCGGGAACGGTCCGGCTCTCCGAAGCGATGCTGAAGCTGCCAATGCGGCGCTGGAGGGCAAACCGGCCGGAGAAACGGTTTTTTATCCGCAAGGCATTGCTGTAAAAGGAACCGGTTCTTCCATCTACTGGATTGAGGGCGGCAAACGGCATCTCATCGAAGGTAACTGGCCGTATCCGGTGGTACAGCTTTCGAACATAGAGATTAAACGCTGGCAGCGCGGCCCTTCCATCAACGCCTCCATCATGCGGGATCCGCGGAGCCAAATGGAGGGGAACGCCGCCTGCCCGCAGCCGGGAACGGTCAGTTACAGCCCGGACGGCAGCTGTTATTATTTCGAGGACGGCCAAAAAAGAAAAGTGCTGTCGCGGGCAGCATCGGAAGCCTGGCTCTTGTATGGGAGAACGCATGTGTCCTGGGTGCCGCAAACGATGGAGACGCTGCCGGACGGCTATCCGATTATTGCGCCGGCGTCACTGCGCCAATCGTTATAACCGAATATTCATACAAGTATCAGGCTGAATAACGGCGCATATGCTACTAACAGCATGAAGGGGGTGAACCCATGCAGCAGCAAGTAACCGAACTGATTGAGCATATGTCGCACAGCCACCTTCAACTGGCTCGCATGCTTGAAGCTGAACGGGATGTTGTAATCAGAATGGCGGAAATTGTGCTGGATTTGCCCGACGAAGGACCGGATCTTGGCGAAGACGGGCTGATGGATTCTGCGCAGATGCTGACGCAAAGCGTTGTCTCTTATTTGGCGAGCATGGCTGAACTGCAGGAAACATTAGCTGTCCATATGCAATATTTAATGAAAGAGATGAAGCCGGCTGGCGAAGACGACGAAGAATAGCAGCGTACGAAAGGAGGTTGCCCGGTGAGCCGTGAAACAGCTTATATGCAGATGCTGAAAGCTTCTGTAAGCATGCAGCGCAATATGGCAATTATATTGGAAGCCAAAGCTTATGAATCGGAAAAAGCGAGAAACTGGATTTGCGGGCATTACTCTCCGGACTCATTTGAAGATGAGGAGCAGCAGCTGAAACAGTCTTTGCAGGTGCATGACCAGATCGTAGAGTTAATAGAAGGCGTTACGAAATACAGCCAAGGTATGGTGGCGATGCTGCGGGCTGTGATGCAATCGGACGACGACGAGAATGAAAGTTCCGGCTACTACGGCGGCGGCAGAAGAGGTTAACCAAGATGGGCGGCCGCAATGAGTTGTTGTTGGATGAACGGCAAGCCAAAGCCGAACTTCTTGCATCGCTTGCCAAAAGCCAGCATGCCCTGGCCCGCATCCTGGACAGTGTAGCCGATGTAGCGCAATATTCGGGTGAAACAGCCCGGCATATCGGAGCGAATATTGATTTGCTGACGGGACTGCAGCAGACGATCGCTGAAGCCGTAACAGGCGCCAGGCTGCGACGCAGCGTACGAATGTCCGGTAACCCCGGCAAGCCTTGGCTGAATCCGCTTGTCCGGGCTCAACCTCGCAAGCTTTCTTAAATGGAGGTCTTGTCGATGAAAAGCGGAAGCAAAACGAAAAAGAAAAAGCCGAAACGGCAGAGGAAACGGTCATCCGGCCGTTCCAAACGGATATCGAAACGTTTATCCAAACGGAACAGATTCAAATTAAAGAAACGGCCCCGCACAAAAGCAAGGGAACGGATAGTTCATACGGAAGCCGATTTCGATCAGGAGACTTCCGGAGTGCCGGATACGGAAAAACGGAAGGGAACGAAAACAAAGTCAGAGAATGGAACTCCTCATTACAATAAAGGGTACAATGCCGGCTTTGCAGCCGGTTTTGAGCAAGGCCATCTGGAAGGGTATAAAAACGAGCAGCTGTAATCGGATTAGGGGCCGCTGCGACAGCCCCTGTGACCGCTGCCCGTTTTTTTTGCTGTGTATGGCTATCTTAAATCGACCAGTTTACGATAACGCCCGCTTGGGTTAAGCCGCCGCCAAATCCGTAAAGCAGCAGCTTCTGGCCGGCTTTGACGCTCCCGTTCCGTACGCCTTCGTCAAGCGCCAGCATAATCGAGGCGGCGGAAGTATTGCCGTTAAATTCCACGCTGGATAAGGTCCGCTCTTTTGGAATGCCGGTTTTTTCGCAAAGCAGGTCGATAATGCGCATGTTGGCGCTATGCGGAATAAACCAGTCAATATGTTCGCTTGCGAATCCGTTATCCGCCATAAAGCGCTGGATGCTTTCCGAAACTTTGCCGGTTGCCCAGCGGTAAACCTCGCGGCCGTTTTGCACGATTTTGCCGTTTGCCGTAATCGGATGTCCGCCAATTTGATCGGTCAAGCTGCTGCGGTACAAATGTTTGCCGCCTGTTCCGTCCGTTTCGGCGTATGCGGCAAGCACATCCCCTTGCCCGTCCGGCGAAGCTTCCATTAACAGCGCGCCGGCTCCGTCGCCAAACAGCACGCAAGTCGTACGGTCCGTATAATCGGTTATTTTGGACAATGCGTCGGCGCCTATAACAAGAATTTTCCGGAAAATGCCGGACAGCAGCAGCCCGTTGGCAAGCTGCATAGCGGTTGTCAGCCCGGCGCACGCGGCTTGAATGTCGGCACTGCCGCATGGGCCGATCTGGAACTCGGCCTGCACCCGGGCGGCCATGCTCGGGAAAAAGGTATCGGGGGTTGACGTTGCAACCAGTATATAATCCACATCGTCCAGTTTGACCGGGTAACGGCTTATCATGTTGCGAACGGCGGCAAATATCATGTCGCTTGTATATTCATTATCCGCGGCGATATGTCTTTCTCTCATGCCGGTTACGCGTACGATCCATTCATCGCTTGTGTCTACGATCGACTCCAAATCGCGGTTTGTCAGGACGCGGCTTGGCGTATAGCTGCCAATGGCGCTGATGATGGCATTGGAGCGGAAAGCGGAACCGGGAACTGTTGTTGTCATCCTGTTCACTCGCCTTTCGTCATTTAAAATTAGTACCAGGTACTATTACTTGATATTAATTTAAAACGCCGGCTTCATCTTGTCAAGTGCCGAATAGAACCGCCTTCTTCTGTTCACGCTAATATCGGGCGAAAGCCTGAATGATGATAAAGGAGCGTGAAAAAGGCCTCATGAAAAAAACGATTGCATTCTTTTCCGCTTTTCTTTTACTTGGCGGCATGCTGTCCGGCTGCGCCTCCAATCAAGGCCATCTGGGCAACCGGGAGCTGGAAGATGTCCGCCCCAACAGCGTCCGCTATGACGCTAACGGCAATACGATATGGGCGAAGCGGTTCGCCAATGATCAGCTGAATGAGCAAAACCGCGTCGGCGGGCGCCGTTTGAATAACAATAATATTGTTGGCAAACATGACAATTACCGGATTGAAATGAACGATGTAATGGCGAAAGCAATCGAAAATAAATTTGGCTTCAGCATGGTAAACGTGCTTTTGACGGACAATCACGCATACGTTGCCGTATCGCCAAAGGGTGCTTATAAATCCCAATCGGCGCCGGCAGGCAGAACGAAGGCGAGCTACATGAACCCGGACCGTATGCTGAGCTTGCCCGGGGCACAGGATTCGAGCAATTACCGCCTCCGTACGAACGGTATGTATGATGCCCGCAACAACGGCATTTACGACCCGCGTCCCGCTTCTTCGCCTGATGCCGCCGGACAGACGGCAATCGGGGAGCAAGGTTTAACGGAGCAGCAAAAAAGCGGCATCGCCGCAGAGGTGAAACGGATGAAGCCCAGCGTAAACCAAGTGTATATTTCTTCCAAAGCAGATTTCGTGCACCGGCTGGCTGCCTATGCGGAAGATCAGCGTTCCGGCCAATCGATTCAAGGCTATATCGCCGAATTTAACGCAATGGCCGAACGGGTTTTTCCGGTACCGACGAGGCAAGGCGTCGTTAACAACCGTTCCGTACAAGGAAAGACGCCGCTTATATACGATTAAGACAGCTTAACCGGCTGCTATGCGCATTCGCATATGCTGGCCGGTTTTTTATTATGCCTGCTTTCGAAATGAAAAATGATGAAACCGCGCCCATTTTGCTATGTGACAGCACCTCTCCGTTTCTCCGCTCATACTATATTTTGACTGTATCCCTTGACCTTGTATAACTATAAAAACCCGGGCAAGGAGGGGTGACGCATTGAAAGGCAGCGACCATAAGAGCAAATTTTTATTGACGCATCGTGAACGTGAGGTATTCGAGCTCTTAGTGCAGGACAAAACAACTAGAGATATTGCGCAGCAATTGTTTATCAGCGAGAAGACCGTACGTAATCATATTTCCAACGTTATGCAGAAATTGAATGTTAAGGGTCGTTCACAAGCGGTTGTTGAACTGATTAAGCTTGGGGAATTACAAATCTAACAGATACGCCTCGCGCCTTCTTAGGCTCTCTTGCACGTTTGCCTTCCGGTCAGATAAGGGTGACGCAATCCGTCTAGATGGATATTACCCATAGAGCACAATAAGGCAGCATCCCGCGGATGCTGCCTCTGTTTTTTGGGCGGTTACGGATCAGATCAATAGCCGTCTGTCCGCTGTCCAAGCTCTTCTGCTGCTTCCATGCCTTCTCTCGCGGCAGGTGTTCCGAGATGCGCGGATTTTTTGGCGGCTTCGGCTGTTTTGATCGCTTCCGCTACCCGCCGTCCATACTCCGGATCGGCTTGCGTCAAATGATCAAGCAGCTTGTCGCGGATGACCTGGCTGCAAATCGCGAGGTTATCCCCGAGATTGCGGACCAGCTCCTCGCGTTCCGCTTCACTGAACTTGCGGAATGTTTCCCCGGCTTGTTTGAAATCGTTTGTCCGGTCGATTTTGGCTCGTACCAGCTTGTCGTTATAAGACGGCTCATAAGGCGCTCCGTCCCGCTTCGTTTCCTGCAGGCCGCCAAGCGATGACGGTTCATAGTTGATATGCGGATTTTGCCCGGGCGCGATATCTACATAAAACGCCATTTGCCCGTCGCGCTGATTCGTTGCAGTGTGCTTCTTCGGCGCATTGATCGGCAGCTGCAAGTAGTTGCTTCCTACCCGGTAACGTTGGGTATCCGAATAGGAGAACGTGCGGCCTTGCAGCATTTTATCGTCGGAGAAGTCCAGCCCGTCTACGAGCACCCCGGTGCCGAATGCGGCTTGTTCCACTTCTGCAAAATAATTTTCCGGATTTTTGTTCAGCACCATTTTGCCGACCGGCAGAAACGGGAATTGATCTTCCGGCCACAGCTTCGTATCGTCCAGCGGGTCGAAATCGAGCTCCGGATGATCGTCATCGCTCATGATTTGCACATTCAGTTCCCAAGCCGGATAGTCTCCGCGTTCGATCGCTTCGTATAAGTCCTGTGTAGCATGGTTGAAGTTTTTGCCGCAAATTTCTTCGGCTTCCTGCTGGGTCAAATTGCGAATGCCCTGCAGCGGTTCCCAGTGATATTTGACAAGCACCGCTTTGCCTTCCGCGTTCACCCATTTGTATGTATTGACGCCGGAGCCTTGCATCTGCCGGTAGTTGGCTGGAATGCCCCACGGCGAGAACAGGAATGTGATCATATGGGTCGATTCAGGCGTATTGGCGATAAAATCCAAAAAACGTTCCATATCCTGAATATTGGTCACCGGATCCGGCTTAAAGGCATGCACCATGTCCGGGAATTTCATCGCATCGCGGATAAAGAATATTTTTAAGTTGTTGCCGACCAGATCCCAGTTGCCGTCTTCCGTATAAAATTTAGTGGCGAATCCGCGCGGGTCGCGCAGCGTTTCCGGCGAATGGCCGCCGTGAATAACGGTAGAAAAACGTACAAATACAGGCGTTTGTTTGCCGGCTTCCTGAAACAGCTTCGCCCGCGTATATTTCGCGATCGGCTCGTTGCCGACCTTGCCGTACGCTTCAAAGTAGCCGTGGGCGCCTGCGCCGCGCCCATGCACGACACGCTCGGGAACCCTTTCCCGGTCAAAATGGGATATTTTTTCGATAAAATGGTAATTTTCCAGTGTGGCCGGTCCGCGGTTGCCGACAGTGCGCAGGTTTTGGTTATCGGTAATCGGATGCCCCTGGCGGTTCGTAAGCGAAAGCTCCGTTTCGCCGGGTGCAAGCGGGCCTTTTGCACCAGTTGGCAAATCTTTTGAATTTGTCATGCTGTTTCTCTCCTTTTTCTTTTGTTCAGTCCATTCCTATTATTGGAGTGTACATATTTTCTGCTGTTATTATTTGCTGAGAACCGTTTTGTTTATACAACTATTTCCTTTTATTTTTTTATCCGCTCGTTTATAGAGCTAAACATGAGTCTATGGTATGATGAACGAAAAGCGGACGGAGACAGAAAGGGGTAGACGATGGGCAAGCTGTTTCTTGGGTTTGTGCTGCTTTCCTGGCTGACTGGCAGCCCGGTAATTGCAATTATCATTATCCTTGTTATTCTTTATTTGCTCGACCGCCGATTCGTCGGCTTGACGCCCAGCATTGTCAAACCTGTCCGCCGTTTGCAGCGGATCAGCAATCTGAAGAAACGGATTCAATTGTCGCCAAGCGATGTATCCTCCAAGCTGGAGCTGGCCAGATTGCTCATGGAACGGAAACAATTCAAGGCGGCGGGAGAACTGCTTGTGCCGCTGCAGGAAACGATGAGCGAATCTGCCGAATACCTGGACGACTTGGGTTATTGTTATTTGGAAACCGGAGCGCCGGACAAAGGAGAAGCCGCTATCCGCGCTGCTCTGCAGATTAATCCCCGCGTCAAATACGGAGCGCCCTATTTGCGGTTAGCTTCCTTTAATGCCAAAAGCGATACGTCCAAAGCTTTGCAAGATTTGCGCCGGTTTCAGGAGATTCAGTCTTCCTCATGCGAATCTTATTTGAGGCTGGCTGATCTGTACCGCAGCCTGGGCCAAGAAGGCGACGCGAAAGCTGCTGTCGATGAAGGCTTGCGGACGTACAGTTTGTTGCCGCGATACAAAAGAAGAACGGAGCGCGCCTGGTTTCTCCGGCTGTGGCTGCGTAAAACGTTCCGTTCTTGACGGAAATCATGGCAAGGGCCAACCCGCTTACACCATAAATCCATTACATGTCTAGAGGAGCAAGATGTACATCATGCAGCGCAATAGTTGGCTCGTGGCGATCAGTGTTATTGTTATCGTTATTTTATTAAATAATATCGCCTATTATTTTCTGACCAAACATTCTCTCGAAGAGTCGCTGGAGCAAGAAATGACTTCCGTTGCAAAGCAGATCGAGATTTCGCTTGAGCTGTCCCGGTTGGGTTCGGCGGAGTATGAAGACCAGATCGGCCGGGAACTTCGGGCGGATTCAATTGCGGCGCAATATGCGCTTGATCCCGATGTGGAAAAAGTAACCAACAAACAGCTCAGCGAGCTTAGCAGCAAGCTGGGCATCGACCATATAACATTAATGAAGCGGACCGGCGACGATATTATTTTCTACAAATCATCTGATCCGAATGAAATCGGCCACGGCACCAAAAGCATGGCGCCATGGTTTACGATATTTAACCAGCTGTTCGACGAGAAGGCGGTTTCGGTCAACTGGCTGGGCCAGACGCTGCCTTTTTTCTGGACTGGCCCTTATGAAACGGCTACGACCGATATCGACCATATTTATAAGTGGGGATACTATTACGACGGTACAACCAACTATATAATCGATCCTTATGTCGGCTACAAAAGGCTTAAAGATTACGAAGATAAAACAGGCGTCAGCCGGATTATCGAACAAACCATTGAGCAAAATGACTCGCTGCTGGAAGTGTCGGTTATTAATCCCAAAACGTTTGACAAAGGAAGCTTCGATACGATCACTTCTGACGGCAAAACGCTGGAGCATATCGTGCAAAAGCCGATCGTATACGGCTCGTATAACTACAGGTTTGACGATGACGCCCAGAACATCCTGAAGGCGTACCATACCGGTCAAACGGTGCGCGTCGATAAAAAGAAAGACGGCGAGCAGCTGTTCAAAATGTTTATCCCCGTGTCGATTGACGGGAAGCAGCTGAATATGGTCGATGATCAAGGCCAGCAGCTGGATGGATATGTGCTGTCGCTTGTCTCCGACAAGCATGTCATTCAAAATAAGCTGGACAAGCAGTTTATGAGCTTGGGCCTCATCATTATTGCCGTAACCGGCTTGAGTATTGTAATAGCGGTGTTTTTTATGCGTTATTACCGCCTGTCGCAGGATAAAGCCGTACAAGTGACGCAAATGACGTATGCGGATGAAATTAATCAAATGTTCCAGGCGATACGGGGACAGCGGCATGATTTTCTGAATCATGTACAAACGATCTACGCGCTTGCGGAATTGCGCAAGTCGGAAGAACTGCTTGCTTATGCAAAAGAGCTTACGGGCGAAATCAGGGCGATGAACGATATTATCAATATCGGCAACCCGGCTATCGCCGCGCTTATCCGATCCAAATTATCGCAGGCGGAAGCGTTCCATATTCAGCTTGATTGCAAGCTCGGAGGGCTGACGAAGCTTGGCATGGGGATACGCACGCTGGATTTGAACCGGATGATCGGCAACCTGATCGACAATGCTTTTGACGAGGTGCTGAAGTTTCCGGAGGAGCAGCGGCTGATTACGCTTGCCAGCAATCAGGAGGACGGCTGGCTGGAAATCCGGATCAGCAACATCTGCATGCAGGCGGATCAAGTGGCCGGCCAGCCGATCTTTAATCCCGGGTATTCGACCAAGCAAGGGGGCACCAAGGTTTGGGGCTGTCTATCGTGAAATCCATTGCGCACAAATATAAAGGGCAAATCCAGGTGGAGGCAAGTTCGCCGGATACGCTGCAATTTATCGTCCGTATTCCGCAATCATAATTACAGGTTCAGCCGCAGCGGCGCTCAGGAGGGAATCCTGGCGCCGCTTTTTCGTTGTTGCTGAACAGCCTGCCGCTAGTTCCGGGAAGTAAAGCGCACGGCCATTATTGTGCAGCAGAGGCTGTTCGTGTCATCTTCCGCGAAATAATTTGTGTTATAATAATTGGAATGCTGGAAGAACGGTAGGTGAACATCTTGCTCAGACTTGATGAATCGTTGCAGGGGCGGCTGGAAGCTTCGATCGGAGAACAAATAAGCGATGAGATTGTCATCCGCGGCTGGGATTATTTCATGAATGATCGTGTGCTGAGCTTGAAGCTTATCGATGGAGATACTTTATTTGCAAGCGTCCATGGCGCAGGCGAAATGTATATGGTGGGGCTTGATGCCGGCCAGTTCAAATACAGTACTTGCACCTGCCCCCAGGACAATCCTTGTGAACATATGGCGGCGGTTTATTTTGCTTATACGCGGAACGCGTTTGGAGAGGACGAAGCGAAGCATGCATACAGCCGGCTGAGAAACGGCGGGGCTGAGGCAGCCGGACGGCATAAGGCTCAGCCGCAGCGGAGCGGATTAAGTCCGGCCGGCAGGCCGCAAGAAGCCCATCCGGATCAGTGGCTGGAATGGATGAAGCAGGAGCATGGGGAGGAATGGCGCAAATGCCATCATTCCTTACATGCGCTTCAGCCCGTGCTTCAATCGCTGAAAGGAAGCGCCAGAGATTGGGAACGGCCGCTGCAGCGGATTCACTGGATGCTTGCGGTCGCCTTTGTGCTAGATCAGGCGGAACGGGCCATTAACTCGGTGGATTCGTTCAGCCGTTATTACCATGAAATGTCGTTTGCAAGAATGGCTGAGCCGTGGGTGGAACATTATTATGCCCTGGCTCTTGAGCTGTCTCCTGAAAGTATGGGGCACGACGAGCTGGAATGGATTCAATTTTTGAAGGAATATGTGAAGAAACGCGCGCTGGGCACGGAACGGACGTTATTCGAGTGGACTTATTTATATATGGCGATATGCGAAAAAATGTCGCAGCAGCCGGGCTGGCGCGACAGGGAGCAGCATGCGCTGGAGCAGACGGCTGCGCTGGGAGCAGCGGAAGTCAATCTGTCGTTTATCCGGACAGCGCTCGCGATGATGTCTTTTTTCGTGAAGGAAGACAGCAAGGCGCTCGCTTATTTGGATCAGACGGAATTTGACAAAATCCAATCTATTGTATATCCATGCGCTTCACAACGGCTGGATGAACAAGATTGGGAATTGTTCGGGCAATGGATGGCGTTTATTTACGAGCGCATCCGCAGCTCCCGCAACTCGCGTACGATAGCATCCTTCGTCACGTTATGCCGGGCGGCGGATGTGGATCAGCCTTCGAACCCGGTCTGGACGCGCTATATGACCGATCTGCTGCCGTATTCGTATATAGAGCTTTCCGAGCATTGGCTGTCGGTGCATAAGTACGAGGAATGGGCGGATCTTCAGCTGCTTATGGGCATCCACCCGGACGATATGGACGCCCAGGATGTCAAAGATGTGATGAAAGCAGCTCCTGCGATTATGATTCCGCTGTACCATCAAGCGGCGGAAGACTGGATCGCCGCCCGGAACAGGCAAGGCTACAAGCTGGCGGTGAAGCAGCTGAAAAAGCTGGAGCGATTATATAAAGCGGAGAAGCTGTCCGATGTCTGGCAGCGATATTTAGATAACCTTATTCACAGGTTTGGACGGCTGCGCGCGCTGCAGGAAGAACTGAGGAAAGGAAAATTTATACCATGAGAGCATTTATCGGTGCTGGAGCTGAACCGCCGGTCATAGACGGTTATTGGCACAGCGGCAAGCAAAGCATCGTGCTGCAGGAAGCACGAAGGCCGGAAGCGGCGGCAAGGCTGAAGCAGGTACTATTTGCTTGGCATAAGCCGTCATGGTACGGAGCGGATGTAGAGGAGACCGCGATTGACGGGCGAAACGGGCTTCTGGTCCCTCCGCTGCTGGCGCTCGATTATTTGGCTGCCCCTAAGCCGGTCCGGCTGCTTCGGCTGGAATGGACGGAGGAGGCTAAACGGCTGCAGGCGGCGGCAAGCATGATTAGGCATGCGCTGCTGAACGGCTGGTATATACCGGATTGGGGGCGCTGGTCGGACTCGGCGAGAGCATGGAAGCTGGCGTTTCCCGAACAGGAGATCAGGCTGCAGCAGGTGTGGCAAAATATGCTGCAAGCTTCACGTTCGGAAGCGGCGGCGATCAATGAGTGGCTGACTTATGCGGTCGAAGCGGCGATCCATGAAAGCCGCCCGGCGCAGGACGCCTACCGGCAGATCGAAGCCGCCCAAGGCGAATCGGTTGTCCGGCATAAGTCCGCCGATGAGGAAGATTGGCTTGTTGCGATCGGCATCCGCAAAGATAATTTGCCTTTCCGGGTAGCGCTCCAGCTTGTTGAGCCTAATGAGGAGCGGGGCTGGCGGCTTCGCCCAGCCTTGCAAAGCCGTGAAGGCGGCGAATGGCTGCCGCTGCGCAGGGACGCGCAGGAAGCAGCCGGCTGGCGATATGCGGAAGCGGGCGCTATTCCGGAGGAATGGCTGCCGCTGCTGCCCGCCAAGATGGCCAAGGAGCAGGCCAAATGGCTTGCTGCGCTGCCGGAATGGGAGGATAAACTGGACCCGGCTCATTTAAAGCTGATTTTATCGGATCATGAAGCATGGCAGTTCATGGAGACTTTCAGCATCAAGCTGCTTGAAGGCGGGAGCCCCGTATTGCTGCCCGGCTGGTGGGAAGCGGTCCGTTCACGCAAGCTGAGGCTGAAGGCCAAGATGAAATCGTCGGTTGGTTCAGCGGCGGAACCGATGTTTGGCTTAAATCAAATTGTCCAATTCGACTGGAAGCTTGCGGTCGGCAACGTCGATTTGACGGAGGCGGACTTTATGCGGCTTGCAGAGGAGAACCGGCGGCTGGCCAACATTGGCGGCGAGTGGGTTCATTTGGACCCGCAGGATATCGAGCAGATCAAGCTGCTGATGAAGCGGGTCGGCAAAAAAAAGGGACTGACCTTCCGCGATGTGCTGGAGATGCATTTGCACGGAGGTTTTTCGCTGGATGAAGACGAGCCGGATGAGAGGATCGTGCGGGCGGAAGTTGAGCTGAACGAGCATTTGACAGCGTGGCTGTCGCAGCTTCAGCAATCGTCGGAAATTCCGCTCATCGACAAGCCGGAGCATCTGCACGGCGAATTGCGGCCGTACCAGCTCCAGGGTGTCAGCTGGCTTTTGTTTTTGCGCCGGTTTGGGCTTGGCGGCGTTTTGGCCGATGATATGGGCCTTGGCAAAACCATTCAGTTCATAACCTATTTGGCTTATGTGAAGGAACAGGAAAATCAGCGGCACGGGCCGTCGCTCCTTATATGCCCGACCTCGGTCATCGGCAACTGGCAAAAGGAGCTGGAGCGGTTTGCACCGTTCTTGAATGTTCATGTTCATTATGGGCCTAAAAGAAGCAAAGGGCCGGATTTCCGCCAAGAAATCGGAGATAAGGATCTGGTCATTACGTCGTATTCGCTGGCGCAGCTCGATGAAGATGATTTATCGGCTGTGGAGTGGAATGCGTTATGCCTGGATGAAGCGCAAAATATTAAAAACGTATATACGAAGCAGTCGGCGGCAATCCGTTCGATGCCTGCCTACCATCGGATCGCTTTAACCGGCACCCCGATGGAAAACCGGCTTACCGAGCTGTGGTCCATTTATGATTTTATTAATCCCGGCTATTTGGGCAGCATGAATGAATTCCGCAAAGCTGTTGTGAATCCGATCGAAAAATCGCGTGACGAGGAGCAGATCAAGTCGCTCCAGCGCTGGGTGCGGCCGTTTATGCTGCGTCGGGTGAAAAAGGACCCGGCTATCCAGCTGTCACTGCCTGACAAATACGAGTCCAAAACGTTTATTTCGCTGACGGCCGAGCAAGGCGCTATTTACGAGAATATTGTATCCGACCTGCTGGAGAAGCTTGATACGTTAGGCGCCATGCAGCGCCGGGGACTGATTCTTGCATCGCTGACGCGGCTGAAGCAGCTGTGCGACCATCCGGCGCTGCTTGCTTCCCAGGAAGGGGAGAAGCTTTGGGAAGAAGAACGTTCCGGCAAAATGACCCGGCTTGTGGAAATGGTCGAGGAAATTGCAGCTGAAGGGGAACGGTGCCTCATCTTTACCCAATTTGTAGAAATGGGCAGCCAAATTCAGCGCCTGCTGGAGCAGAAGCTTGGCTCGCCGATTCCTTATTTGCACGGCGGCGTGCCGAAGCAGAAACGGGATGAAATGATCGAAGGCTTTCAGGATTCCGGCATCGTCTGCCCGGCTTTTGTGCTATCGCTGAAGGCGGGCGGAACCGGCCTGAACTTAACGGCCGCGAACCATGTGTTCCATTTCGACCGGTGGTGGAATCCTGCCGTGGAAAATCAGGCGACCGACCGGGCGTTCCGGATCGGGCAGACGAAAAAGGTGCAGGTGCACAAGTTTATTACGCTTGGCACGCTGGAAGAAAAAATTGATGAAATGATAGACCGGAAGCAGTCGCTAAACGAACAGATCGTCAGCCAATCGGAGCAGTGGATAACCGAACTGTCGACTGATGAGCTGAAGGAGCTGTTCTCGCTGCGCAAAGACTGGCTGAAAGGATAGGTGTTGAGCATTATGGAACGATTGCGCTGGCAGCGTAACGGGCTGCCTGACGGCCAGCAGCGGCCGGCACAGGAGGAGACCGGGACAAACGGGGAAACGACGCCCGGTCCCAGCCCGTCCGGCATAGGTTCCACCGGGCAGGAAAGCCGGGAATGGTTGCAGTTCTATGAAGCGATCCGCGAGCATATCCGCAGCATGCCTCGCTAAGAGGAGCGAAGAAATATGAAGAAAGCAGACTGCTTGGCCCATGACGGCCAGGCAGTCTGCTTTTTTTTATTCAGATGCTCCAAGAGAATAATCCCCCTCTGTGAACGTAATTTTAACCTCCACTTCCGTCTTATCCGATACTATAATAGAAGAAATATAGCGAGTGCTCGGAGGTTATTAAGGTTGGACAAAGGGGGCGTATGATGCAAAAGGGAGCTTTAGGTTTGGCTGCGGTACTCTTAGCCATGATGATTCCGTTAACGGCCTGCATGAACGAGCAGGCGCCGGACAACACCCGGAAGGCAGGCATGAACAAACAAGTTACCTTGTCGCTGCGGCATACGCAAATTAAAGAAACGACAAAAACAAGGCTGCAAATATTAGAGAATGTCGTTAAAAAAACGGAGGATGAAAACCCGGGCTTAACGTTCCAGCTGGAGGGCATTGATGAAATCGTCAACCGCGACCAGAAGCTGAAGGCGGAAATGATCGCGGGCAATCCGCCCGATATATTCGAAGTGTTTGGCGGGTCCGATTTAAACCTGTATGTAAAGGCCGGGCGTATGCTTGATTTAACGCCTATTATTGACGAGCTCGGCATCCGGGACAAATTTGCGAGCTTGGATGAATTCACCATTGACGGCAAAGTGTACGGCTTGCCGTACGGCGGATACAGCGAAGCGATTTTTTACAATAAAGATATATTTAATGAACTGCAGATTGCGATTCCAAAAACATGGAACGAGCTGCTTGCGGCGGCGGACCGGATCAAAGCAGCCGGGTATACGCCGTTTGGCCTTGCAGCCAAAGACGGCTGGGTTAACGGCATGTTGTGGAATACGATTATGGAGCGGAATGTTGGCATTGATGCACTTAATAAAGTGGTGACCGGCGAGACGAAATGGACGGACCCGGATTTTATCCGAGGCTTTAAAAATTATGCCGAGCTGGTCAATAACGATTATTTTACGAAAGGCGCCCTCGGGCTGCCTTATACGGATCAAGGGGCGCAGCTGCTTTCCGGCAAAGCGGCTATGGTCTTTACCGGGACCTGGGACGCCAGCCGGTTCACCGGCGAAGAGGCGGGCAGCATGCAGGGGAAAATCGGTTATTTTGCATTTCCTTCCATTCCCGGCGGCAAAGGCGACCAAACGTCGATAAACGCTTCTTATTCCAACGGATTCGGGTTTTCCGCCAATATGGACCCCGACCAGATTGAAGCGGCCAAAACATTTATCGCCAACTTTTACACGGAGGCTGTGCAGAAGGAAACACTCGTGAAGGCGCAGGTGCTGCCTTCGATGAAGCTTTCCGATTTAAGCGGCATTGACCCGCTGACAGCGGAAATTTTGCAGGTGATGAGCTCGGCTACTTCGTCCTGGAAAGCGTATGACTCTATTGTCACGCCGGCTGTCGGTTCCGATATCAACATCGGCCTGCAGGAACTGATCGGCAAAGTAAACACGCCGGAGGCGGTGGCGCAGGAAATCCAGAAGTCGCAGGACAAAGCGAATGCAAGCCATTAACGGGCAGGCAGGAAGGGAGCATACCGGATGAACTTAAGACCAAAGCTTATGCTCGCTTTTATTGGCCTGGTCGTCATCCCGATGTTTGGGTTAGGCATCGTTTCTTTTTTAAATTCCGAGAAGCTGATGGAGAAAAAATATAGTGAACAAACGGAAATATCGCTTAAGGCGGTAGCCGGCAATATCGGTTATTTTTTCAAAGAGCTGGATCAGCTTTCGGACGGCAACCTGACGAGCTCCGAGGTGCAGGATACGCTGAAGTACAGCGCAGCGGTATCGAAGGATGACGCAAGCGCGCTCATTGCAATCAACCAGGCGGAAAAAGAAATGAAGAGGATACTGTTCCAGCATCCTGCAGTCAGCTATGTGGTGTTGTACGCGATGGACGGCACAATGTTCCAAGCGTTCCGGAACGACCCGACGACGTTCCGGCCCATCTCGTTTGATCTGCTGCAAAAGCAGTCCTCTTATGCGGACATGATGAAGCTTGGCGGCCGGCCGCTGTGGATCGGCCCTTACGAGCAGCAGGAGCTGACAGGGGTGGAGCCGCCTTTGTTTACGCAGATGCGCCTCGTTAAAGATATGACAACGTTTAATGATTTGGGCGTTATGATTACGCAGTACAAGACGGAAGAGGTGTATTCCATGCTGAAAACCTTTTTAAATCCGTCCGTACAGCATTTGCCGCAGGATCAATATTTTATTTTGAATCAGCAGGGGCTCATTCTGCTGGACAGTAACCGCGAGCTGGAAGGGCGCAGCATTAGCGACATTACTAGCGCAACGCTGGAGGAGACCGGCAGTTATTCGAGCGCGCGCATGCGGTTCAGGGGGGAAGACAGCCTGGTTTCCGCTTATAAGCTGAACTTGAACGGCTGGATATTGGTGTCGGTGAAATCGTGGGATTCCTTAACGAACGAAAGCGAACGGTTTATGCAGTGGATCGGCATGATTACGCTGCTTTGCGTGTTGTCCGCTATATTGTTCAACGTCTTTTTTGTAAACCGGGTAGCCAGGTCGATCATCCGTGTCGTCCGCAAAATGAAGCTTGTCGAGCAGGGCCTGCTCGACATCCGGGTAAGCGCGCAAGGCAAAGATGAGACGGTGCTGCTGGCCAGCAGCTTCAACAGCATGGTCGAGCGGATCGGCTCGCTGCTGACGGAGGTGCGGAGCGAGCAGGCGCGCAAGCAGCACGCGGAAATGATGTTGATGCAGGCGCAGATCAAGCCGCATTTTCTGTTTAATACGCTGGAGTCGATCAATGCGCTTGCCGCGCAAAACGACGGCGCCAAAATTATGCTGATGGTGCGGCGGCTCAGCAATTTGCTGCGCATGAGCCTGCATCAGTCCGAGGAGCTGTCGGTGCAGCAGGAAATCGAGCATGTCCGCAGCTACCTGGAAATTCAGAAATACCGGTTTGAAGATTTGTTTGTATACGAACTGGATGTGCCGGAAGAAGCGCTTGAATATACGATATTGAAGCTGACGCTGCAGCCGCTTGTCGAGAACAGCATTCAGCACGGCTTTGAAGGGATCGAATACGGGACGGGAATTATTCATATTAAGGTGGAGGCGGCAGCGAGCCATCTTGTGTTTACAGTTACGGATAACGGCACGGGCATGAGCGAAGCCGCGCTTCTGAAATTAAGCCAAAGCGTTGCGCCGGGAAGCGGCATCCGCAGCAGCAGGCAGATGGATGCAGCTGAGCTGGGCGAACGAAGAGGGCTTGGCTTGCGCAACGTCGCAGACCGGCTGCGTATTCATTACGGCGCAGCATACGGCATGATGATTTGCAGCCAGGAAGGCTGGGGGACGACTATTCGTTGTATCATTCCGAAAAACAGAGGTGATCAGTCATGAACGGAAAGGTGCTGCTGGTAGACGATGAGCCGCATATTACCCGCAACCTGGAAAAGGTGGTTCCTTGGGATTTGCTTGGCCTGACGGTGGCGGGAACGGCCAAAAACGGGCTGGAGGCGCTCGAGAAGTTGGAAGCGGAGCCGATCGACCTTGTGTTGTGCGATATCCGGATGCCGATGATGGATGGACTGGAGCTTGTCCGCCGCATCCGGGAGCAGGAAATCGGCTGCGAAGTCATTATGCTGTCGGGGTATCAGGATTTTGCCTATACGCGGAAGGCGATCCAATACGGCGTCAAGGATTATATGCTGAAGCCGATACCGTATGATGAGCTGACCGGGGTCATTGCACGCATTATGTCCTCCCGGCGCGCTTTGCTGAAGCAGCAGCAGGAGGAACAGCACAAGTTGAACAAAATGTTTGATCTGATCAACGAAAAGCTGTTATACGACATTTTGATGGATTATTCGGATTTAACCGCCAGCAGCTGGCTGTATGCCGGGGATGAGCAGCAGCGCCTGCTCCGCCCCTATGCGTTAATCGTGCTGGATGTGGACGTTGGCTCGGAAGCGGCGAAAGACTGGCGCAATTGGGGCGACAAGGAACGCAAGCTGTGGAATTTTGCCGTCTGCAATGTGCTGCGCGACAAGCTGAAGTCAAACGGCCTGGAGACCGGATCTGTCATTCAAATGCGGGATGGAGAGTGGTGCGTCCTTATAGCATGCGAGGAAGGGCTGGGCAGCTGCGGAGCCATACAATGGGCGGAACAGCTGCTGGCGGCGGTCAGCGCCCATGTGAAGCTGTCGCTCTATGCGGGCGTTTACCGAGATGAAATTGGAGCCAATCAGCTTGCTGCCGCTTATAAGCAAATTCAGCTTGGCATGATGTTGTCGCCGAAGCTGGAACAAGTCACGGTCTACTCGCCCGACGAGTCCAAACTATCCGGAGCTGGCCAGGCGATATGGGATATTTCGGAGCTTGTGACCGACGCTTTAAAGCGCGGGGATGCGGCCGGCGTTGACCGGGAGTTAACCCATTTGATGGGCCATCTGAACAATATGAGCGAGCTTTCGCAAGGCCGGATTATGCCGATGCTTCACTATTTCGTATTAAATCTGGTGCGCGAAATGAAAGAGATGGGCGCGCTGCCGAAAGAACAGGAAGACAGCTTGTGGGTGAAGCTGGACCACCGTTTTGGCGTCAAAGATTTGCTGGCCGTTATCCGGCAGCTGCAGTCGGCGGTTGGCGAGCGGTCGCAGGATAAAAAGAAGCAGTCCGAGCGGGTGATGGGCGAGGCGCGCATTTTTTTGGAACGCAATTTGTACAGGGACATCAGCGTCGAGGAGGCGGCTTCTTTTGTCGGGCTCAGCGCTTCCTACTTCAGCTTGCTGTTCAAACAGACGTTTGGCGTTACATTTATTGAATATGTAACACGCGAACGTATGGAAAAAGCGAAAAGGCTGCTTGCTGAAACGCAAACAAGCATTACGCAAATTGCCAAAGAGGTCGGGTATGCCGAACGGCGGTATTTCACGAAGGTGTTTATGAAATATACGGGCGATAATCCAAGCGATTATCGCAGCAAGCATTTGGAGTCGGGGTCCTGACGAACGTTAGAACGGCATGATAAGGCACGATGCTGCAGGGTACGGCATGAACGAGGGGAATATCACTTCAGGGAGAAGAGGAGCAAAGCGGATGAAGGCGTATAACCAAAGCCTGGACAGCTGGACGATCAGGGAAAAGATAGGGCAGTTATTTGTGTTTGGGTTTCACGGCCACGAAGCAAGCAGCGAAATTTGTACTTTGATTGAGCAATACGGCATTGGCGGAACGATATATTTCTCAAGAAATATCCGTAATGCGGAGCAGGTTCACCAGCTTTCCGGCGCTTTGAAGGCAGTTGCCGAAAAAGCCGGACGGCCGCCTCTTCTGACTGCGGTTGACCAGGAGGGGGCATGGTGGCGAGGCTGACGGACGGGGTAACGCTGATGCCCGGCAATATGGCGATTGGCGCAACGGGCTCGGCGGATGCCGCTTACGAAACGGCGCTTATTTGCGGAGAAGAGCTTCGTTTGCTTGGCATTACAATGAACTATGCGCCATGCCTGGATGTGAACAACAATCCCGCCAATCCGGTCATTAACGTCCGTTCGTACAGCGACAGCGCAGCGGTTGTCGCTGAGCTGGGCACGGCTGCTGTACGAGGTTACCAGGCTGCGGGCGTGGCGGCAACGGTCAAACATTTCCCGGGACATGGCGATACCGATGTGGATTCCCATCATGCCTTGCCGGTGCTGCTGCACGAACGCAAGCGCCTCGATATGATCGAGCTGAAGCCGTTCCGGGCGGCGATTCAGGCGGGGACCGATGCGATTATGACGGCGCATGTCGGCTTGCCTGCGCTTGATCCAAGCGGGGTTCCTTCAACGCTGTCGAAGCCGGTCATTACCGGCTTGCTGCGCGAGGAGCTTGGGTATGACGGCGTAGTTGTAACGGACTGCCTGGAGATGGATGCCATCGACAAGCTGTATGGGCCGGGGCGCGGCGCGGTCATGGCGCTGCAGGCAGGTGCCGACATGGTGCTGGTCAGCCATACCTACGAGAAGCAGGTAGCGGCGCTTGAAGCGGTAGCGCAAGCGGTGGAAACCGGAGAGCTGCCGGCCTCGCGGGTGGAAGAAGCATTAAACCGCGTGATGCGGCTGAAGCAGAAGCTGGAGCTGGAGAAGCCGCTGAAGCCGTGGGAGCAGGTGGAGAAGCGGATCGGCACGCCCGGCAACCGGGCGATAGCGGCGAAGTGGAGCGAAGCTTCCGTTACGCTGGTGAAAAACGAAGGCGGGCTTCTGCCGCTCCGCAAGGATGCGAATACGCTTGTGTTATGGCCGGACATCGTGCCGGTATCGGTAGCGGATGAAATGCTGGCGGGAGACGGCACGCTGGGCGGCTGCTTATCCGGCCGGCTGGAACGGTTGACGGAGCGGTCGATGAGCGAAGCGGACCCGCTTGAAGGGCTGGATTCGTTCGAGCAGATTATTGTGGCAACCTATGATGCCGCAAAGCATGAGACTGAACGAAGCATAGCGCAGCAGGTCATTGCGGCGGCTGGCGACCGGACGATTGCAGTATCGGTCCGCAATCCGCATGACCTCAACCTGTATCCGGCTGCACAAGCGTATTTGGCTGTTTATGAATGCCGGCCGCTTGCTTTACAGTCGCTCGCCAAGGTGCTCACCGGCGAGCTTGCTCCATCCGGCCGCCTGCCGCTGGAGCTGGCGCCGGCGTTTCCGCTTGGCTGGAATGCGGCGCCATAATGGCAGATGAGATTTGGCATGGTAGAAGGATGACCCCCCCAAAGTAGGCAGCAGCGGGGCTCCTTTTGCCGCCAAATCTTTTTTTATAGTTGACTGTTCATTTACCTGTAACTATAATGATTACAGGTTGAGCTGCAGGCAACGTATACGCTGGGAACAGATGCAGATGTCCGTGCAGCTGTATCTGCCCGTACCCGCTGTGATTTGGCGCTTAGCAGATAGGGAATGCTTGTCTCAGGCAGGACAACAAGGAGGAAAATATGATGAAAGTAGCAGTTATTGGAGCAACGGGTAAAGCAGGACAAGCTATTGTGAAAGAAGCGCTTGAGCGCGGCCATGAAGTAACCGCAATTGTGCGAAGTGCGGCCAAAGTGCAGCAGCCGGGCGTTCAAGTGGTAGAGAAAAGTATTTTTGATTTGAAAGCGGACGATGTGAAGCCGTTTGACGTTGTTGTTAACGCGTTTGCCGCCCCGCTTGGCGGAGGAGAAGGACAGCATATCGAAGCCGGCTTGTCGCTGATCCAAGCATTTAAAGGCGCTCCGGATACTAGACTGATTGTAGTTGGCGGCGCCGGCAGCCTGTATGTGGACGAAGCGCAAACATTGCGCCTTGTCGATACGCCGGAATTTCCGGATATGTTTAAAGCTACAGCGCTCAGCCAAGCGCAAAATTTGCAGGATTTGAAGCAATCATCCGGAATCCGCTGGACATTCGTCAGCCCGGCTGCTTTTTTTGATGCAGAGGGAGGCAGAACGGGCTCTTATCAGAAGGGCAAAGACCAGCTGATCGTCAACGGCAAAGGCGAAAGCTATATCAGCTATGCCGATTATGCCATCGCTATTGTCGATGAAATCGAACAAGCCAACCATGTCGGCGAACGGTTTACCGTGGTCGGGGAAACGAAATAAACGCTGCACCTCAAGTTGAACAAGCCTATAAAGAAAGAGACGGAATTCGTCCAGTTGGAGCGAAGCCGTCTCTTTTATTATTTGTTAAAGTTGGAATACGTTAAATCATGCAAAATATAGGCCAGAAAAAAGATGACGCAAGGATTCTCGAAGCGGTGCTGGATGGTCGTCAGCTGATCGTAATACGTTTCGGCGTAATGCGGATTGTTGCGCATTTCAAGCCCGGCTTTAATTAACGCGTCCAGCTTGTCCGCAATGTCCAGCATCTCGCCTTCATAATCGGCGGACTTGGGGTTGGCCATCATGTCGGCAAGCGCTTCGCCGAACGGCTCCGGCAGCTTGGCAATCATCGCTTCGGCCGTTTCCCGTTCATACTGCTCGAAAGCATGTTTCATTACCGGGTTTCGATGTTTAAAATGCGAGACGACGTCGCCGGATACAATCTCGGGCAGGTCGTGCAGGACGGATTTGCTCACCAGCCGGTACAGATCGATATGGGCGAGTCCAAACCGTTCGCGTTCCAAAAGGCCGTTGAATAATGCCAGTGAAGCAACGCGGAAAGAATGGGTGGCGTCGTTATCGGGAACGAGGTTATAGCTTCCGTTCCAGCGCTGCACCGTATCGAGATTCATAATATAGCCGAGAAAATCGCGTACGCCTTCGCCTTTTTCAAATTCGGCAAGCAGCCATCCGATGGACGGCTGTTCGTATCCGGCAATTTTGTCGCGTAACTCCTGTACTTTGCTGCGGAAAAAAGGGTTGGACCCGTAAGACGCTTCCCGGTGGCAAAATAAAAATGCGTCAAACGTATCAATCGCTTCCACAAGCCTTCCGGTATCGGTATCATCCTGCGCATTCACGATGGCGTCATAAGCAAAAGCCCGGAGCGATTTGGACAAGCAGGACACTATTTCTTTGCTCAGCTCATGCTCCAGCGCGCGAATATGTTCGGTGACATGGATTTCTTTCTTGGTGACATGCTTAATGGAACCTGTCATCGTATGGCTAAGATCGGCCCAAAGCGACCGGGTCAGCAGCTTCAGCTTGTCGACAGGGCGCCCAAACAGCTTCTCTTCAGCAAGTCCGGCCAAGATGGCAATGGCTGCGCAGCGAAAGCTGTGGCTTGCGGCGTTATCCTCGAACCGCGGGGCATGCTCGCTCCACCTCGGCACGAATTGCATTCGAATGATGGTATTGGTAAACTTGCCGTTTTTCATCCGCGTGTCACAGCCTTTCTTTGTCGATATGTGACGATAGGGAACTCTATGCTATTATAAAACGGATAGAAGGCTGCTGCCTAGCTGCGGGATACAGCAGATGAAGGGGGAGTGAACATGAAGCGGCTATGCCTCCGGTTTAACGCCGGCTTTGAACGATATACGATTGTCATCACCCCGCTGGCGCTGGTGATCGGATTTTTGCTGGCGAAGGGCCTCCAGCCTTATACCTCCTCCGTATCGTATTTATTTGCGTATATTACGTTTGCGATGGCGCTGGGCTGCGGTTTCGGGCACTTAGGTTCCGTACTCCGGAAACCGGGCATTATCGTGTGGACGATTATGCTTGCGCATCTGGTTGCTCCCGCCATCGCTTACGGGATTGGCGCAGCTTTATTCGGCCAGCATTCGCCTTATGTAATCGGGCTGGTGTTATTTACGATCATTCCGCTTGGCGTTTCTTCAGTGATGTGGACAGGGCTTAGCGGCGGCAATGTGCCGCTTATGCTGGCGATGGTCATCCTCGATTCGGCTTTAAGCCCGCTTGTGGTGCCGGCCGGCATACGGCTTCTGTTCCATCAGGCAGTGGCCGTCCGTCTAGGGCCGCTTATGCTTGATTTGCTGCTTATTATTGTGCTGCCTACATTTGCCGGCGTACTGCTGCATCAGCTGACAAGAGGCCGAATACAGGCTAAGGTCCAGCCGTATGCCTCTTCGGTTTCGAAGCTTTGCTTTGCAGCTGTCGTCATGCTGAATGCCGCCGCCATCCAGCCCTATGTCCAGCAGATGAAAGGGGATATGGCGCTTGTTGTGAGCGTAGTCGTCGGGCTGGTTGCCCTTTGCTACGCGCTTGGTTATATCGGCACCTACTGGCTGGGCAGCCGCGAAATGCAGGCAACGGTTTCCTATGCGACAGGGATGCGCAACATATCGCTTGGCATTGTGCTCGCCATCGGTTATTTTCCGCCGCTGGCAGCCGTGCCGGTCATTTTGTCCATCCTTGTCCAGCAGCCGCTGGCGACTGTTTTCAATCTCGTTTTACAAAAACTTAACAATACCAGTTCTGGCGAAACGGGCGCCCGCCATGTAGGATAAAGAATGCATGCATGGATAAGGAGTGGGATAAAGGATGATGAGCAGTTTTCGCAATCGGCTCACAATAATCATGATTGTTATTATTGCGCTTTCAGTCAGCGCAGCCGGGCTGATTATGGTGAAAACATTCCGGGACAGCCATATTGAAGCGCTTGAAAACAGCATGGTTCGTGAAATGAAGCTGATTATTGCGAGTATGGAATGGCCATCAAGCAATTCCAGAGAGGAGCTGTTTGATTACTATACGCAAGAAGCAAAGCAGCTGCAGGATAAAGCCGGCGCAAGGGTAACCTTTATTGCCGGCGACGGCACCGTGCTCGGCGACTCCGTCTCCGATCCGAAATCAATGGAGAACCACTCCAGCCGCAAAGAATTTATAGACGCGCGAAGCAAAGGGACGGGCCGGGCCATCCGGAATAGTGCTACACTTCGGCAAAATTATTTGTATGTAGCCGTACCTGTGAACCCTTCCGATCCGGACTCCATGATCGTCCGGCTTTCGATGAGCTTGAAGGATGTGGAGCAGGGGATTACGCAGCTGTGGGCGGCTCTGATCGGCTGGCTGCTGCTGCTTTGCGTGATCGCCGCGCTGATCAGCTTCCGAATTGCCAAAAGCTTGACGTACCCGCTTGAGCAAATTACGAACGTGGCGAAACGGATTACGAGAATGGATTACCGTGCCCGCGTCAAAGTGCAAAAGCAGGATGAAATCGGCGAGCTGGGCCACGCTATTAATGCGATGGCGGAAAGCCTGCAGGTGCAGATGTCGCGTATCCAGCGCAATGAAACGCAGCTGGAGACGGTTCTTGACAATATGATCAACGGAATTGTAATGATTGATACATCCGGACGATTCCTGCTGATGAACCGCCGCGCCGAAGAAGTGCTGGGTTTTTCCGCCAAAGAGCTTGTCGGAAGGCACTATACGGAAGCGAAACAGCAGTATGAGCTTGCCCAAATGATTCAGGAATGCCTGCAGACCGGCAAGCTGGTACGCGATGAAATAACCTTTTATTTCCCGGAGGAACGACTGCTGGAGCTGAATCTGGTGCCGGTTCATCCGGATACAAGCGAATTTGCCGGCGTGCTGCTCGTGCTGCAGGATGTAACGGCTGTCCGCAGGCTGGAGAGAGTGCGCAGCGAATTTGTCGCCAACGTATCCCACGAGCTGAAGACGCCAATCGCCGCTGTCAAAGGGTTTGCGGAAACGCTGCTGAGCGGCGGGGTGAAGGACGAAGAGACAGCACGCTCCTTCCTGCAAATTATTTTTGATGAAAGCGACCGACTGAACCGGTTAATTAGCGACATTCTGGAATTGTCCAAAGTGGAATCACGGCGTGTTCCGCTTGTCTTCTCACCGATTGAGATGGAGTCGTTTATTAATAAGACGGTCAAAGTCATTGAATCGCAAGCTGCCAAAAAATTGATACAGCTGAACGTATCGCTGGAAGAAGGGCTGTACGTGGAAGCGGATGAGGACAGGCTGCGCCAAATTTTGATGAATCTGCTGGCCAACGGCATCAGCTATACGCCGGAAGGCGGCAAAGTATTTGTCCGCGTAGAAAGTCTGGATGAAGACCACATCTCCATTGCCATCAGCGATACCGGGATTGGCATTCCGAAAAAAGACCTGCCGCGCATTTTCGAACGGTTTTACCGGGTTGATAAAGCGCGCTCCCGCAGCTCAGGCGGAACGGGGCTGGGGCTTTCCATCGTCAAGCATCTGGTGGAACTGCATAAAGGAACAATATCCGTTGCAAGCGAGCTTGGAGAAGGATCTACGTTTACGATTGTGCTGCCTGTGCTTCAAGAATCAATTTTTTAATTTCGTATCATCTGTTTACAAAAACATGATAAAATAGGTTTGGGCTTGGAATCCAAGCGAATGAAGATTCGATTCGATTCGATATTCGCGAAATTGGGAGTGTCTGCATGTCGCATAAAGTACTCGTTATTGAGGACGAACCAACGTTGGCGCGGCTTTTGTCTTATAATTTGTCGCAAGAAGGTTATGAAACGACAGTAATCGATCATGGCGGAGAAGGTTTGCAGTCCGCGCTGCAGCATCCATTTGATCTGATTATCCTTGACATAATGCTGCCAGGCATGAACGGCTTTGAGGTATTGAACCGGCTTCGCCAAAGCGGCAACCGGACACCGGTCATTATTTTAACGGCCCGCAATGCGGAAGAAGAAGTTGTTCAAGGCTTGAAGCATGGTGCGGATGATTATATTACGAAGCCGTTTGGCGTTGCCGAGCTGCTCGCCCGGGTGTCTGCGGTACTTCGCCGTACACAGCAGGAAGATATGAAGCCGGTGGAGACGAACGAGAAAGTCATTACAGCCGGCGAATTGTCCATCTATCCGGAGAAATATGAAGTTATTCTTGCCGGTGAGCTGGTGCCGCTGCGTCCAAAGGAATTTGAAGTGCTGCTTTATTTGGTACAGCGTCCGGGCATGGTGATTACAAGAGATGATCTGATGAATGTCGTATGGGGATTTGATTATATCGGAGGGCAGCGGACCGTTGACGTGCATGTCAGTTCGCTGCGCAAGAAGCTTGAGCTTGGCCAGGAGTCGGTGCAAATTGAATCGATCCGCGGCGTCGGCTATAAGCTGATTATGCCAAGGAAACCGGTCTCCGGCCAGCCGATGGGCAAATGATTTTCTGAAAAAAAAGGAATGGACAAGCTTGCTTCCGGCAAGGGTCCGTTCCTTTTTTTATTGCTGGGCTACTGCCGGTTCCATGAGAGCATTTTGCGCTGGAACTGTTTAGGAGAGCAATCATTATATTTTTTGAACATTTTATAAAAATGAGCCATATTCGGCATGCCGATTTTTTCGCCAACCTCGGAGATGCTTAAATCTTTTGTCAGCAAAATCCGCTCCGCCCATTTGATTTTCCGGTAGTTTACATATTCGGTAAACGATAAGCCAATCGCTTTTTTAAAAAATTTAACGAAATAAAAATAACTCATGTTGGCGATCCGGCATACTTCCTCCACTTGAATGCGGCCGGTCAAATGCTGCTCGACGTAATCAAGCACGGGACCTAGCCGGATCCGGTCGAATTCGTCCTGCTCGACCAGCATTTTCTGCGAATCGTTGCGCAGCAGCAGCAGCAAAATTTGCTTAATGAGCATGCTGACAGCAAGCTCATAGCCGGTATCTTTCCGCGAAGCTTCTTCCAGTATCGTCCGGATGCACTCCCCGGCAGCTTTTTTGACCGGTGCATTTTCGCGGAAGATATAGTTGGCTTTGCTGAGCGGGTTTTTCGTTTCGGAAAAATACCGCATGTACGGGATCGTGCTGTGGTCAAAAAATTGCTCGATGTCAAACTGCAAAACAATATAATCGAGATAACCGTAACTCCGGTCGCGGTGCAGCTGGGAAGCGCCAACGATAATGACATCCCCGGCTGTCAGATGATGATTTTCTTCTTCGATATCAATATCAAGCTCGCCGTCAATGATGTACAGCAGCTCCAGCTGGCGGTGATAATGCCATTTGGTCAAACCTGCCGAATCGCGTTTTGGCTGGAAAATGCGCAGTGACAACAGCGGATTTTCGTAGGCGACTTTTTCGTTTACAGCTTCCATGACGGTCATACCTCCCGCTTGAGGTGAAAAAAGTGCTCCACCAGCATGTTCTTAGTTCTTATCGGTTGTTTTTTGCCGCAAATTCGGCCTTGACTGCCGCCAGCAATTCCGGATCGGCTATGACGTCATAGGCGGTAGCCGCCAGCATATGGGCGGCGAATATCATCCGGTCCAGCGCTTGCTCTGTCATGGCGGCGTCGCGGAATTCCGGCGTATGGAGCAAATAGCGCTCCTGGGTGATTTTCACATAAGGGTGAATGGCCGGACAACGGACGGATACGTTGGCAAGATCCAGCGAGCCGTGGTCCTTTCCGGTTTCGATCTCGGACGGCTCTATTCCATTCGTCAGCAAGTTGCTTGTAAACAAGCCGGATAATGTTTCGTTCGTCAGCAGCTCATCGTACGACAATTCATACGGAGCGGCCTCCAGCCTTGTGCCGGTCTGAAGCGCAGCCCCTTCCGCGCAGCGGATCACTTTGGCGGTCAGCTCGTTTGTATACGCCCGGCTGGCCGACCGGATATAAAATTTGGCGGATGCATAATCCGGAATAATATTAGGCGCTTTGCCGCCGTTATCAATAATGCCGTGGATACGCGTATCGCTGCGTGTCTGCTGGCGCAGCGCATTCACGGCGTTGAACAGCTGCAGCACGCCGTCCAGCGCGTTTGCGCCTTCATAAGGGCTGGCAGCGGCATGCGCCGCTTTGCCGTGAAATTCAAACCGTATCGCATCCATGGCAAGCGATTCGCCGGATCGTTCAAATGTATAATAAGGATGGGCCATTAAGGCAAAGTCGCAGTCGTCAAATAATCCTGCGGCCGCCATTGTGACTTTGGCGCCGGCGGTTTCTTCCGCCGGTGTCCCGTATACGCGGATCGTGCCGCCAAGCTCGTCGATCACGGATTTTAGGCCGACCGCCGCCGCCAGGCTCATCGAGCAGATCAGATGATGGCCGCAAGCGTGGCCAAGGTCCTGCAGCGCGTCGTATTCGCAGAGAAACGCGGCAACCGGGCCGGGTTTGGCTGTTGTATAAGTGCCGATAAAAGCGGTTTCCATTCCGAGCGTGCCGCGTTCTACGGTAAAGCCTTGCCGCTCCAGCTCGGCGGTAAGCGTTTTCGCCGCTTCAAATTCTTGATGGCCTAACTCCGGATGCTGTCCGATATAACGGGAAATCGCTTTAAACGTTTCGGACTGCCCGTTAATGGCATCCTTTACTTTTTCTTTTAAAGACATTGCAATAAGCCTCCATAAATTCAGCCTTAATTAGGCTCTTCTCTTATATTCGCGCAAGTTGCGGCTTGAAGCAAGCTGTATTTGCATCCATTTGTCCAGGAAATGGCTGAACGTCCGCTTCGTATCTTGAGATGTGCGGCCGCATTACGCCCAGCAGCGGGTTCCGCTCTTGGCAGGCGGCGATGCCGTGCCGCTCGGAAGCTTACTGCGATGCGGTCAGCGCATGCCGTGAAGCTTTTTAAATTGCTCCGGCGTTATGCCCTCCTGTTTTTTGAATACGGAGCTGAAATAACTGGCGCTGTCGAAGCCGACCCGTCTCGCAATCTCGTGCAGAGGGATGCGGCTTTCATAAAACATCAGCTCTTTGCTGCGGTTGATCCGTTCCCGGTTGACATAAACCATAGGCCGCATATTCACCGACTTTTTAAACAGCAGGCATAAATATTGGGGGGTCACGCCGATGCAGGCCGCCAGTTCCTTAATGGCAACGGGCTTATCCATATTGGCTTCGATATAGGCAAAGACGGGCTGCAGCCTGGAGTAAGTCAGCTCCGACTGCGCGCCAGCCTCTGCAGCTTTCATTAAGTCCAGCAAAAACATATAAACAAGCTTAGAGCACTCGATAGCCAAATAGCTGCGGTCCGATTGGGACATGGCGTACATATTCCGCATATGCGAAACGATGGTTTCGCTGTTTTCCGTCGTATATACGCCGGATTCCATCATGCCGGCCTGCCGGAGCAGCGTTTCGGCTATCATGCCGTTAAAGCTTATAAAATGGACATCCCAAGGCTCTTCCATAGGCCAGTACCGGTGCGGCACTTCGGGCAGCAGCAAGAAACCCTGTCCGGCTTTAACGATATGCCTGGCATCGCCGATGAACAGTTCGCCTGTTCCGGAGACGCATTGCAGCCACTGATAATCGGTGAATCCCTGCTCCCGTATAATGGCCTCTTGGTTATTCCAATGGCCGCAGATGGTCAAATAGAGAGGCAGCCGGCGGTCGGCTTCCGCTAAGGCGGGGAATGCGATCGTATCCACGTCATTTCCCTCCTGAATATATGTTCATATTCTTATATCGTACATGAATATTGTGTTATTTCAATTGTTTTTATGCGGTTATATAATTTGAATATCGTGATAGAGTACATGGCTTTTCCCCATATCTAATAACAAGTTGGAGGTTACCGGAATGACAACCAGGACTACCAAATTCCCGCCGATCATCCCGAAAATACCGCAATTGCTGCATGGCGCGGATTATAATCCCGATCAATGGCAGAAATATCCCGACGTGCTGGAGGAAGATATCCGGTTAATGAAGCTGTCCGGCAGCAACTTGATGTCTGTAGGCATTTTTGCCTGGGTATCGCTGGAGCCGGAAGAAGGCGTCTTTACGTTCGGCTGGCTGGATCAAGTGCTGGACCGTTTTGCGGCAAACGGCATATACGCAATGCTTGCCACCCCAAGCGGCGCACGCCCGGCGTGGATGTCCGCCAAATATCCGGAGGTGCTGCGCGTCGGCCCGAACGGCATCCGCAATTTGCACGGCGCACGCCACAATCACTGCTTCTCTTCGCCGGTGTACCGGGAGAAAGTTGCCCTCATTAACGCCAAGCTCGCTGAGCGTTACAGCAGCCATCCTGCCGTCATCGGCTGGCATATTTCCAACGAATACGGAGGGGAATGCTACTGCGATTATTGCCAGGAAGCATTCCGCGGCTGGGTGCGCAGCCGCTATGGCACGCTTGAAGCGTTAAACGACGCCTGGTGGACGACATTCTGGAGCCATACCTACACGGATTGGAGCCAGATCGAGCCGCCGACTTACCGGGGGGAGAACGCTGTCCACGGCATGAACCTGGACTGGAAACGTTTTGTTACGGATCAAACGGTTGATTTCTTTAAGCATGAAGTCAAGGCTATCCGTCAGTTGGATGCGAGCTTGCCGGTTACAACCAATTTCATGCTGGACTTTGAGCCGTTAAATTACTGGAAATTTAAAGACGAGCTTGATGTCGTCTCATGGGACGCTTATCCTTCCTGGCATGAATATAAGGATAATGCGGAGCTTGCGGCTTTTATCGCGCTGAATCATGATGTTTTCCGCTCGCTGAAGGGCGGCAAGCCGTTCATGCTGATGGAAAGTACGCCAAGCATGACCAATTGGCAGCCGATCAGCAAGTTGAAAAAGCCGGGTATGCATATGCTGGCTTCACTGCAGGCGGTTGCCCACGGCGCGGATACCGTACAATATTTTCAATGGCGCAAAAGCCGGGGCTCCAGCGAGAAGCTGCACGGCGCCGTTGTAGACCATGTCGGGCATGAGCATACCCGCGTATTCCGCGACGTCACAGAAGTCGGCCAGTCGCTGGCGAAGCTTGCTGACGTTGCCGGCACAAGCGTAAGTCCGGAGACCGCCCTGATTTATGACTGGGAGAACCGCTGGGCAATTAAAGATGCGCAAGGCCCGCGCAACGCCGGCATTCATTATGAGGAGACGGTCCGCAAACATTATCGGGCTTTGTGGGAACTAGGCGTACCGGTGGACGTGATCGATTCGGACTGTTCCTTTGACGGCTATAAGCTGCTTATTGCACCTATGCTGTACATGGTGCGGCCGGGCGTCGGCGAGCGGATTGAAGCATTCGTCAAAGGCGGCGGCACTTTTGTCGGCACCTATTGGAGCGGAATTGCAGATGACCATGATTTATGCTTCCTGAACGGCTTCCCGGGTCCGCTGCGCCAAACGCTGGGCATCTGGTCGGAGGAGATTGACTCCCTTTATGATGATGAAACGAATACGGCAGTTATGAAGGCAGGCAATGCGCTTCAACTGGAAGGCTGCTACGAGCTGCATGAGCTGTGCGATTTGATTCATTTGGAAGGCGCGGAAGCGCTGGCTGAATACGGCTCCGACTTTTATGCCGGCCGCCCGGCGCTCACCGTCAACAGGCTTGGCAGCGGGCAGGCTTATTACATCGCGGCACGGTATAAGGAGCCGTTTTACGATGATTTCTACAGCAGGCTGATCCGGCAGGCCGGCATTAAACGCGTAATCGAGACCGATCTGCCGTCTGGCGTCACGGCGCAGCTGCGGACAGACGGCGTGCACGATTATGTATTTGTACAAAACTTCAGCGGCGGCGGGCAGCAAATTACGCTGGATACCGCCAGCTATTCGGATATGCTGACGGGTGAAACGTTGGGCCCGAACACGGAATTACATTTGCCGTTGTATGGCATCCGGATTTTGAAACGCAAATCAGCGGAAGAATAAAGAAGGCATCCACAAACAGCGCGCCGAATGTGTTCAGCATTTGGCGCGCTGCTGTTTATAGCGCCGACAGGGAGGTTTAGCAGCCGATGTGGCAGGGAGACGTATTTTTACAGCGGTTATATGAGGCGGCGGAACAGGAACGGAAGCAGCGGTACGGCCAACTGCCGGATGCCGACCGGAGAGAGCGGCTAAAGCAGGCTTTCCGCAGCATGCTGGGCGAATTTGAGCCCAATGATTCCCATCAGCCGGTGCTGCTGGAACAAGTGCAATGTGACGGATACCGGAGGGAGCGCGTCGAACTGTCCGCTGCGCCGGGGTTGGCGTTTGCGGCTTATGTGCTTATCCCGGACGGCCTTGAGCGGCCGGCACCCGGGGTGCTCGCCATTCATGGCCATGGTTACGGAAGCAGGCAAATTACAGGAATGCTGCCGGATGGCAGCTCCAACGTGCAAAATCCGGGAGGGCACAATAACTTTGCGATCGAGCTGGTCAAGCGCGGCATGGCGGTCATTGCGCCGGATGTGATCGGGTTTGGCGAACGGCTGCTGGCATCGGATATGCAAGCGGAAAGCGGAGTTAGGCCAAACAACTCCTGCGATACGCTGGCCAAACATATGCTGATGTATGGCAAAACGCTTGCCGGCCTGCGTGTATGGGAAGCGCGGAAGGCGCTTGATTATTTGCTGTCCCGCCCGGAGACGGCTTCCGGCGGAGCGGGTGTAATGGGCTTTTCCGGCGGGGCGGTTATCGCCAGTGCGGCAGCTATTGTAGACGAGCGGCTTCATGCCGCGGTTTTAACCGGGTTTCCCAATACGTTCCAAGACAGTATTATGGCTGTCCGCCACTGCATTGATAACTATATTCCCGGGATACTGCTTCACGCGGAACTGCCGGAGCTGCTGGGCCTCCTTGCTCCCCGGCCGTTGTTCCTGCAATCCGGCGAGCATGACCCGATTTTTCCGAAGGAAGGATTCCGGCAGGCTGTCCGGCATGTGCAGCATATCTACAGCAGCGAAGGCGCGTCCGGGCAGTTCCGTTCGGAGCTGTTCTCCGGCGGCCATGAAGTAAACGGCACATTGTCTTATGACTGGCTGGCCGAAACCTGCTTCCGTCTAAGCCGTTAAAGCGGGCTGCCGGCTTCCATTATTTTTACATTCCGATAATCAATCGCGTTATTTTGGTTAACGGTTTGCCTTTACACTGGGCTTGCAGGCTTAAGGAGAAAGGGTGAGTGGGATGATGGTTATCGAACAAGGGCTGTATAGTTATGTGCAGCCGGCGCCTTCGATTGTTTCTACAGCGACCGGCAGCGAAGCGCTGCATATGCTCATGAAACAAAATGAGGACGCGGACAGCGCCGTCGTGTTGGGCCACAACGGAACTCCGGTTGGCGTTGTGATGAAAACTCGTTTTACCGCTCTGCTGAGAGATCCTGTTGGTTTTGACCGGCTGTGCCAAGAGCCCGTAACCAGCTTTATGCTGAAGCCGTTAATCGTAGATGTGGAGACGCAGCTGCCGGAGCTGCTGGATCAGGCGATCCGGAGGCCGGTCATGAACCGTTTCGACAGCATCATTATTATGCAGAACGGAGCAGTAGCCGGGGTCATTCCATCCAAACAGCTCGCCGCCTTGTTTAATTTGTAAGAACAATTCCCCATTGTTTAAAAATAACTGTCTTCGGACAGTTTTTTTATTATTTTTACATTGTGTTAATCTATTTCGTTATTCCAATTAATTCTAAGGTCCTAATGTATAGGTACAGAGAGTGATAGGAGGCGTAGAGACGATGATTGTTTTGGAGCGCGAGCGGGAGAACTTACGGGAACAAAAATCGACAGCCCCAGTACGGACAAGCATGCCGGAAGGAAAAAAGAAAGTAAGTCTGGAACAATTTATCCGAAAGGTGCCGTTTACAACTCCCAACCAATTATGCGGTGACGTTCAAAAAATGTTCAGCCAGCATGAAGACAGCGAGTGTATCGTTGTATGCAGCGATGGAATGCAGCCGAAGGGGCTGCTGATGCGTAACCGCTTCTATATGAATATCAGTAAGCGTTATGGCGTTGAGCTGTTCTATGAGAAACCCGCCAGTACGTTAATGGACGCTTCACCGCTTATTGTGGATATCCATGTCCCCCCGGCCAGCTGATAGAGCTGGCCATGAACCGCAGCGGCAGAAAAATGTACGATTGCGTCATTTTAACGAAGGATGGCAGGGCAGACGGGGTGCTTACCATTGCCGATTTGCTGCAAATGTCGCGAGAACTTCAGAATGAAGCGGTTGAAGCGCAGCTTGCGACAACTTTGGATGTAACCAAAGAGCTGGAGAACATTCGTGATGCTGTTAATGATGTAAGAATTTCGGCACAGCACGGCAACAAGGTGTCGGCCGATATGTCCGAGCTCACACTGCAAGGTAAAGGAGAGCTTGGCAAAGTGACCGAGGCTTTTCAGCGGTTATCCGTGTTTTCAGCGCAGCAAGAGCAGGCGATGGTTTCGCTGCAAAGCGAAGCGGGTTCCATACGGTCGATGTCTGCTGCCATTAAGCAGCTCGCGGAACAATGCAGTCTGCTGGCGATTAACGCTTCCATTGAAGCGGCAAGGGCAGGCGAATACGGCCGGGGATTTGCGGTTGTTGCGGAAGAAGTGATGAAGCTGGCGGCGGAGACGAAGCGGGCTGCCGAGCAAATTACGAAACAAACCGGTTCTATCACGCAAGCAATTGAGCAAACGTCGGATTTGGCACGGGAAGGACGCCATGAGTCGGAAGCAAGCAGACAATATGTCAAGCAAGCGGAGGCGGTCTTTGGCTCGCTGTTTGAAGCAGCCGGAGCAACCCGGGCAAGCGTGGAGTCCATTGCCAGCTTGTCCGAGCGGGCTTATAACCATACGGCGAATGCAGCGGAGCAGGTAAGCAGGCTCGCAGGGCTGTCGCAAGTGCGAAAAACAAACGGCAATAGGTAAGCAAAAAACACTAATCATTCATAAGCAGCTGTTTCCCTCGGGTTTGCCGGGAATCAGCTGCTTTTTTGATAGCGGGCTTTTGATCGGATTTTTGATCCCGCTTAAGCCCTATTGAAGTTCTATTCTATACCGCTAAAGACTGGGCAACCTGCATCAACAGCTTCGGATTCCAGTGCGCCTTGGGCCAGACGGCATAGATTTGCAGCACAGCCGGCTTGCCTGCAAGCGGGATGCCGGCAAGCTTCTCATTGTCCGGTCCGGATAACGGGCTGTCAAGCATGGACGGCATGATGGAGAAGACGCCGCCTCCCTGGACAGCCTGACCGACAAGAAAAGGCTGGCTTACTAGGATGCCGGCCGGCAGCTCCGCGTAATCGACAGCATCGCGAGCAAGCAGTTGTCTGCCAATTGCAGGTTCATCCAAAGCTGCATACTTCATATTTCTTAATTGGATAATAGTCAGCTCATTCATCCGGGCAAAAGGATGATCATGCGCTAACCAAACCTGTAAAGGCGACTCCTTAAGAAGCTCTTTCTGAAACCGGGCATCCGCCGGCGGTTCCGCGGTGACGACCAAATCAAGCTCGCCGTCTTCGAGCCTCGCTGCAAGCCGCTCGCTGCTGTCCGTTACAAACTGGTTTACAAATTTCTGCAAAGCTTGATTTTCTTTAAACCACCGGGACGTTAGAACTAATGCGCTGGTCAGGGCCGTACAGCCAATCTTAACGGTCTGGCTGCCGCCGTCCCGCAGCTGAAGCATGCGGGATTCGGCTTCGGTATAGATTTTATCAATTTGCTGCGCATAATGATGAAGCATCCGCCCGGCTTCGGTCAGCAGCACCTTGCCCGTTTTGGATTCAAACAGCGGAACGCCCCATTCTTCCTCCATCTTTTTCATATGAAAGCTTACGGTCGGCTGCTTCATTCCCAATTCCTGCGCGACTGCAGTCACTTTCTTCAGCCTCTCTATGAGCACAATTAACCTTATTTTTAATATCGTCATAACGAATGAAGATTCCTTTCGTAATTGTATAGAACTATTCTATGACTTTATACATTTCAATACAACTATTCTATGAAATTTTATCATTTCGTTTACACTCGGAAAATATCATTCGAATGACAGACTTCTACAATAGTCCATGTAAACACCAAACAATGAGTTATCGGAAGGGGAAACCAAAGAAATGAAAAAGAGTATGTTGTTAGTTATGACGTTGGTTCTTACTGTTATCCTGGCTGCTTGCGGCAACAACAGTAACAACAACACAAACAATGGAGCTGCGGCAAACACGCCTGAAGCATCCGCTTCGAGCACGCCTGAAGCTACACCAACACCTGAAGCACTGTCCGGTTCGGTCCTGGCTACTGGTTCTTCTGCACTTCAACCGCTTGTTGACCAAGTTGCACAAAAATTTATGGCAAAAGACGAATATAAACAAATTTCCGTTCAAGTACAAGCCGGCGGCAGCGGCACAGGCCTGACGCAAGTTTCGGAAGGTCAATCCGATATCGGCAACTCCGATATTTTCGCTGAAGAGAAATTTAAAGATGCCGATGCTTCCAAAGCATCTGAACTGGTTGACCATATCGTAGGCGTTGTAGCAATGGCTGCAGTTGTTCACCCTGAAGTAGGCGTTGACAACCTGACGAAACAGCAACTGATTGATATCTTCACTGGTAAAATCACGAACTGGAAAGACCTTGGCGGTAAAGATCAAGCAATCGTTATCGTAAACCGTCCTTCGAGCTCCGGTACTCGTGCAACGTTTGAAAACTATGCACTGGGCCAAAAAACGGAAGACCTGAAAGGTTCGATTCAAGAGGACGCTTCGGGTACTGTTAAGAAACTTGTAAGCGAAACGCCAGGCGCTATCGGCTACCTTGCACTGTCTTACCTGGACAACACAGTTAAAACCGTTAAATACGAAGGTGTAGAACCTACGGTTGACAACGTAACAACTGGCAAATACCCAGTATGGGCTTACGAGCACATGTACACGAAAGGTGAACCAACTCCGGTTGTTAAAGCCTTCCTTGATTACATGGTATCGGATGAAGTACAAAACGGCGACGTAACGGAGCTGGGCTACATCCCTGCAACAGCGATGAAAATTCAACGCGATGCGGCTGGCAACGTAACGAACAAATAATAATAAACATCAAGTCGAAAGCAGATATTGATCCGAGAAAGAGGCGGAAATTAACCCGCCTCTTTCCCATGTGAAAGAGAGGTTCCCTTATGGTGCGTGATGATAAACGGCAATTCGCCAAACAGCATATCGTTGAAGAATGGGTGGGCAAGGTGTACACCTTTTTGTGCATTGCCCTGCTTATCGTAACCATTTTTTCAATGGTTTATTTCGTTGCATCCCGCGGTGCAAGCACATTTATATCCGACAAAATTAATTTGTGGTCCTTTTTGAGCGGCCTGGACTGGAGACCGGAAGGCGAGCCGCCGCTGTTTGGAGCGCTGCCGTTTATTTTCGGATCGTTCAGCACCTCCATTCTCGCTGCTATATTCGCAGCTCCGCTTGCGATTTGCGCTTCTTTGTTTATGACCGAAATTTCGCCAAAGATTGGCCGTAAATGGCTGCAGCCCGTTATTGAACTACTCGCCGGCATCCCTTCCGTCGTATATGGTTTTGTGGGCTTGACCATTATCGTACCATTCTTTCGCGATGTATTTCCTGGACAAGGGCTTGGCATTCTTGCAGGTTCCATTGTTCTTGCCATTATGATTTTACCGACGATTACAACGATCGCTACCGATGCGCTGGCTGCATTGCCGGGCGGTTTAAAAGAAGGTTCATACGCGCTTGGCGCAACGCGCTGGCAAACGATTTGGCGCACTGTGCTCCCGACAACCCTTCCTTCGCTTATGACAGGTGTCGTACTGGGCATTTCACGCGCGTTTGGCGAAGCACTTGCCGTACAGATGGTTATCGGCAACGCGCCGCATATTCCAAGCTCGCTGTTTGAATCGGCGTCTACGTTAACGAGCGCGATTACACTCAGCATGGGCAATACGGTTACCGGCTCGACGCATAATGACGCGCTTTGGTCGCTTGCTCTTATTTTAATGGCGATGACCTTTATATTCGTATTCATTGTAAGATGGCTGGAAAGGAGAGCGAAAGTATGAGCGCCAAATTAGCGGACCGGATTGCAACTGCCGTTATTATTGCCGTAACCGGTCTTATCGTATTAATTTTGATCGGGCTTTTAGGGTTTATTTTATTCCGGGGAGTCGGGCATATCAGCTGGCATTTCCTGACGTCTCCGCCGCAAACGATTAAAGCAGGCGGGGGATTGGGCCGCAGCTGTTCAACTCGGTGTTCCTGCTTGTATTAACTTTGATTATTACGCTGCCGCTTGGCATCGGCGCCGGCATTTATATGAGTGAATATGCCAAAGCCGGCCGTTTCACGAATTTTGTCCGTCTCGTTGTTGAAGTGTTGTCTTCGTTTCCTTCGATCGTGGTCGGTTTGTTCGGCTTGCTAGTCATTGTGAACTATTTCCATTTCGGTTTCTCGCTGCTGTCCGGCGCGCTGGCGCTGACGGTATTTAATTTGCCGCTGATGGTCCGCATTACCGAGCAGGCGTTAAAGGGCGTGCCCCGCGAGCAAAAGGAAGCAAGCCTTGCGCTTGGTTTATCCCGCTGGAAAACGATCACATCGGTCATGATGCCGATTGCGATTCCGAATATATTGACCGGCACCATCCTGGCTTCGGGCCGCGTATTTGGCGAAGCGGCTGCGCTGCTGTTTACGGCGGGTATGAGCTCGCCGCGCCTGGACTTCCATGACTGGAACCCGCTCAGCCCGTTCTCGCCGCTGAACCCGATGCGGCCGGCCGAAACGCTGGCTGTCCATATTTGGAAAGTAAACAGTGAAGGCATTGCGCCGGATACGAAAGATATTGCCGCAGGCGCTTCGGCGGTGCTGATTATTGTTGTATTGTTGTTCAACCTTGCTGCACGGTTTATAGGCCGCCTGTTATACCGCAAAATGACGGCGTCGAAGTAGAAAGGAGCTGGACCGACATGGGGGATCTGGCATTATCGGTTAAAAACTTAAGTGTATTTTATGGCGAAAAAGAAGCCGTTAAATCGGTTTCGCTTGATTTTGAAGAAAAACAGGTAACAGCGCTTATCGGCCCGTCCGGCTGCGGCAAATCAACGTTTCTGCGCAGCCTGAACCGGATGAACGATCTCATTGCCGACGCCCGGATTCAAGGGGAAGCTTGGATCGGGGACCGCAATATACTGGAGCCGGGAGTAGACGTTGTGCTGCTCCGCCAGCAAATCGGAATGGTATGGCAAAGGCCTAACCCGTTCCACAAATCGATCTATGAAAATATCGCGTTTGGACCGCGTTATCATGGCATAAAAAATAAAAAGAAGCTGGACGAAATTGTGGAGCAAAGCCTGCGTAAAGCAGCGTTGTGGGACGAAACGAAAGACCGGCTGAAGCAGTCCGCGCTGGCGCTTTCCGGCGGTCAGCAGCAGCGGCTTTGCATCGCGCGTTCGATTGCCGTTCAGCCCCGCATCATTTTGATGGACGAACCGGCTTCGGCGCTTGATCCGGTATCCACATCCAAAATTGAGGAACTGATTTCGGAGCTGAAGCGTGATTACTGCATCGTCATCGTGACGCATAACATGCATCAGGCAGCGCGTATTTCGGATAAAACAGCCTTTTTCTATATGGGCAAGCTGATTGAGCATGACGATACGCAAAAAATATTTACCGAGCCGAAAGAAAAGGCGACCGATGATTACATTTCCGGCCGATTCGGCTAAGGAAAGGAGGACAACAAACAATGCCAACCAAAATTAGCGTAACCGATCTCCAGCTGTATTACAGCGATTTTCACGCGCTGAAAAAGCTGAATCTCGAAATTCCGGAGCATGCTGTCACGGCGCTTATCGGCCCGTCCGGCTGCGGCAAATCAACGTTTCTGCGCACGATCAACCGGATGAATGATTTTATTCCAGGTGTCCGGATCGAAGGTTCGCTTCAAATTTCCGGCGAAGATGTGTATTCGCCTCAAATGCAGGTGGAAACGCTCCGCAAACGGGTAGGCATGGTGTTCCAGCAGCCTAATCCGTTTCTCAGCTCTATCTATGATAATGTCGCTTACGGACCGCGCCTTCATAAAATCAAAGATAAAAAAAGGTTAGACGAGCTTGTCGAACAAAGCTTGATCGGCGCATCTTTATGGAATGAAGTGAAGGACCTGCTGCATAAGTCTGCTATGGGGCTCTCGGGCGGCCAGCAGCAGCGGCTTTGCATTGCAAGAGCGCTTGCCGTGCAGCCCGAAGTGCTGCTGATGGACGAATCGACTTCCGCGCTTGATCCAATCTCCACCCTGAAGATTGAAGAACTGGTTCAAGAGCTGAAGGAGAAATATACAATTGTGATGGTCACGCACAACATGCACCAGGCGGCTCGTGTGTCCGATCAAACCGTCTTCTTCTTAAACGGCGAGGTTGTGGAAGCGGGCCAGACGGAAGAGCTGTTCTCGAATCCGGTAGATTCCAGAACCGAGCAGTATATTACGGGCAGATTTGGCTGACAAGAACCGGCAACACGCTCAAACAACAGATCTATACCGGCATAACCGGGTAAAGGGAGTGAAGGGGCATGGTAATTAGAAAAGAACTGGACGAAGGCTTGGAGCAGCTGAAGCAGATGCTGGTGGAGATGGGCGAGCGCGTCGAGAACGTGCTTGGCGAATCGATGAAGGCGCTGCAAATGCTCGATAAGGCCAGTGCCGAAACGATTATTAAAAAAGATATGGAGCTCAATCAGATCGAAGAGCGCATTTCCCAGGTTGGCGCTAAAATTATTGCGACTCAGCAGCCGGTAGCCAAAGATTTGCGCCGGATTCTGATAGCGTTCAAAATGGCAAGCGATCTTGAGCGGATGGGCGATTTGTCCGTGGACATCGCCAAAGCGGTTATCCGCATCCAAGGCGAGCGGCTGATCAAACCGCTGATTGATCTGCCCCGCATGGCGGAAATTTGCCAAACGATGATATACGAGTCGATTCAGTCGTACATCCGCGAAGATATCGGCCTCGCGTACAAAATGGCAAAGGAAGACGATACAATTGATGCGCTTTACAAGCAAATTTTAATCGAGCTTGTTGCATTGATGACGGAAACGCCTGCAAGCATTTCCCAATCGATCCATCTGCTGTTTGTTGGCCGCTCTATTGAGCGGATTGCCGACCATGCGACCAATATTGGCGAAAGCGTTGTTTATCTTGTGACCGGCAAACGCCCGGATTTGAATCTGTAAGGCGGCGGCTGTTCCGGCCGCTGCCTGTACAAAGCGCCCCTCGCGGCACATCGGCGAATGAACTGCTTCCGATGTCCGCGAGGGGCATTTTTTTGCTGGCCGTTCGTCATTGGAATGCAGAAAATGGTATGATAAGGCAAAGACTGCCGCTGGATACAAGCCGGCAATGGATAACAAGGAGACGGACAATGAGAGCAGCAAATGTGTTCCTGCTGGACGAAGAAGGGCTTGCGCTTCTTCTCAAATTGATTTACCGCAGAATGGAAATGGATATTACTTCAGAGCATCAAGAGCTGATCCAGCTGCAGGCGAAGCAAAATGAGCTGTCGCAAAAAAGCGGGCTTTTTAACTCGCTGAACAAAATGCATAAAGATCAGGCATTCTCCAAGGTGCAGGAAAGGTTGCTCCGCAAACAAGCATGGCGGGACAGCTGGTCGTTCCGGTATATGGAGCCGATGAGCGAATCGCTGAAACCGAAATCGGCTGAAGATCTGATTGTGGAATATTTGCGCACGCCGGAGGAACAAGCCCAATTGTTTCTTATTGTGCAGGAGGCAATTCTAACGCCGCTTTATCAGCCTTTTGACAAAATTGAAGGAGCCGGCGAGGAGAAAGATCCTAAGGAATCGGTGGAGGAAATATCCCGCATATGCGGACTAGAGAAACACGGCAAAAAAATCGTTGAAGGAACAGCCGATTTATTAAAAGAAATGAAGCTGGACGGTTCAAGCTTGCTAGAAAAAGGCATATATGCCTTTATAAGCGAAAGCGAGACGGCTGCTGCGCTGGCTATGCCGGGAGTTGCCCAGGCTATCGGCGGCGTGCTTGGACGATCCGGTACGGCAGCGGCGGCTTCAGGCATTGTAATGCTTGCCGGCGGTTCGATTGCGGTTGGCCGATTGGGCGAGGAGGAAGGGCCGGCCGCGCTGATTGGCGGGAGCGGCATCGAGGAAGCAGTGGCGAGCGGAGCTTGCGGCAGCCTGCTGAACAGCCTCGCGCTTGAAGTCATTGGGCTTCAAGTAAGCAAAACGGTCAATTATATCCGCTATTTGCAGCAATCCAATTCATCGGTGCTGCTGCTGGAGCAGGCACAGCAGCTGTTTTTGGATTTCAAGCAGCAAGCCGAGCGCGAAATGGTAATAAACCGTATGCTGGAGAAGAAAAAAGCGCTGCATTTGACAGCTGTTTTAACGGCTGGTCTGAAAGCCATTTTATAAACGATTGCGGTGCGGGGATTTTCGCGCGGATGTCGGATTTGATTGCATAAAAACAGCAGGTTTATATTTACAGATTGGAAGCGTTGCCGTACAGTGTGAAAAGGGCCATTATGACATTCGCATCTGAAAGGTGAAGTTATGGACTATACCGTACTGCAAATTGTCGTTACCGCCATTGGCGCGCTGCTTGTCGGATTTTCGAAAACCGGCATGCCGACGCTGGGCATTTTTGTCGCGGCCATGCTGGCCAGCATTTTTCCCGCCCGCGAATCGGTTGGCCTATTGACGCCGATTTTGATTACAGGGGATATTATCGCGATTCTGTATTACCGGAAGACGGTCGTGTGGAAGTATCTCGTTGTTCTCCTGCCGTGGGTGCTGGCAGGTATTGTTGCCGGCTATTTTGTGCTTGGGGAAATCAGCAACGGCCAGCTGTCTGTTCTGATCGGCGCACTCGTGCTGGTGCTTATTGTTCTTTTCCTGTTTCAGGGCCGTTTGGAAAAAGCAATGAATTTCTCATTTTCCAAATCGCGGGCTGTCAACGGAAGCTTGGGCATTCTTGCCGGTTTTACAACGATGATCGGCAATGCGGCGGGCAGCATCATGTCGGTTTATTTGCTGTCGAAGGGGATTAATAAAACAACCTTTGTGGGCACGAATGCGTATTTCTTTTTTATTATCAATCTGATCAAGGTGCCGTTTACCGTTTATTTGGGGCTGATTACGCCGCATTCATTAACGTTAAACGCCTGGATGATACCAGTCGTGGCCATCGGCGCGCTTGCCGGATTTAAAGTGCTGCCGCATATTCCGCAAAAGCTGTTCCAGCGCATCGTGCTTGCGCTTGCGGCAATCGGCGCTATTTATTTAATTTTGGAGTAGCTTGCCTGCAGACCGCATTGTCTCAGGCGGAATACAAAGGGACTGTCCCTAAGCCGTCTCCGGCTTTCGGCAGTCCCTTTGTATAGTGATGCGGTTATAAGGTTATGTCCAGTTCGGCGGCGACGCCGCGTATGTAGCTTGCAGCTTGCGTGTAATCTTCGTTCGTCGACAGATGTTCGATAATAAGAGCGGTGTCCGGATGCAGCTTGTTCAGCTCGGTCAGGAACGTCCGGTAATCCAGCGCGCCAAGACCCGGAATCACTTCATCCAAATGAACGGTTAATTGCCCGCGCAGCAAAATGTCCTTCGCATGGCAGTTGCGGATATACGGTCCCAGCTTGGCAAAAAAGTCGCGGATCATCTCCCCGTTCCGATAATACACCCTTGGGCTGCTTACGATGTTAACGGGATCAAAATGGACGCCAAATCCTTTCCGGTCAATCGCTTTAATTAAAGCCAGGTAGCTGTCGGCCGAATCGGGGAATACCCACGGCATCATCTCCAGCGCAAATACGGTCCGCTCCGGTTTTACAGCATCAATAATGGTCCTTACCGTATCAACAATCAGCTCAAACGTATCGGTGCTGAAATTGTCCGGATGCGGGCCGTCCCATTGCTCGCTGCGGGAGCCAGCGATGTTGACGCAGCATTGCGCGCTGAGCCGTTCGGCCAGCTCCAGCCGCTCGATGCAATAAGCGACCGCTTTGCTTCTTGCTTCCTCGTTGGGGCTGATCGGATTGCTCCAGGCGCCAACTTCGGCAATGACAATATCGTGTTTGCGGGCAGCTGCCATATAGCGGTCTGCATCTGCAAGCTCATCTTGCCCGTTTACGGGGCAGGTGGTAGCCCGAAAGCCTGCCAGGACCAGCGCTTCCGCCCAGCTGTCCGGATTTTTATCCTCTAGAAATACTTGTCCGCCAAGCCGCATATACATCCCTTCCTTTTATCGTCGATAGGTTCAGAATGCAAAAAAATGGATACGCGATGAGTATACCATACGGAAAAAGCGATTGACGATATTTTCCTCTATCGGTATGATGAAACCGTTATCGTAATTGAGGTCAAGTTATAAAAAAAGCTGCAGTACGACAGATTAGATTGGCCATTATATGAAGCCGAAAGGATGATTTTCCATTATGGCAGGATTATTGGGCAATAACGTCATTACGCAAATCGGTATACTGGTGCATGATATTGATAAGGTGAGCCAGGCGTATGCGGACTTTTTTGGGGTTCCGAAACCTGAAGCGAGGTGGACCGATGCAGCTGACAAAGCGCAAACCGAATACAACGGAGAGCCTAGCGAAGCGCGGGCGAAGCTCGCATTTATTGATATGGGATCGCTGCAGCTGGAGCTGATAGAGCCGGATCTTCATCCCAGCACCTGGCGCAATTATTTGGACGAGCATGGCGAAGGGCCGCATCATATCGCTTTTTTCATTGAAGGCATGAAGGAGAAGGTAACGCTTCTGGAGACAAACGGATTCCCTCTGCAGCAAAAAGGGGAGTATACCGGCGGCCGTTATGCTTATATGGATACATTCAAGGAGCTGAAAGTGCTGGTCGAGCTGCTCGAAAACGATAAATAACGGATGGGATAATATTCAGCCGCCGACGAATAACCAAACAAAGAGGAAGGCCAACGCGGGCCTTCCTCTTTGTTTGGTTATATTTATTGTCGGATTGGGTTAATCCGGCGCTGTATGTTTAGTCGTTGCCGGAGCTTATCTCTTCAACGGAAGGGGCATTGCTCATAACGGCTTCCAGCAATCCCGGAAAGCGGGCTTCCAGGTCTTCATGCCGGATGGACAGCAAGCGCTGTGTTCCCATTACTCTGGTCTGTATAATTCCGGCTTCGCGAAGGGTCTTGGAATGATGCGACATCGTTGATTTGGCAACGGGGATGCTTATATCGCCGCAAGCCTGCTCGCCAAACGCCATAACTTGCTTGACGATACTAAGCCGGACAGGATCGCTTAACGCATATAGAACCGAAGTAAGCTGAATATCTTCGGTAGCGGGATGGTATAGCGGTTTCATAGGAAACCCTCCTTATGTTAAAACGGGCTGCTAAAGTTTTAATTGAATTGTATCATATTCCATGCTATATTTCTATTGTTCGATGATTATAGAACAATAGAACTTGTTCAAAACAGAGAAAGCTGAAGGAGGAAACCGATATGAAAAAAAAGCGGACCACGCAAGCTGCGGATAGGCAGCAAACGGAGTTTCGCATGAAGGAAAACATCGTCACGCTGCTGCTTGGCGTGACGGTTATTCTGGTTGTCATGAATACGATGATGTTTAACTTGGCATTGCCGACAGTCACGGAGCAATTTGGTTTATCCACAACGACGGCTTCGTGGATCGTTACCGGCTATTCCATCGTATTTGCCATCTCATCCATTACGTACAGCCGGCTGTCCGATTATTTGCCCATCCGGACACTGCTTATTACTGGTCTGCTTTCGTTTGGGCTGGCTTCTCTGCTTGGTTTGTTTAGCGGGAATTTCGCGCTGCTCCTGGTCGCCCGGCTCATTCAAGCTTCCGGCGCGGCTTCCATTCCGGCGCTTGGCATTATGCTGGTTACCCGGTTTATACCGACGGAGCGGCGAGGCAAAGCGATGTCCGTCATTATGTCGGCAAGTTCGCTGGGGCTTGGCCTCGGCCCTGTAATCGGCGGGGCGATAACCGAATACTTAGGCTGGCATGAACTGTTTATCGTGTCGGCTGCGAGCCTTGCAGTTATCCCGTTTTTCCTGAGACTGCTGCCTCGCGAAAAGTCCAAAACAGTGTCCTTCGACATATCGGGAGCGGTATGCCTTGGTATTGGCACAACGGGGCTGCTGCTCTATATGACGAACCGCAGCTGGCTGGCGCTTATAGCAGGCGGCATATCGATTCTATTATTTTGGCTGCGCATCCGCAGCGCGGGCAATCCGTTCGTACAGCCTGACCTGTTTGGCAACAAACGTTATATGACATTAAGCTTTTTAGGCATTGCCGCTTATATGTGCAGCTTCTGCTCGCTGTTTCTGCTTCCGCAGCTTCTTGCCCGTTCATACGGCTTGACGCCCGGCGAAGCGGGGTTGATCATTTTTCCAGGCGCGCTTGTGTCGATGCTCATTTCCAGAAAAATCGGCGGTATTATTGATTTGCACGGCAACCGGCTGCTTTTCCGCTACGCGCCCTGGATACTGGTTGCTGCCGCACTGCTCTTCGCCATCCTGGCCGACTGGTCCATGTATGCGGTCATGGTTGCCTACATGCTGCTTAGCACCGGCTTCTCCTCGCTGACGACCGGCGTTTCGAACGAGCTTTCCCGTATCCTGCCGCAGCCGTCGGTTGGCGCGGGCATGGGCTTGTTCCAGCTGCTGCAATTTTTTAGCGGGGCATTCAGCGTAGCGGTAACCGGCAGTGTATTGACGTCGTTCCAAACGGTGTCCCCGGGTAAAGTATATGCCGGCATTTTCTGGGGGATGGCAGCGGTAGCGGCTATCGCCGTTGCTTGCGCGCTGTTGTATGCGGTGATGGAGGCTTTTCGCCAAAAAAGAGAAAGCGGCTCCGAGTCTAAACCTGCCGTCTTGGATTAATGAAGTTATAACATTTGCGCCGCACGTTCTGCGGATGACTGGTAATAGAGCAAATACAGCCCATAAAAATGGCGGTGCAGATTTCTGCTAACCGCCATTTTTTATTTTTGCCTTTTCGGATGATACATCCCCCGCTAGACCGGACATCCAGTAGTATGGCTCTGGAGCTTTACAATTTCTTAAGAGGCGTCTGCAGAAATGCTGGTTTATACTTTATACGACAAAAGTCGATTTTTCACAAAATTTGTCGAACATATCGGTCAAAAGGGCGGGTGGACGGGATTCCAGCAGAGGGGTGGATTAGCTGAAATTAGCTAAATGATCATTGATAGATTAGGTCGAGGGTTGGATCGTCGGAAAGCATTGAGCTACACATAACAGGGAGAGTGAGTCTCGTACATGCAGTCATTTATAAGAATTAACCGAAAGTGGATTGGTCTTGCGCTGACTTTTGTGCTGCTGGCTGGCATATTGATTCCGCAGTCGGGGACAGCACGCGCAGACGGGGCGCCGGAGCTGCTGGCGCAATGGAGTAATTTTAGTGACTCCGATACAACGACGTATTATGCGAACGACGGTATCGAAGCCAATAAAAACAACCCTTCAACGGTAATCGCGCCGATAGGCGCCGGAGCCATCGGGGTTGCAGGAACGAACCCGAAATCGGTTACGACGACGGGTTGGGTAAAAGGCGTCTCGTATTGGCTGGTTAAATTGAGCACGGAAGGATACGACAATATAACGTTGTCTTCCGTGCAGCAAAGCTCCAACACGGGACCGCAGACGTTCGTACTGGAATACAGCACGGACAATGAATCTTGGAAATCCGATGGCACTACGTACGTTGTGGCCAATGATCCCACGACGGGTGTCATCAGCAATCACGTGCTGCCTGCGGACGTTAACGATTCGCCGAACGTCTACATACGGTGGAGAGTCGCCGACAATTCTACGGCAGTAAACGGAACTGCCATTGGAACGGCCGGGACAAGCCGTATCGGCAACATTACGGTCAGCGGTACGCCGGTCGGCACAACAACGCCGGTGGCCGTGGCGGGCGTATCGCTGAACGAATCGGAGCTCACGCTACAGCCTGGCGGAACGGAGAAGCTGACTGCGTCCATCCAGCCTAGCAATGCCACGAACAAAGCGGTAGTTTGGACCTCCAGCGACGAGACAGTCGCAAGCGTCAATAACGGCACCGTGACGGCTAACGCTGTTGGTACGGCAACGATCACGGTCACGACAGCTGACGGCGGCTTCCAGGATACGGCTCAATTGACGGTTGACGATACGCCAATCGCCGTAACGGGCGTGAACCTGGATAATAACAATCTGTCGCTTGACGTCGGCCAGACAGGCCAGTTGACAGCAAAGGTTGAACCAACAAACGCGACGAATAAGGCGGTGCAATGGGCATCCAACAATACCGCTGTCGCGACGGTTGACGGGACTGGCAACGTAACTGCGGTCGCCGCCGGATCGGCAATCATCACGGCGACGACCGCAGACGGGAGCTATACGGCAAGCGCATCAGTAACGGTGTCAACGCCGGCAACCTATACGGCAGGCGATGTCGTTATCAGCCAGCTGTATGCAAACGGCGGTAATGGTGGCGCGTTTTACAACACGAAATATTTTGAGTTGTACAACCGCACGAACGAAGATATTTCATTTAATAATAAATGGTCGCTGGTTTATACGTCCCAAACCGGCACGAGCATTGGCTCGGGCTACAAGCTGAGCGGCACGATCAAGGCGCATGGTTATTATCTCGTCTCCGGCAGCACAGCCGCGACGGGCGGTCCGCTGCCAATTGCAGCCGACCAAGCGGCCGGTACGGCGCTTAGCCCGAGTGCAAGCGCGGGCGGCATCATCACCCTCGCTTACTCCACGACAGGCTTAACCGGACAAGACGATCCGCGCGCCATCGACATCGTGGCGTTTGGCGACGGATCGAACACTGCGTTCAAGCTGCCAACCGATCATTGGGGTGCGCCTTTCTATAATAGCCTTATCAAAGGCGGGGCTATCGTGCGCAAGACGGACAGCGGCTCAGATCCTCGGCATGCGTTTGGTCTTGGCAACGGCTACTTTAATCGCGACACCGCAAATGATTTTGTTCTGAATTCGCCAGATGTGCAGACTGATCCAAAAGAAATCGTTCTGCATAATTCCAAGACGATGACAACGCCGGATGCCTCGAAAATTACATTCTCGGCAAGCAGCTCGTCTCTCTTGGGCGCAGCCGGCTCCGTTCCCGCATCTGCGGCAGTGAGCGCATATGTTGTGGCGGACGGCACCGTAAAGCAGGTCGGCCAAGCGGCAGCATCGGCTGACGGCTCCTTCAGCCTGACGTTAAACGATGTGCAGGGCAGCCAAGCGGTTTATGTGACGTTTAAAGACGGCACGCAGCCGGAGAGTTTCTATGCGCATGTCGATGCGGCACCTGCAGCAACATCGGCAATTGCAGATATTGAGGGAACGGATACGAATGGCGTTCCGTTGAACGTCGGCTATGCGACGACGATCGAAGGCGTTGTAACATCCGCTAACAATGCGATTGGTACGGAGAACACGAGTTACTACGTGCAAGATGCCACAGGCGGCATCCATGTCGTTAGCGCGCAGGCTCCAGCGGATACGATTCAACCCGGCCATAAGGTGAAACTCGAAGGCAAAGCCGTCTTCGCGGCAGGTTCTATGCAGTTCGTGCCATCATCGGTTACGGACGAAGGAATGGATACTCTGGTTGCAGCCGCAACTACGTCGATTGCCGATCTGGGCGACTACGCGAAGGCCGAGCAACTGGAAGGAACTTTGGTTACGGTTCGCGGCAAAGTAACGAACATTCCGAAGAACGGTCCGGATTACAACATCTCGATAGCTGACGATGATGGCAATGTAGCCATCGTGAAGATCGCTGCAAACTCAGGCATCGACATCAATACTGCGGTTTCTCTGGGCGACACGTTTGGCTTCACAGGTGTTGTCGAACAGACAAAATGGGGTGCTCCTTATACGAGCGGCTACTATCTTGTACCAAGAAACACTGCAGATATTAAAGGCGATATGCAGTTCAGCCATACACCGTTGGTAAAAGCGTACATCGGATTGGACATTCCGTTCACCGTGAAGGCTAAATACGCGGACTCCGTGACGCTTTACTATAAGAACGAGGGCGACGCGAGTTTCGCTCCGATTCCGATGGTTACGACTGACAACCTGAACTACAATGCCAGGATTCCGAAAGAAAACGTGACGGCAACAAATGTATATTATTACATTGAAGCGGAAACGTCCGGCCAGCCGAACCAGTCGTCCGGCAGTGCCGCAGCCCCGCATCTGGTGCCTGTCGTGTCGGATACGGACGGACCAGCTTACTCGGACGAGCAGCCGGCACAGAACGATCAGGTTGAAAGCTTTCACCCGGTCGTGTCCGTTAATGTCGACGATCCGAACGGCGTTGACGCAACAACGCTTGGCATCAGCATTGACGGTAAAGACTTCACGGCTAAGGCTGAGTTGTCCGAGACACAAATCAAGCTGGCACTGACTGCGGATGACGATTTGCCGATCGGCACGCACACCGTGCAAGTGAGCGGCAAGGACAATCTGGGCAATGCATCAACGCATACGTGGACGTTTGAAATATTGGAGCGTTTCACCGGAGGCAATCATTACCGGGGGACGACGCATAACCATACGAACATTTCGCATGACGCGCAAGGAGCGCCGGAAGATGCGCTGAAGGCAGCTAAGGCGCATGGCTACGATTACTTCGCGTTTTCTGACCATTCGCATGACATTGACTCGAACTTGGTTGGTCAGGACACTGTCGACCATAACGGCATGCCGGAACGGACGGGCGGCTCGGATTGGCAGTTGACCAAGGATCTGGCCAACGAATACACCAAAGATGGCAGCTTCGTCGTCTTCCCGGCTTTTGAGATGACCTCGACGACCTGGGGCCATTCAAATGTGTTCGGTACGACCAATTTCATTGACCGCGTACAGAATGGCGGTACGTACCAAAGCTTGCAAAACTATTACGCATGGACGTTGACCTACGATAATATCGTGGCGCAGTTTAACCATCCGGCTATGGGCGCAAACGCGTTCGACAACTTTATTCCATACGACAAAAACGTCGACAAGCTGTTTACGATGCTGGAAGTCGGCAATGGCTCAGGCAACTATTCGTATGTGAACGCGGAAGACAAGTTTTTCAGCGCGCTGGACCTTGGATGGCATGTTGCGCCAACCTATGGCGAAGACAACCACGATGGCACTTGGGGCCAAACGAAGAAGCGCACGATCATCGTTGCCAAGGACCTGACGCAGGATTCACTCCTTGACGCGATGCGCAACATGCACGTGTATTTCAGCGAGGACCCGAACGCACAGCTCGACGTCCTGGCTAACGGTTACTACATGGGCGCTACCGTCGATTCGAAGACGCTGAACTTCGACGTAACGGGCAGCGATGCAGTGTCCGAAAGTGCAAGCGATCCGGAGTACAGCTTCATTACTACGCCTTCGAACGACAACATCGCGAAGGTGGAGCTGGTTACGAACGGCGGCCGTGTTATCGACACATACACGCCGTCCAGCGACAGCACGTCGTTCAACTGGAAGCCGGTCGTCAATGTGGTCGGCGGCCAACAATGGTTCGTTATCCGTGTGACACAGAAGGATGGAGACCGCACGTATTCTGCGCCGATTTGGTCTCCTCAAGATCCGTTGTCAGTGAAGGTCAACGATTTGTCTGTCGCTGAAGGCGCAGCCATCGCTGGCGTGCCGGCGACGTTGAAGGCTGGTTTGTCCAATCTCGGCACGATTAGCCTGACGAATTTGACGGCGCATTTTTACTACGACAGCATCGACGCGCAGCATCTGATCGGCGACGCGACGATTGAGTCTCTTGCATCCAATCAGAGCGCGACCGCCAGCGTTAGCTGGGCGAACCCGACCGCGGGCGACCATAAGCTGATCGTCGTCCTGGAAGCCGGGGACGGCAACGATTTGGGCGAAAACAAATTCGAGCAAGCGCTCAGCGTCAAAGCGCCGCTTGGCATAAAAGTTATGATCGATGCGACGCACAACAATGAAAACACTTCAAGCGATACGGGATCGTATAAGGATAACCTGACGTCCCTGACGCTGACATTGAAGCAGCAAGGCTACACAGTCGTCGAGAACAAAACGGCTTTGACCGCTTCACTTCTCGCCGATGTAGGCGTACTCGTCGTCACACATCCGAGCACGCAGTACACGGCAGGCGAAATCGACGTGCTGAAGAACTACGTCGATGGCGGAGGAGCGCTCTTGATGAGCGAGAAGAGCAACTATAACGGCACTCCGCAAAATTTGAACAGCTTGCTTGCCGGTATCGGCTCTAGCATGCTCGTGAATAACGATGGTGTATTTGATGAAACAAAGGAAGGTAATTTCTGGTCGACGCCGCTGACATCGAATTTCTCTGTGCGCCTGCATAATCAGCCTGTCAACGGCGGGTTGACGGACTTCATTCCGCTGCTCGATTTCTACAGCGGCTCGAGTTTGGCTGCCAATGACGGCAGCGGCGGCAAGAAGGCGTTGACGGATAGCGATAACGTAACGATTCTGGCGCGCGGCAACGAGACCACGTTCCAGGACAGTCCGCAAGTAAAGGCGGATACGTACGCATACAACGTGCAAACGTCGAAAGGCAAGGATGGTCCGGCGCTGACGGATGTTACCGGCGGTTCAGTTATTCCGCTCGTTGCGGCCGAACAGATCGGCAATGGCCGTATTGTGTTGTCGGGTATGAACATTTTCAACGACAAGCAAATGACGCAGAACGATGGACCGACGAACAACATTCCGTTCTCTGTCAACGTTGTCAACTGGCTGGCACACCTAGAACCGAAGGTTATGCCGATAAATGAGGCACGTCAGCAGCCGGAAGGAACAAGCGTCATGGTCGAAGGCCAAGTGACGACGACGGCATTTTATGATTCGGCATATATCCAGGATGCAACCGGCGGCGTCGTCGCTTTCAGTGAAGTGCCGGCGGGTTCGCTGAAGCTTGGCGATACGGTACGCGTCTATGGCCATATCAGTACATTTGAGAACGACAAGGAGCTGGTATTCGACCGGTTTGCGAACAGCATCGTCGTGCTGAAATCCGGATCTCCTGTCGCTCCGAAGCTGGTGTCCACGGCTGACTCGGTATCTGACGCTTACCAAGGCCAGTTGGTTCAAGTAGAAGGCATCGTCAAAGAAATCAAAGATAGCAGCACTTATATCATCAACGACGGATCAGGCGACGTAACCGTGTTCGTAGATGGTTATATCATTAATCAAAGCGGCGTACCGGTACCGGACATGAAGGTCGGGGACACGCTGAAGGCTGTAGGCCTCAGCGGCAAATATTCGCTCGGCAACCGGATCCGCGTGCGGGACACCCACGAATTGTCGGTGAATCAGGGAGAGACGACAGCGGTAACAGGAGTCGGGCTAGACAAATCGGAATTTACCATGACGTTGGGTGACGATCCGTATGTCCTGACGGCAACGGTAGCGCCTGCAAATGCCACAAACAAAAACGTAACATGGAGCTCGGATGCAGAGTCGGTTGCTACGGTAGACGCTTCCGGTCATGTAACGGCAGTCGCGCCAGGCACGGCGAAGATTACCGTAACGACGGACGACGGCGGCTTCACAGCTAGTGCGACCGTAACGGTGCAGGCTAAATCGGGCAGCGATAATAACCAGCATGGTACGGCGCCTTCAGTACCAGACAAAACTTACACGCTTACGACTGGCAGCCTGACGGATATCGGAAGCGGCATTAAGTCCGCCGCTATTCCGGCTGGTACACAGGAAGTCAAGCTAGCCGCTGATCTCGCGAACACGTTCAAAGGCGAAAGCCTTCTGCTGAATGCAGGAGATCTCTCGCTTACGATTCCGGGGGAACTGCTGCAGCAGCTGATTGGCAAACTGCCGGCAGACGCACAGTCGAAGAGTACGATAACGTTGCAGTTGATTCCGTTGGCAAGCGGAGAGGCGGCGCAGGTGATTGCCAAGGGCGAAGCCTTCTCTGGCGCAGAGCTGAAGCCTGCGGGAGACATCTATTCGTTCCGTCTGTCCATTACGGCAGCGGGCGGCAAGACAGCGGAACTCTCGACTTTCAGCGAACCGATCTTGATCAAGCTGAAAGTTGGCTCCGGCGTGAATCCGGCGCTTTCCGGCGTGTATTACATCGCTGATAACGGCACATTGGAATACATTGGCGGCACATACAAGGACGGCTACATGACGGCGCAAATCAGCCATTTCAGCCAGTACGCGGTTCTCGAATATGACAAGAGGTTTGGGGATGTACCGGCGGATTACTGGGCGGCGGACGTGATTCGCGAACTGACTGCAAAGCATATTGTTAACGGTACGAGCACAAATACATTCGAACCAAAACGCAACGTCACGCGTGCGGAATTCGTTGCGCAACTGGTTCGCGCATTGCATTTGACGGAGAAAGGCCAAGCCTCCTTCGCAGATGTGAAAACGAACGACTGGTTTGCGGAGGACGTTGCCATTGCGGTTCAGGCTGGCATCGTTCAAGGCAAAACCAGTACGATGTTTGATCCGAACGCGTCAATTACACGCGAGGAAATGACTGTTATGTTGATGCGCGCTTATGCGCATGCCGGCGGTGCAACCTCGGCTGGCTCCGATGAAGCAGTGTTCAAGGACGAAGCGAATATCGCGCCATGGGCAATTGCGTTTATCAAATCGGCTGCAGAGCTGCATCTCGTGCAAGGGCGCGGCGAAGGCAATTTTGATCCGAAAGGCATCACGACCCGTGCTGAATCGGCTCAAATTGTGTACAACCTGCTTCACCATTAATTGCATTACACCGTAGATCAGCATCAGGCAACGGGAGGATGCCGCTCATTTGAGCGGCATCCCTGTTGTCTTTTAGAAGGAGGAGAATGAGAGAATGCGATTTTTAGGCGCCATGCGGTTTCTGGCCGGTTTTTTGATTGTGGTTTTCTTTACGGTGCAGGCGTTCTCTTGGAAAGCGGACGCCCATGCTTACAGCGCCGGGTATACAACGCTCGACCTGACCCGTTCAAGCACTGAAATGACGTATTCATTGGACGAACTGTCGGTTATTGAACTGGTTGGCGGGGACGCCAATTCCAACGGCATGCTGGAGCAGGAGGAGTTTGATGCCATCAAGGAGCCGTTGACCGCACTGCTGCAGCAAAACATCGCGCTTAAGATCGGCGGAGCTGTGACGCCATGGACGAAAGTTATTAGCTGCGTGCTTGACCGGCAAGGAGACGCGACGAAAGTCATCTTGAAAGCTTCGTACCCGCCTGTCGGTTCGGGACAGCCTATCGCCATGACGGACCAGCTGTACAAGCAAAGCAAGACCTCGTCCAATTACGTGGATTTACTGACGATCAACTATGGGAAGCAGAAGAGCACCGCGGCGTTGTCGGGGGACAACCGCCTCTGGGCGATGCAGATGACAGAAAATGAATATGCGGATCTGCCGTCTGATGCAAGCGGGCTGTCCTCCGAAAACAAGCAGCCTGCCAATACAGGCGCGGACGGGCAAAAGAACACTGCAGACCAGCCTGTCACAGCGTCCGGAGCGGGCGAAAGCGAAGGGGATTCAACGTCAGGCTGGTTTTCGTTTTTCGAGCTTGGCATTCATCATATTTTAGGCGGTTATGACCATCTGTTGTTCCTGTTTTCGCTGCTTATCGCAAGACAATCATTTAAACAGTACGCCGCTATGATTACGGCGTTTACTGTTGCACATAGCATTACGCTGACATTGACAGTGCTTGGCATCATCAACGTCTCGCCGCGGTTAGTCGAGCCTGCCATCGCGCTTAGCATTTGCTACGTGGCCATCGATAATTTGGTCCGCAGAGAGGTCAGCTACCGTTGGGTGCTGACGTTCTTATTTGGCTTGATCCATGGCATGGGCTTCGCAGATTTGCTGAAGGCGATGGACCTGCCAAAAACCGAGCTTGCAGGAGATTTGATCAGCTTTAACCTCGGCATTGAAGCCGTCCAAATATTGCTGGTCGCCGTTTTGCTTCCGGTATTGTACCTGCTTCATAAATGGCAGTATGCAAGACGCGCGGTTATGACGGGTTCCGCAGCCGCGCTTGCGCTTGGCGCCGTCTGGCTTGCGGAACGCGTATTCGCCTAGGGGGATCGAATTATGCAAACGACCACAACAGCCGCCAAGCAGCGGCGCGGGAGCAGCAACCTTCTTGCTGCTGTTTCTATCGCGATGATTGTCGGGCTGTACCTGCTTTCGAAAGTGTCGCCTGGAGTCATTTTGCATAACCAGAAGCTGCAAATTGCCAAAATGATGTTCATTAGCGTTGTCATCGAAGCGCTGCCTTTCATGCTCATCGGCGTCATTGTTTCAGCGATACTCGAGGTATTCGTTCCGGAACGGATGATTCGGCGTCTTATTCCGCGCAATCCATTTTTCGGTATCGTTGCAGCCAGCTTTATCGGCATCATCTTTCCGATTTGCGAATGTGGCATGGTGCCTGCGATCCGCAGGCTTATTTCAAAGGGAATGCCGCTTTACACGGCAACGACGTTCCTCGTAGTTGGCCCGATATTGAACCCGATCGTTTTCTGGTCCACGCTTACAGCGTTCCGGAACAAGCCGGAGATTGTCTGGTCGCGGATGGGACTGGCGTTTTTGACGGCGATTGCCGTAGGCTTAATCATTCACCGTTTCGTAAAAACGGACCAGTTAAAACCGATTGAAGGCGAAGGGAAAGGCCATGGCCACGCTCATGACCACGCTCATGACCACGTACACAGCCATGCACATGATCATGCACATAACCATAACGACGCTGACAGCCACTCCAATGAATCAGCTCCTCCCCGCGGGTTGGCTGTCCGAGGCATAAGCAAGCTGACAGATGCTATGAGCCATTCCATCGGCGAGTTTTTTTCCATGGGGAAATATTTGCTGATCGGCGCTTTGCTGGTCGGGGTGCTTCAAGCCTTCGTCACTCGCGATAATTTGGAAACGCTCGGCCACGGCCCGGCTGGGTCAAACCTCATCATGATGGGGCTAGGTTTCCTACTGTCGCTTTGTTCCACATCGGATGCGTTTGTTGCACAGTCTTTCACCGCTACGTTCTCGTCCGGCGCGCTTATTGCGTTTATGGTACTTGGTCCGATGCTGAATCTGAAAGGGGTGCTAATGATGTCGGCGGTGTTCAAGCCGCGGTTCGTGTTGCTTTACGGCTCGTTAGTCATCGTAATGGTTTACGCCGGTACTTGGGTGCTCGGGCAATTCATTTTGTAATGAAAGGAAAAATCGACATGAAGAAGAGCGGGATCGCTCCATTGCTTCACAATCTGATACGATTGGCGATTTTGCTAGGTTTGACAGCTTATATCGTTTATTTGTCGGCCACGGGGCAAATTTTGCTTTTTATCGCACCCCAGCTTGTGAAATACGTTGACCTTGCGGCCGTTTGCATGGCGCTGTTCATGCTCGGCCAGTTGTATCTGCTCTTCCGTTCGTTCAAAGTTCCCGCCGCCGCGTGCGCATGCCGTTCGGAGCACGACCATGGACATGATGAAGGCCATGGTCACAGCCATGAGCCGACTGGCAGCCCTGTCAAGAATGGGTTAATCTACGGCTTGTTTATTTTGCCGGTGCTGCTCGGCCTTTTGCTGCCAAACGAAGCGTTTGCGGGTTCATTGGCTCACAACAAAGGCATGAACCTGGGCGTTTTTACCGGAGGCGGGATGCCGGCTGATTTGGCGCAGGTGGACCCAGCTGAAAATTCCGATTTGAAGGAATTGTTCCGCTCGGATACGTATAACCGGGATTACGCCAAGCTCGGCATGCTGCTTTACAAGCAAGACGAAATTGTGATGTCCGACGAGTGGTTCATCGAGAAACTGCAGGCGATGAACACGTTTGTTGACAATTTTCAAGGCAAAACGCTTCAAATTCGGGGATTTGTGTATCGGGAAAACGAACTGGCGGCTAATCAGCTGATTATCGGCCGGATGGCGATGACGCACTGTATCGCAGATATATCGCCTTATGGAATTATTGCGGAAGCAGATAACGCGGCAAGTTACGCTAACGACACTTGGTTGACCTTAACGGGTACGATTGCAAGCACGACCTATCATGGACAGAAAGTCATCAAGTTGATGATCCAAAGCGCGGAACCGGCGGACTCGCCGGACATTCCGTACATCTATCCGGATTGGGACTTTGGCAAGAAATTGAAATGAGACGGAGATGAATAACATGCTGTTTAACGCCGGGAGCCTGATGATGATTGGGCTGATAGAGCTCTATTTCAACTTCATTGGATTTCAAAAAAGATCCGTTCGGCTGAAACGGGTTGGCCTGCGAAGCGCTGTTCTGTCTGCGATCGCAGCCGGGCTTGCCTTCGGCGCTGTACTGGCGCAGTCCTTCGACATGCCGTTCATCGGGCTGCTGTCGCTCGCTGCTCTTTTCGGAGCGGTTGCCGGCGCCTCGGGCGGCTTGGCGTACGGCCAGCATTCATCTGTGAACGGCGGCTTGGCAGGGCTAATCGCCGGATTAATCGGCACTGTGCTTGGCAGCTTGTTCTTTAGTTCCGGCACGGTTGTTCTCATCACGGCGCTGCTATTCGTAATGCTTGCCTTTCTGATTCAACGAACAGCGGACGGGGCTTCTACTGCAACCGGCACCGCACCGGCTGGCAAGCCGCGCGCCCGCATGGCCAGCAATACATCCGGCCGCCGTACCGCAGTTTTGCAAGTTCGCAAACCTTCATACCGGAGCAGCTATGTTCTGGCCGCTTGTGCAGTCGTGCTATTCACGAGTATCATCGTACTTCAGGACAAGCTGCAGCTGGGTGAAATCGGGCTGCCGCAAATGCAGGTTGCGGTGATGGATGACGAGAACAACATGCAGGTCGCCACAATTGATGTCATCGGGGCAGGTTTTGCGCCGAAGGTAACTGAATTTGAAGCGAATGCCATGATCAAAATCGTATTTAATGTCAAGGGGAGCGCGGGGAATGGACTGAAGATCGTATCCAGTGACTTGAACTTCAGTGCCGATGTGAAGCCGGGTGAAAATATTTTTCTGCTCAACAATCCGCAGCCCGGCAACTATACGATCGAGATCGACGGTAAAGGCAAGGCGGGCACCTTCGTGGTCAAGCCGGCAGCCAAGCTGTAAAGATGCTGTTTATCTTGCAGCAGCAAAACTAAAAAACAGCCCACGGATATGTGCCAGGGCTGTTTTTTAGTTTTGCTGTCATGTATTGAAACAGCTCAAATGCCGCTGTTCCTTGTTCATTGACGGCATAACTGAGAATCGTTATCATAAAATATAACAGTCAAGGACAGGGAGGACGGGGGAAAGGGATGGAAACACCGTTTGATTTTACGATCGTTAGAACGTATTTACATGTGTCGCCGGAAGGCGCTGATGACCCGAGCTTTCAAATGGAGGCAGCGCAGCTGCTGGAGTCTGCCGCACTGGAGGCGGCATTGCGAGAAAGCGGCAATGCGGTTCAGGCGCTTTCGCATGCGCTCCCGGCTTCATTTATCGGAACGTCGCTTTGCAAGCTCAGCCTGATCCAGCTTTGGTTTGCCGTCCAATACGACCGGTTTATCGATTTGTCGCTGGAGCATTTAATCTACCAAGTGGAGATTCATGGCGATCATGCCCATCTTGGCTATAAAATAAAAGCTTTGCATACCGAACCGATTCCGGCGGGGGATCCGGAGCAGTTTCTTGCGGACAAATGGAGCGCTTATTTCGCCGGGACGGTTACGCCTGCCGTTGAAGCTGTCGCAAAAGGCGCCGGCCTTAAGGCGGAAGCGATCTGGCAGCAATTCGGCGGCCAATTGACGATTTTAAAAAATTTCGCCAAGCAGCTGGTGCCGCGCGAGCCTATGCTTCACAAGCTGGAGCAGTACAGCCGGGTACTGTCGGAGCGGCTTGAACCGGAGCTGTTTCACGTCAGGCGCAACCCGTTCCGGCATATTCCGCGGTATGTGGAGAACCCGCTGAATCCCGAAGAGAAATGGATGCTGCAGTCATCCTGCTGTATGTATGACCGCCGGGAGAACGGGAGCAAATGTTATACGTGCCCGCGTATGACGCCGGCCGAACGGGAAGAGCGAAGCAAGCAGCTGCTTGCCGCTGCTGCTGTTGCGCCATAACGTGTGCGCTGCTTGGGAGGCGCGCAAAAAGGCTGCTGCAGCGCAGCCCAACTAAAAAAGAAGCTTCTGATCCGCGCTGTAAGCGGGCCGGAAGCTTCTTTACGTTTAATAGGCTGTTTGGAATTCGATTTGTAGTGTATCACGAATCCAAACGGTGCGTTCGAGCTCGAGCTTACAAGCCAGCGCCGGCAAGCAGCAGCGTAACCACTTCAGCGCGTGTTGCGTAACCGGAGCCGTTGAACTTGCCGTTTGCGATACCGTCAAGAAGACCGGCTTTTTCAGCGGCGGCTACGTAAGGTTTCGCCCACTGATGAATGCTGCCGGCATCGGTAAAGCTCGGTACGGCCGCCGGATCAATCTGAAGCTGCAAACCGCGGGCGGCCATAACGGTCATCTCTTCCCGTGTCACCGGATTGGACGGACGGAATGTATTGTCTTCATAACCTTGGATGATGCCAAGCAAGAACAGCTGTCCGACGGCGATTCTCGACCAGCTTGGAATGTCTTCGCCATCCTTGAACGGGAATCCGCTGGAAGTGTCGCCAAGCTTCAAGCCGCGGCTTGCAATAACGGCAAATTCGGCGCGTGTAATGGTGTTATCCGGCTTGAAGGTGCCGTCGGTGTAGCCGGTAACCAGCCCAAGCGCTGCTGCTTTTGTAATTGCATCGGCAGCCCAGTGTCCTTGGATGTCTGAGAATGCCGCCGTTTGACCGGGCAGCGAAGCGCCCTTCAGATCGGTAATCCGGCCTTCGATCTGCTGGCTGACGGTGCCGGCCGATGCCAAGTAGTCTTTGAATACTTCATAATCAACCAGATTTAATTCATAGAAACGCCCGTCATCGTGGGCCTGCTTCATCGAACGGTAAAAGTCGCCGCCTGTAGCCATATACGAGTTGGTAGCTACGATGTAATACGCTTGTGGATCAATTGGCGAATAAGTGCCGTCTTCGTTTTTGATTTCGACCTTTTGGATGCGGCTGCCGTTTTGCGTCACGGTGCCAGTGACGGAATCGATTTTTTCGCCGGGCTTCGTGGAGTCATAGGCGAAACGCATGCCTGCAACTTGCGGGAACCGTCCTTCGCCGGTTTCCACACCGCTTACGCCGTTCTCAAGGGCTGCTGTAATTTCGGCGCCGGTCATCTTCAGCGCGGTCAAATTGTTGCCGAACGGCATAACGGTCAGCAGGCCTCCAAGCGTAATGTCGCCGGCTGGCAGCGAAGCGCGGATGCCGCCACCGTTTTGAATGGTCACATAACCTTTTACGCCGGTTTCATGCACGATGCTTTTTACTTTGGCCAGCATGCCGTCAGCTGTAAAGTCACCGAGATTTGTTTCCTGCTTCCGGACCGAACCCCGTTCCCCGTCAAGCACGACCGTGGTCTTCCCGATGACCGTCTGTTTCAGTGTTTCCAGCGGTTTGGCCAGCTCAGCCAGCTTGTCTGCCGCTTCTTTATTGTCGGCAATGACATATTTGCCTGCCGCATCGGTCTCGTCGATGGAAGTCAGCTTGCCGTCCCAGCTTGTCAGCACGCCGTTATCGTCGAATTTGACGTCCAATTGCCCCAAATATTGCCCGTATTCGCCGGTCTGCACAATAAGGGTAGGCTCCGTGTCGGCGTTATGTACTTCCGGAGCATCGAGCTTCGTATGCGAATGGCCGCCTACAATAACATCAATGCCTGGTACGGAATCGGCCAGCTCTTCGTCAACGGTGTACCCCAGATGGGATAACGCAATAATTTTGTTGATACCTTTTTCTTCAAGAGATTTAACGGTCGCTTCCGCGCTTGCTTCATAATCTTTAAACGTAATGTTGTCGCCAGGCGAGGATAACACAGCCGTGTCCGGCGTCGTCAGGCCGAAAATGCCAACCTTCTCTCCATTCACCTCTTTAATAATTGCAGGATAAATTTGCCCGTTTGTCGGTTTGTCGGCAATGGCTGTGTGGTACGCGCCTCCAAGGCTCGAATCCTTTGAAAAATCAATATTGGCGCTGACGAAAGGAAACTTGGCTTCTTTCATAAAAGCGGCAAGCACAGCAGGGCCTTTGTCGAACTCATGGTTGCCGAACGTCATGGCATCGTAGCCGGCTTTGTTCATAAACCAAAGGTCGGCAAGGCCGTTGTATTGGTTAAAGTACAATGTCCCGGAAAATACGTCGCCTGCATCCAGCAGCAGGGTACTGTCGTTTTTGGCCGCAGCGATGGCGGTCATACGGCGGGCGATATTATCCAGATGAGCGTGGGTATCGTTGGTGTGAAGAATGCGGAGGGAAAAGTCGTCCGCTTCTGCGGCATGTGCCGTTTGCGCGGAATAAACAGCGGGAATTAGTCCGGATACGATGACTGCCGATGCCAGGAAGGTTTTGAAAGTATGCTGCATGTAAGCTTGTAACATCTTTTTTTGACGCCTCCTTATATTGGAAATGCATTTGACACTTTTAACTATATGATAGAGTAGGATTGATGTAAACAATTTGGTAGATATGTGCTCTTAAATTTAAGTTAAGTGTAAGAAATATTTACATGAAATTAACGTTTTTCGACAAAGCCAGCTTTTGTACCTCCCATGACCTTAGTCTCATTGTTTACTTGAATTTTACTTATTTATGAAACTCCCATCACATTTAACAGGTACGATTGTCCTTAATGGAGTACAAGTCCTTATGCAGAGGCGATTGCTGTGAGCAATTTCGGCTTGCTGAATCAAAAATTAATACGAGAAGTTCAAGCCAGATGGCGGCAGGGCCGCTGTGTCGGCGTGCTGTTTGTTCAGCTGCGCGGCAATTATGCCCGCGGGTGGACGATTTTGCGTCGCTGGTCGAGGCAGCATCCGCAGCTGTTCTGGTGCCATCATTTGGACGATTGCGGTTATTTCTTTCTCGCTTGCGGGACAAAGGAACCGGAGAAGCAGCTCGAGCAAGTGTTATCCAGCGCAAAAATGTTCTATAAGCAGGCAGCGGAAAGCGACTGGAACGGGCCTGGCGAGTCCAAACCGGATGATCAATCCGGTTCTCCATTCGATTCAGCCTTTAGTTCCGGGGTGATTGCCATCCGGCATCCAAAAAGAGATGAATCGGCGGAGACGGCCGTTTTTAAAGGGATTCGCGAAGCAGAAGCCAAAGTATGGCGGAACGCAGAAACGGCGGCAAGCTCCGAACCGGGACTAGCCTTTCGTAAGCCTCCGCTGGATCCGGATTCGCCGTTTGGCATCGGCCGTTTGGCGGCAGCCTATCCGATTTTTCAAGCAAACCAGAAGGTTCATGAGCTGGCCGGTTTTTTTCAAGCGCATAACGCGGAGCAGGGAGCTATCATTGTCAGCGGCATGCGGCCGGTCGGCCTTTTGATGAAAGAAAAGCTGCACCAGCTGCTATCCGGCTTGTACGGGCTGCCGCTTTATTCCAATCGTGAAATTTCACGGGTGATGGACGCAAGCCCGCTTATCGTGGATGCAGAGCTGCCGGTGGAACAGGCTGCCCAGCTGGCGATGGCGAGGGATGACGCCAAAATGTACGACATCGTCATCATTACGCAAGGAGCTGGCGGTCCGCTGCTGGGTGCGGCTTCCATCCGCTCCATTCTGGAATGCATAACGGCGCTCCGAACGGAAGCGGCGCGGACGGCCAATCCGCTTACCGGCCTGCCGGGTAACTGGAGCATCCAGTCACAGCTGCAAAAAAAGCTGGGCAGCGGAGAGCCGTTTTCGATCGTGTATGCGGACATTGATTATTTTAAATGGTACAACGATTGTTATGGCTTTGCCCGGGGAGACGAAGTGATTCGTTACATGGCAGAGCTGCTGCAGTCTGCGGTCACGGATTACGGCATGCCGGGCGATTTTATCGGGCATGTCGGCGGCGACGATTTTATTGCGGTTTTAAGTACCGCAGAAGCCGAGAGCTTCTGTGAATCGTTAATCCGGGAGTTTGACAACGGGATCCCATTTTTTTATGAAGATGCGGAAGCGCAAGCTGTAACGGACAGAGAAGGGCGGCCGGCCGGACAGTCCGGGCTGTCGATTTCGCTTGCGCTGCTGAAATGCGGCGGACGCGGACAAATCACCATGGAACAGGTTTCCCGCTTGTCTGCCGATCTGAAAAAAAAGGCGAAAGCGATCCAAGGCAGCGCTGTTATTGCCGGCGATATTAGGCAAGGGACGTAAGAAGGAAAGGGTCGAGCGAAGGTGGAGCATCTAAGGTCAATCATCAACAGAGAGCAGCAGGGACCGGCCGGAGAACGGCTGGGCATTTTGTATTTTGCCTGGCAGCAGGCGGAAGGCAGCGATTATCCGGCGTGGACCAACGTATTCGAGAGCTGGCAAAACTATGCCGAAAACTCGATTGACGGCTGCCCGGAACTTGCGCAGCTTCGTGTACGCGTATATTGGCTGCATCATGATTTATTTCTGTTTGTGGCGCTTCCGCATCATGATTTGGAGCAGACGGAGCGGCGTCTGTTTGAATTGACACTGCAGCTCCGCAATCAATGGCAGCATGCTTTCACGAATCTTGTGCCTGCGTCTGAGTGGCCGGGCGGTGCTGGCGGCGCGGGATTCGTATTGCATGGCGGCGCGGCGGTTATCGGCACATTGGATGAAACGGGCGACGGAGAAGATCAAGTATATATGGCGCTGAAGCAAGCAATCATTCAAGGACAAAAGCGAGGTTCCCTTGAAAGGAGCCTGCGCAGAAAAGCGCTGGATCAAATGCTGGCGGAGCAATCCATCCGCTCGGTATACCAGCCGATCCGCTCCTTGAAAGAAGGCGGCATATTTGGTTACGAGGCGTTGACCCGTTGCCCGGATACCCAGTGGTTTGACGGTCCGCTTGATTTATTTACATTTGCTGAGGAAGAGGGTATCGGTTATGCACTCGACCGTCTGGCCCGGGAAAAAGCAATTGGGCTGGGAGACCGGTTAGGCGGCGGCCAAAAGCTGTTTATTAATCTGCTTGCGCAAATTATGGAGGAGCCCGATCTGCTGCCGGGAAGAACGCTGGCCATTTTGGAACAGCATGGGCTTACCCCCAGCAACGTTGTATTCGAAATTACGGAGCGGAGTTCGATAAATGATTTTTCAGCCGTCAAAAAAGCGCTCGACCATTACCGCAGACAAGGCTACCGGATTGCCATCGACGATGTCGGCGCGGGCTATTCTTCTTTGCAGTCTATCGTAGAGCTTCGTCCCGACTATATTAAGGTCGACCGCTCGATCATCCGCAATATTCATCTGGATGAGCTGAAGGAGCATACGTTGTTTACGCTGCAGGAGCTGGCGAAAAAGATGGGCATCGCGCTCATTGCCGAAGGCATCGAACGGGAAGAAGAGCTGCGCAAAGTACAGGAGATGGGCATTCCGTTTGGCCAAGGTTATTTGCTGGGCAGGCCGGCAGCTATGGAGTAACCTTTTCCGCTTCTTTTCTATTTATAATGAAATCACACAGCTGCCGCGATCCGCTGCTTAACGGGTTCGGCAGCTATTTTATTGCGCTTGCAGGATGATAACGGAGGCCCTTTGCATGGCGTTGCAATCCCGGTCTGCCAATCGCCGCTGCCCGCCAAGAAATGGCATGCTCCTTTATGGTATGATAGCGTTAGTATGCAAAAGAGGCGAGGTGCCCCAAATAAATGGATAAATGGATATTGATCGACGGCAACAGTATCGCCAACCGTGCGTTTTATGCGATGCCGCCGCTCACCAATTCTTCGGGTTTACATACCAATGCTGTTTACGGCTTCACAACGATGCTCCTGAAGCTGCTTGAGGAGGAGAAGCCGACCCATGTGCTTGTCGCGTTTGATGCAAGCAAAATCACGTTCCGGCATGAAGGCTACAGCGAATACAAAGGCGGGCGTGCCAAGACGCCGCCGGAGCTGTCGGAGCAGTTCCCGGTCATGAAGGAGCTGCTGCAATCGTTTGGCATTGCGCAGTTCGAACTGTCCGGCTACGAGGCGGACGATATTATCGGCACGCTGACGCGTCTGGCCGACGAGCAGGGCGTGGACGCGCTTGTCGTAACCGGCGACAAGGATATGCTTCAGCTTGTATCTCCGAAGGTTACGGTTGCGGTAACCCGCAAAGGCGTAAGTGAAGTAGAGCGTTATTCCCCGGCCGAGATGACGGAACGGTACGGCCTTACGCCGCAGCAGTTTATTGATTTGAAAGGGCTTATGGGCGATGCGTCGGATAATATTCCGGGCATTCCGGGCGTTGGCGAAAAGACGGCGCTTAAGCTGCTGCACGAATACGGCTCAGTGGAGGGGGTGCTGGAACATACCCATGAGCTGAAAGGCAAAATGAAGGAAAAGGTGGAGCAGCATAAGGATGACGCCGTGATGAGCAAAAAGCTGGCGACGATCTTCCGCGAAGTGCCGCTTACGCAAACTGCAGAGGACATCCGCTACAGCGGTTATGATGCTGCCCGGCTGTCGGAAGCGTTCCGCAAGCTGGAATTCAAATCGCTGCTCGAACGGCTGGATTTAAGCGGCGCCGGAGCAGGGGAAGCGGAAGGCGCGCAGCCGGCTGCCGAGCTGCACACGGTGCTGATTGCCGGCGAACAGGATGCCGGTCAGCTGAAGGCGCTTCTTGATGCGCTGGCCAGCGAAGAAGAGCATGGCTTATACATTGAAGCCGCGGGCGAAAACCCGCATACGGCCGATATGCTGGGCATCTCCGCCGCGGTAGGCGGCGCCGTCTATGCGCTGGCAGCCGGCACGCTGGAAGCGCCGTTCGCGGAGCCGCTGCGCGCCTGGCTGGCCGACGAAAACAAGCCCAAATACGGCTTTGACACGCATAAAGCCGATCTGGCTCTCGCATGGCGCGGCATTCCGCTGCGCGGCGTCAAGTTCGACGTCCAGCTGGCTGCTTATTTGCTGGACCCGACAGACGGAAGCCAGACGCTTTCCGGCGTTGCCGCGCGTTACGGGCTTCCCGCTGTGCAGGCGGATGAGGCGGTTTACGGCAAAGGCGCCAAGTTTAAAGTGCCGGATGAAGAGACGCTGCTCCGGCATTTGGCGGTTAAAGCGGACGCCGTCCGCCGCATCGTCCAGCTGCAGCGCGCCGAACTGGACGCTACCGGCATGAACAAGCTTATCTATGAGCTGGAGCTTCCGCTATCCCGTGTTCTTGCAGCGATGGAGCTGCAAGGCATCGCGGTCGCGAAGGGAGAACTTCAGTCGCTGGGCGGCGAGCTGGAGCGGGGCATATCCGAAGCGGTGTCCCGCATTTATGAGCTGGCTGGCACCGAATTCAACATCAATTCGCCTAAGCAGCTTGGTGAAATTTTGTTTGATAAGCTGGGGCTGCCGGTTATTAAAAAAACCAAAACCGGCTATTCCACCGATGCGGATGTGCTGGAGAAGCTAGAGCCGTATCATGAGATCGTGCCGCTTATTTTGCATTTCCGCCAGCTGGCCAAGCTCCAGTCTACTTATGTGGAAGGGCTGCTGAAGGAAATTCGGACCGAAACGGGCAAGGTGCATACCTATTTCCGCCAGACGATCGCGGCTACCGGGCGGCTGAGCAGCCAGTTCCCGAACCTGCAGAACATTCCGATCCGGCTGGAGGAAGGACGCAAAATCCGCAAAGCATTTGTGCCGTCCGAGCCGGGCTGGTACATTCTGGCGGCGGACTATTCGCAGATCGAGCTGCGTGTGCTGGCGCATATTTCAGGCGACGAACGGCTGAAGGAAGCTTTTATCCGCGATATGGATATTCATACGAAAACCGCAATGGACGTGTTTGGCGTTTCAGCCGAAGAGGTAGACTCCAATATGCGCAGATCGGCGAAGGCCGTCAACTTCGGCATCGTATACGGCATCAGCGATTTCGGGCTGTCACAAAACCTGAACATTACACGCAAGGAAGCGGCTCAGTTTATCGAACAATATTTTGACGTATTCCAAGGCGTGAAGAAATATATGGAAGATATTAAAATGCAAGCCCGCAGGGACGGTTATGTGACCACGCTGCTGGAGCGCCGCCGTTATTTGCCGGATATTAAAGCTTCCAACTTTAACCTTCGTTCGTTTGCCGAGCGTACGGCGATGAATACGCCGATTCAAGGGACGGCCGCGGACATTATTAAGCTGGCGATGGTGCGGATGGACGAGACACTGAAAGAACGCAAGCTGAAAAGCCGCATGCTGCTTCAGGTGCATGACGAACTGGTATTCGAAGTGCCGGAGGAAGAGCTGGAGCTGATGAAGCAGCTTGTGCCGCAGGTGATGGAGTCTGCGATCGAACTGGACGTGCCGTTACGGGCGGACGTCAATTACGGTGTGAATTGGTATGAGGCCAAATAACGCCAAATTAACGCATTTGGGGCACAAATCGGGTATAATGGTGGTTGAGGTGAAGAAATATGCCCGAATTGCCGGAAGTTGAAACGGTTAAACGAACTTTAAATGAACTGATCACAGGAAAACGCATCCGTTCGGTAACGGTGAAGCTTCCCCGCATCATTCAGCGTCCGGCTGAGCCGGAGCAATTTGCGGATGCGTTAGCCGGCCATACGATTCAATCGGTCGAACGGCGCGGCAAGTTTTTGCGTATACTGCTGGACGGGCTGGTGCTTGTATCCCATCTGCGGATGGAGGGCAGGTACGGCGTTTACGCCGCCGATGAGCCGGCGGAGCTGCATACGCATGTCATTTTTCATTTTGACGACGATACCGAATTACGATATAAAGACGTTCGCCAATTTGGCACGATGCATTTGTTTATGCCGGGCGAGGAGCTGGAGCTTCCTCCGTTAAACAAGCTGGGCATCGAGCCGCTGGAGCCTGAATTTACGCTGGAGGCGCTGCGCGGGAAGCTGGCGCACCGCACCTCCAAAATCAAGCCGCTGCTGCTTAATCAGGAATACATTGTGGGGCTTGGCAATATTTATGTGGATGAGGCGTTGTTCCAAGCCGGCATTCACCCTGAGCGGACGGCTGATTCGCTGGCCAAGGCGGAGTGGGAGCGGCTGCATGAGTCGATTCGCGCCACGCTGGAGCGGGCGGTTGCCGCTGGAGGCTCTTCTGTTAAATCTTACGTAAACGGCCAAGGCGAAATGGGGATGTTCCAGCATCAACTGCTCGTTTACGGACGAAAAGACGAGCCTTGCCCAAGCTGCGGACGGCCGATTCACAAATCTGTTGTCGGCGGACGCGGCACCCATACTTGCCCGCATTGCCAGCCGCTGAAGGCGGCGCGTGCCGCAAATAAAAGCAAACGTGCAACGTGACGATAAATACCGATTAGGCAGCAGCGCAACGCGCAAAACGACGCCTTCCGGTGTTCCATCAGCCAAGCTTCCGGATTCCAGGAGGCTTGGCTGATGTGCACAGGACGGCCATCCCCGCATATGATGTGTTGTTAGCAAATAGGCACGTGCCCGGTTCAGACAAGGGGACGTTTGCTTTTTGGGGGAGGGATGGCGGTGCTGGCGCATACAACCTCGCTGCTGCTGCTTGCTTTTGCCGTCAGTATCGATGGATTTGGCGTTGGAATTACGTACGGGTTAAGGCGGATACGTATTCCGCTGCTATCGGTGTTTATTATTGCATGCTGCTCCGGTATTATTATTTGGCTGTCGATGCAGGCCGGTACTTATATTTCCGGTTTTTTGTCGCCGGTTGCGGCCAAGGATATCGGTGCCTGCCTGTTGTTTGTGATCGGGGGCTGGGCGCTTATTCAGTCGATCCGGCGCAAACAAAGCGGCAAAGATGCGGAAGATGACCTTCCTGTAGAAACGAGAGCAGCGGAACGTGCGGCACATCCTGTTTTGGTCATGATGGTTGAGCTGAAGCGGCTTGGCCTTGTGATTCAAATTTTACGGACGCCGCAGGCTGCAGACGTAGACCGGTCGGGGACAATCTCCGCATCGGAAGCGCTGATGCTTGGTTTTGCGCTGTCGCTGGACGCCTTTGGCGCCGGATTCGGCGCAGCGATGCTTGGGCTGCCGCCGTTTATTACGGCGCTTGCGATTGCGGCTGCCAGCGCGTTTTTTTTGCTGGGGGGCATGGGGTTCGGCTTTCATTTTTCCAAATGGAAAGGAATGCAGGCTTTGTCTCTGCTGCCGGGAATAATGCTCATCATCATTGGAATGTTAAAGCTGTTGAACTAGAGGTGAATGCGGATGAAGATCGGACTTACCGGCGGAATCGCCACAGGCAAAAGCACCATTGCCCGCATGCTGGTGGAGCAAGGGGCTTATTTGGTGGACGCTGACCAGGTTGCAAGAGAAGTCGTTCTTCCCGGCGAACCGGCATTGGAGGCTATCGCCTCCTTATTCGGACAAGCTGTGCTGCAAGAGGACGGATCCTTAAACCGGCAAGCGCTCGGATCTATTGTATTTCAAGACCGCGCGCTGCTTGCCAAGCTGGAAAGTATTACTCACCCGGCTATCCGGAAACGGATGCAGGAACGTATACATAGTTATTTGGCGCAAAATCCCGGGGGGCTGGCTGTGGCCGATGTGCCGCTTCTTTATGAGACGGGGCAAGAGGCGTTGTATGACGGCATTATGGTTGCCTATGTGCCGGAACAGCTTCAGCTTGAACGGTTGATGGCGCGCAACGCGATGCCAAAGGAAGAAGCGCAGCGGCGCATCCGTCTGCAGATGGACATCGAAGAGAAAAAGCGCCGTGCCGATTGGGTCATTGACAATAGCGGCAGCCTGGAGGATACCAGGCGCCAGCTGGAGCTTTTCTGGACAAGCCAGGTGCTGTCATGAAAGTATTATTGCGCAAACGTGTATTTCTGCTGCTTGTTTTAAGTTTTATTGCTTTTCTTTTTTTCAGCTCGGACGAAATGGGGCGCTGGATGTATCCGATCAAATACCAAGACGATATTCGCGCCAGCTCCAGAGCTTATCATATGGAACCTCATCTCGTTGCTGCCATTATCCGTACGGAAACCAATTATTCGCTTAATAAGGTGTCGCATAAAGGCGCTTTAGGTTTGATGCAATTAATGCCGGATACGGCGGAATGGATTACAAAGCAGGCAGGGTTTCAGAATGTAACGAATGAAATGTTATTGGAAAGGCCGGATGTCAGCATTCAAGTCGGAACATGGTATTTGCAATCGCTGCACAAGCAGTTTAATGATAATTCGATTGCTGCTGTAGCTGCTTATAATGCAGGGCCGGGAAATGTGAAGAAGTGGATTGATTCGGGGGAATGGGACGGAAAACTCGAAACGGCTGATCAAATTCCGTTTGGAGAGACACGCCATTATGTACAACGCGTTATTTATTATTATAATAAGTACAAGGATTTATATCCGGATCTTTGATTTTATTATTGGCAATGGTGAACAACGGGCTTTGGCAGCCCCGCCGCTTCAGGACGGGCCTGCCAAAGTATCCTTTATACATAGCGACTGTTATTTACCAGCAAGGGATTGCTCTGCGATTTGTACCAGACGGCGAGTAATGTTACCGCCGATGGAACCTGCATCACGAGTGGTAATGTTCCCGTAGTAACCATCTTGCGGGATTGCAATACCAAGCTCTTGTGCAACTTCGAATTTCAGTTGGTCCAGAGCTGCTGTAGCTTGTGGTACAACCAGTTGGTTGCTGCTGCCTTGTGCCATTGTTTTTCACCTCCTTGCGGTTGGTAACTGTATTATGCTCGATATTTTTTAAATCATTACAGGTTAGTACTGGAAATGTATAGGGGCAGTTGATTTTGGATTTGTACAGGTGATAACGCTGGCTTCCATCATGCCTGCATAACGAAAACGGAGGGTCGAATGATACAATGAAATGTCCATATTGTGATTATGCCGGAACGAAGGTGCTGGATTCCCGCCCCGCTAACGAAAACAAATCGATCCGCCGCCGCCGCGAGTGCGAGCAATGCAGCCGGCGTTTCACAACGTTTGAAATGGTGGAAGAGACGCCTCTTATCGTCATTAAGAAAGACGGCAGCCGCGAGGAGTTCAGCCGCGACAAAATATTGCGCGGGCTTATCCGCGCATGCGAGAAACGGCCGGTGTCGGTTGAGCGGCTGGAAGTGATCGTATCGGAAGTTGAGAAAGAGCTCCGCACGACGGCTCTCGCCGAAGTGGAAAGCCGCGACATCGGCGAAATTGTGATGAGCCAGCTGTACCCGGTGGACGAAGTTGCTTATGTGCGATTTGCTTCGGTATACCGCCAATTCAAAGACATCGATATGTTTATGAAGGAATTAAACAGCCTCTTGTCCAAAGAACCGGCCAGAGGCGATAAGTAAACGGAATGAATCCTTGCTGCTTTTTCGTGCGGCAAGGATTTTGTTTCCGTTGGCGCTTGAACGGAAACTAATACAATGGCAAGAAGAACGGAGGGGCTGTATGGGGGAAGAGAGCTTGGAGCATTTGAATTGCTTGGGGTGCCGGATCGCAAACGGCATTGAGCCTGGTGTAAATACCGTATTCGACAACGAATGGATTGCTTGCGTGCTCGACACTGCTCCTTTTCACGATGGCCACACATTAATTTTGCCAAAAAAACATTATTGGGATGTGGAAGACCTCGATGCAGAAGCTGCAAATGCCATCATGAATGCATCTCAAAAGTTATCCGTTGCGCTAAAACGGATCTTCCGGCCGGACGGTATCACCATATGCCAGAACGGCGGCAAGTTCAATGACCTTGGCCACTATCACATGCACGTAATCCCCCGTTATGAAGGGGACGGCTTTTCCTGGAGCGATCCGCTTCATCCGGACGGCGCTGAAACCCGGTTAAGACAAACGAGAGAGAAGCTGAGGATGGCATTAGGTTAGCTGGCAAAGCCGGTTCAGTTCAATAAAGCGGAAAGAGCCGGCTGCGGCTCTTTCTTTTTTGACAAGAACGTATGTTCGGTAGTAGAATAAGGCAACAACCATTATGGAATTAAGGAAGATGAGACAACCGTGGACAAAGACTTTTTCAACGAAATGCGCAAAATCAGCCACAACGACGACATGAGATCCAGACTGCTGATTCATGGAATAAAGCGGATTTTGGAGGAAAAGCAGGAGGAACCGAAACTGCGGCGGCTGTTCCGCAGGAAAAAGAAGATCGTCGCGCGCGGCTGGGACGACTAGGCACCGACAGCTGTATGAAAAGGAAGGGAAGAACGGCAGCAGGCTGCCTCTTCCCTTATAAAGGAGAATAGAGATGAAGCTGCAGATCAGGTTTCTCGCCATTTACTTTATTTTATTTCTTGCATATGGCTTGTTCAATCACTTTATTGATCAGTCTTGGGTGAGAACCGCTGCCGGTTTCGTTGTTTTGTTTATAGCCTTATATTCACTCAGTCGTAAATTCACCATGTTTAGAATGTTAAGCAAAGAAATCCCTTTATGGGTTGGGATATTCATCCTAATCATGACTCCTGTCGCTTACTTGATTATCTTGACTGCATTCAAGATAGTAGCATAGCAGTAAATCTCACAACAAAGGCTTGAATTTGCTGGAAGAATGTTATATATTAATTCTTGTCACTACTATTTACATAATGATATGGGGCTATAGTTTAGGGGGAAAACAGGTCGCTGGCAGCGATCAGTCGGCGGTTCGATTCCGCCTAGCTCCATCCAACAATCCTCGGGACCGATTAAGGTTCCGGGGATTTTTTTGTATGAATCAGGACGTAACATCCCTGAAGGCTGCCCATACCCGCATCGGTTACTCGGTATTTCTGACGTTCTTCCGGCCCAGCGCAAAGCTGATTTGCGCGGCTATTAAACCGAGTGCAACAAGCCCGGCAGCAAGCCAAGGATGGTACTGCAGTGTAGCTGTTCCGCTCACCAAATATCCGCCTGCACCCGCACCGCCTGCAATGCCCAGATGGATGACAGAGGTGTTCAAGCTTAGAACGAAGTTGGCCGATTTAGGCGCCTGCTGAATCATATAGCTCTGTACGGCTGGACCGGAAGCGAATAACGCGATAAACATGATGACGATCAGCCCGACCGCGAGCGGGGTAGAGAATGATAGGAAAGGCAGAAGGGCTAAAGCCAGCAGATGAATGGAGATGAAAACGCCCAGCGCGCGTGAAGCTCCCCAGCGGTCCACTATGCTGCCTCCTAGCCGGGAGGCAAAAGCGCCAATTACGCCGAGAGCGAGCATCATGAAAGCAATATCCGCTGTTTCGAAGCCTAGCAATTGCTGCATATAAGGCGAGATGTAGGTTAAAAAAACAGAGTTTCCTCCTTCACGAAACAATGAAATGAATAAGGCAAAAAGAATAACCGCATGGCCCGCTTGTTTCAATTGACGCGAGATTGGAACCGGATCATCGCCTTCCACATCAGGCAAGAGGCGTACAATGGCTACACCGGCTAGGACGCTAAGTGCACCTAACAGGATGAAGATAACCCGCCAATTCCACCAGTCGGCTATGGCGATGCCAAGCGGCACGCCCAGTACCATCGAGCTGCTGAAGCCTAAAATAATAGTTCCGATAGAACGGCCAAGTTTATCGGCTGGCACGAGTTTTGCGGCAATGCCTAATGAAACAACGAGGAACATGCCTGAGCTTGCTCCAAGCACTACACGCGCAGCCAATAACGTCTCGAGGTTTGGGCTATACGCGGATAATGCACTTCCAGCGATAAAAAATACAAGCGAACCAACGAGCACTAGCTTCCGGTTTGCGCGGCTTGTCAGCACGATGAGTAGCGGAGTGGCTACTGCAAAGGACAAGGAATAGGCGGTAATAAGCTGGCCGGCAACGGCTAAGGTAATATTTACATCTTTGGCGATTAGAGGTAAAATTCCTGATACCACTAATTCGGATGTAGCGGTAAAGAACACACCAATAGCGAGAATATAGATCGCAAATGCATTTGTTTTCATCCAATTATCAAATCCCTTCAGGTCTATTGATTGCATTATATTTAAGATGCTTTATTTATGTAAGAGAGCAAATGAAATGGATGTAATCCAAAAAAACAGACTAACTTACAAATTAGTAAGTAGAGGTGGCTATATGGATAATTTAACGAATGAACAGCAGCTCCCGGCTGAGGAAAAGCACCCTAATGAATCGGGATATTCTCACATTTGCTCGGTCCTGGAAATATTGGGTGCAAAATGGTCCTTTCTTGTTATGGCTGAACTGCACAAAGGACCACGAAGATTCCAGCAATTGCTGCGGGATGTTGCTGTCGTGCGAACGCAGTCATTGACGAATGTGCTACGGCAATTGGAAAGCAATGGTATCGTTCATCGCGAAGTGTTTCCAACCGTACCTGTGACCGTCGAATATTCCTTGACGGATAAAGGGAGGGACTTTCAAGCAGCGCTTAAGGAGATGGAGAATTGGGCGATCCGATGGGGAAATGGCGTTCGAGAGGAGTAAAAGGCCGATAACTTTATGGGCATAGAGTCAATTAATGCGCGAGAGCGCATATCAAAACACCTTCAAAAGAACACGCTCCTTCTGCATCGTGAAATGAGAGGGAGTTCTTTTGAAGGTGTTTTTTGTTTTAATAACAGCTTTATATATTATGATCAGGTTTTCCGAGCCGTAATGACAACGCTGCCCATCACACGGGAGTATTTGCTCATCAGGCGTTCATTGTTCATCATCATGGCTACTGCATCTGGTTTTGCAAACAGCTCGTGGTCGATCACCCGGAATGGATCGTTGTCATTGGCCGTTTTTTTCAGCTTTGAAAATCTGGACGCGGAGCATTGGTGAAACCCTGATTTTCGCATCAGCCTTAACCATGCCGGGACGGTTCGCAGATGATGTAGCCCGTAAAAAGACTGTAGCTCCTTCTTTTGCGCCGTGGTTAATGGTTTGGCAAATGCCAGCTCGCGGTCGTACAGGACGCCCTTTGGCTTCAACACTCGCAAGTATTCGCGTATAGCGGAGTTTCCTTGCGTAAAGGCCGTAACCGATTCCGTAAAAATAACATCAAACGTCTCATCCGGAAAAGGCATGGAAGCGGCATCCGCTTGCAGGAAACGTACGCGTGCTCCGTTTTGCTTCGCACGATGCACCGCTTTTTGAATCATATGTTCGTTCCGGTCTATGGCTGTCACCTTGCAGCCTAAGCTGGCTAAATAACAGGCTGTCCGCCCCGTTCCGCATCCTGCCTCCAGGACTTTGGTGCCGCGCGGAAAGCCGATTTGTCTGATGAATCGTTTTGTCGCTTGGAAACCTCCCGGATGTGCGCTTCCTTCACCGAGCCGGGCCAACAATGTATGGTAATCCAACTCTTCCTCACCTCTTCCGATATGTTATGCACCACCTCCTTCATGACTGCACCCATTCTTCGCTGTTTTTTGGGAGCTCCCGCAATTATTTTCATGTTATGGCTTAGACAATCATACAAACCTTATCGCCGATAGTTTCATAGTCTAGCATATAGCAGGTTAGGAGGAATGAAGTATGCAGGAAGTTTATCCGGTTTGCCGTAAGACGGTTTATCCGTACATCGGACGGAGGGTTAGTGCGTTCACGCATGACGGAAGGCATTTTATCGGAACAATAAAGGGGGTAAGAGACGGGAAGTTAATGTTTGAGAACTGTGTTTTTGACAAAAAGCCTTTATCTTTGTCGTCCGTTCGGAACGGTAAGTATTCCACTAAACAAGCTCGCTCCAGCCATAAAGCCAAACTGTCCGGTTATTATGGCGGCGGCTACAGAGGCTACGGCGGTTACGATGGAGGTTTTGGCGGCGGTTACGGCGGCGGTTGTTTCTTTTGTTCATTTGCAATCATAGCATCACTGTTTATATTGCCTTTCTTCTTCATTTAAGTGCGTACAAACTGTGAAAAGAGGGATCCCATGGCATCCAGGAAAGCTCCTAAAAAAAGAGAGCCTAAAGGAAGATTACATGCGGTCAAAGAAGCTAATCGTCTGATCGGGCAGCCTGTTTGCGTGGTATTAGGCGATGGGAACTGCTATGTCGGAACGGTTAAAGCGATTCATGATCATAAGCTGAGTCTTGCTGAATCCCGACATTGCGGGAGAATAAGTTTGTCCAACCGTTCCAAGACACCGGAAGTTCAAGTGTCGGGAATACTGGATTCCTTGATAGGGGGAATCGGAGCGCTCAATTCGTTTGGTTCCATGGCAACAAACTTATTTAAACCGATGTTTTCCGGTCAGCCTGAACCGGCCGGAGCGGGAGGGGCGGGGGACTCTGCGGCAGCTGAAGGCCCATCCATTGCTTCTGGTCCGGCAGGCGGAGGGCAGCCGGGCGGGGGATTCGGATCATTTAAACAGTTCATGCCAACCTTACAGGTCGGCATGAACATGGTGAAGACGATTATGCCTTTAATGGGAATGTTCAAAATTTGACGATTGGCATCAGGTGTGCCTGAACAAGAACAGTAGCGACAATTAACGCCAGGGGCTGGTCTCCTGGCGTTAATGTTTTGCGTAAGCTTCGGTGTTCACGTTACAAGTCCTCCTCGGGTAAGTTCGCTTGGAAAGGAACGATTTCAGACAGACCATCAAGCCGGGATTCCCGCAAAAAAAAGTCGAAAGAAGCTTTAAAGCATGCTATTATTGCAGCATTCCTAATGAGAGGGCTGATCCCACTGACTGACAATAAATCAACAGACCTGAAGTTGAATGAATTCGTCAACGGAGGTCCGGTTGCCCCAAAAGATCCGGTTGAAAAACGAAGCGGTTTTTTTATTATGTTTGATACGATTATCGAAGCAACTGCTCGCCCCGACGGAAAGTTCTCGCAAGAGATATATTTGGAAGGGCGGCTCATAGACAAAGCTAGATTTGCGGGCGGTATTACGGATGAGGCCATTCTTGAACATCTGAAGAGCTGCAGCGGGTTTCGACGCCTGGTTCACAGTATTGGAATTTCCGTCAAGTCAAATGAACAAGAATCGGCAGGCGTTTTTTTTGTGCTTGAAAATTGGGGAGTAACGAGCAAATACGAAACAGGTACGCGGCTTAGAATTCCGTGTGAGACCGACGGTTCGGAAACGATTTTGACGTTGGAGGAATACGATTGGTCGCCGGATGACGATGTACCCGGCAAGTTCGCTTTCGAATTCGAGCGTGAAGGCACACTGGCGACAGTAAGCATTATTTTTTACCTGAATGAAGGGTATCAAGTGCCCGAGTTTCAGGTTGAGCCGCCGGTTGATTTCAGATCGGAATCCTACCGGGAGATGATCGCCAAGTCTCTATTAAACAAAGGCAACAACAAGAGATTGAAAGCGGCGATCGACAAAGCAAAGCGGGGTGAGGATGTCACGATCGCCTACATCGGCGGCTCGATCACGCAAGGAGCGGGAGCCAAGCCGATCCATACGGAATGTTATGCTTATCGGTCGTATGCCATCTTTAAGCAAATGTTCGGCAAAGACGACGGCGGCCATATTCATCTGATTAAAGCAGGAGTGGGCGGAACACCGTCGGAGCTGGGGATCGTCCGTTACGATCGGGATATTCTCAGGAACGGGGATGTGAATCCGGATATTGTGATTGTTGAATTTGCAGTCAATGACGAAGGAGACGAAACAAAAGGCAACTGTTACGAGAGCCTGACATTAAAAGCGCTCACCTCTGCCAATAAACCTGCCGTAATATTATTGTTCAGCGTGTTTTTGAATGACTGGAATCTTCAGGACCGGCTTGCTCCAGTAGGAGAACACTACGATCTTCCGATGGTCAGTGTAAAGGACGCAGTAGTAGAGCAGTTTCGGTTAACCAAGACAGAAGGAAACATTATTTCCAAAAGGCAGTTTTTCTACGATACATATCATCCAACCAATGCCGGGCATCAGGTTATGGCGGATTGTCTTGGCTTCTTGTTTGCTGAAACCGAGCGTTCCGCACCGGATTTGAGTGACATCGTAACAGATAAGCCGGCGATGATCGGCAATGACTTCATCCATACGTGTTTGCTGGATCGCAGCAAGATAGACGATATTGCCAGCATAGATCCTGGCAGCTTCAATGGAACGGATGCCGATCTGCAAAGCGTTGAAATGGATGATCATCCGTATGGAACGCCGCAATTCCCGAATAACTGGATGCATAAGGGGGAATCCGGGAGGGGCAGCTTCAAAATGACAATCCGGTGCAAGCGCCTCATCCTGATCTTTAAGGACTCCGGTAACATCGAATTTGGAAGTGCGGATATTTGGGTAGATGGACTGCAAAAGCTGACGGCGGATCCGCACATCCATAACTGGACGCACTGCAATGCTGTAATTTTGTTTAACGAGCAAGCTGCAACGGAGCATACGGTGGAAATCAGGATGGCATCCGGTCATGAGGACAAACACTTTACCATTCTGGGATTTGGTTACGTGTCGTAACATCAGACTGTTTGCCTCATAGACCAATCAGCCGACGCATCGCCTGCTGAAGGCGGCTGAAGAACGAGGCAACACGTGTGCAAGCGGGCGTTGGTATGCAGTTAAACGTATCTGTTCCTGCCGATAAAACGACAAAACCAAAGGCAGTGACGGTACTGCTGAGGATGTTGGCATAAAAAAAGCAAGTAATAGGAATTTGTACTCACAGGCTGCTTTGAAGTCAAAATCAAAGCAGCCTGGCAGAACTCGTAATGGAGCTGTATACCTTTCATATGCAGGGCGTCTCTTCGGATGATTTGAAACGGTTCCCACCAGGAGAGTCTATTGGCTGAGAGTAAGTACTAAGAGGCAGGCTTGCCTTATTTAAGAAGGAAACCGTCTGATTCATGTGATAAGAGGCGGGCGAATGGCCGGCGTCAATGTTCTGCAAATGAGCATGAATAGATACGTTTTGTGCAGCGAAGTTCATGGCTAACAGTGGGGCAAAACGAACATTGATTTCAGCCTTCTATGATTTTTTTGAAAAAACTATTGACTCTCCGATCCCAGGATGATAAGATAATTTCCGTTGCTGAAACGGCAGCCGGTTATGAGAAGTTATCATTCATAAATCCTCTCGTAATTTGCGAGAGTGAAAAAAATAATGGTTGACACTCAAAAATGAAACATGATATACTCTAATTCCTGTCGCAAACAC